>JBNMOQ010000266.1:0-7174 GCA_051275055.1 Candidatus Pelagisphaera sp.
AATTTTGACCACCCATAACCCCGGCAATCGCCAAGGCACGTTCCTCGTCCGAAATCACAACCATCCGGCTAGCGAGCTTACGCTCTTCGCCATCCAAAGTCGTCATTTCTTCTCCTTCGCCGGCATTGCGAACGGTGATCTTCTTACCACTAATGTCACGAGCATCAAATGCATGCATCGGACTGCCAGATTCGTGAAGAACGAAATTCGTAACATCCACAACATTGTTGATCGGACGAAGCCCGATTGAGCTTAATAACTCCTGCATCCAAGCAGGGCTCGGCCCAATCTTTACGCCCTTGATGACCGTCGCTCGATAAAGCGGACAATCCTCTTCGCAACTAACACTTACTCCTTCAAAAGAATCCTCACCAGACGGACGAGACTCAACGCTAGGCAAATCATCAAACGATGGATACTTCACCTCTCGGCGATACCAAGCGGCCAGTTCGCGAGCGATTCCAATGTGCGAGAGACAATCCGGACGATTCGGAGTTACCTCCAAATTAAATACCGTATCACTCTCAGTCAGAATTTCATTTATCGGTGTACCGATTTCAGGCGAGCCATCGAGAATCAGCAAACCAGCTGCATCCTCACCCGCTCCGATTTCTTTGCCCGAGCACATCATTCCGTCGGATTCAACTCCGCGCAACTTCGAACGCTTGATTTTGAAACCGCCTGGAAGCGTTGCTCCTGGAAGCGCAACCGGAACACGATCGCCCACCTTGTAGTTGCTCGCTCCGCACACGATCGACTTTTCGCCGACTTCAGCGCCAAGCGCCACACGACAAACTCCTAGCTTATCCGCATCCGGGTGTTGCACGCGTTCGAGTACCTCGCCTACTAAGACGTTTTCGAGCGGCGGTACTCCGGTTGTTTGAATGTCGTCAACCTCGAAACCAAGCAAGGTCAAGGAAGCAGCGAGCTCTTTCGGGCTCTCGGGAAGATCAATATAGCGTTTCAGCCAAGTGAGAGAAATTTTCATGTCGTAAAGTCAGTCTATATTTAACCACAGATCACACAGATACACACAGATTGAATCAACAATCCGAATGCCTATCTGATTTAAAATAATCTGTGCTTATCTGTGCCATCTGTGGTCAATGTTCTTATTCGCATTACGCGAATTGATTTAAAAATCGGCGATCATTTTGATAGAAATAACGAATATCATCGATACCATAGATGATCATAGCGATACGCTCGATCCCCATGCCGAAAGCAAATCCCGAATACACTTCTGGATCGTAGCCAACCGAAGAAAACACTTCCGGCTCAACCATTCCGCAACCGGCGATTTCAACCCAGTCACTACCCAACTTGGCCAAATGCTTCGAAGAGAAATCCACCTCGAAGCTCGGCTCTGTATAGGGAAAGAAATGCGGACGAAAACGAGTCGTCGTTCCTTTACCAAGAAGTTGCTCGAAGAAATAGTCCAAGATAGCCTTCAAGTCCCGCACCGTTACGTTCTTGTCGACGTAGAGACCTTCGATCTGATGGAAATTCGCGCTGTGAGTCGCGTCAACCGTATCGCGGCGAAAGCAACGGCCTGGCGAAATGATACGAAGCGGCGGCTTCTCTTTAAGCATCGTACGAATCTGAACCGAAGACGTGTGCGTGCGCAGCAGGTATCGCTCGTCCGACTTTTTGGATACATTCGCGAAATCCGCATCATCCGGCATGTAGAACGTATCTTGTAAATCACGTGCAGGGTGGTCCTTCGGAGTATTTAAAGCATCGAAGCAATAATACTCGGTTTCGACTTCCGTGCCTTCCGCAACGGTAAATCCGATCTCCTTGAATATGCGGCAAATCTCTTCGCGCACTTGCGTCAAAGGGTGAAAACTCCCAGGTCCAGAATCTGGTGACGGAAGCGAAGGATCAATTGCAGGGCCTAGCTTTTCGGCTATTTCCGCGGCCTCGATAACGCTCATCACTTCATCGTAAACCGCCTGAACCTGCTGTTTCGCTTGGTTGATCAGTTTTCCGAACATCGGGCGGTCTTCCTTGGCGACCTTGCCCATACCTTTCATCACTTTCGTCAACGATCCATTCGGACCAGTGATCTCTGCTTTAAAGGCTTCGAAGCCAGCTCGGTTACCTACGCCGTTAACGCCGCTTTTCGCGGATTCTACGATCTGTTTAAGTTCTTCTTCCATTCAATTTCCAGGAGTGAATTCGTTGGCTTAAAATATTAACCACGAAAATCACTAAAAATACGAAAATCCAATTCAGGACAAACAGGCTTCAATACTCATCGCAAAAGCAGGCCTTTGCATGGATTGCCATACTCTCCGATTCTTCCTCTTTTCGTTTCGTTCGTTTCTTTCGTGGTAAGCAAAAAAATGGAGTTCGAGCAAATACCCGAACTCCATCCCGTTAAAGGCGAAAATTGTTTGTTAGACGGAATTCCGTCTCTCTCGCCGCTTTTCGAGTCTTAGGCAGCTCTCTTAGCCTTCAACGCTTCTTTAGACTTTTCGACCAAGCCCGCAAATGCTGCGGGGTCATTAACTGCAAGATCAGCCAGAATCTTACGATCCAGGATGACTTCTGCGGCTTTCAGACCTTCTTGGAAGCGGCTATAGTTCATGCCGCGTTCGCGACAAGCAGCATTGATACGCACGATCCAAAGACGGCGCCAAGTGCGCTTCTTATTGCGGCGATCGCGATAAGCGTATTGCAATGCGTGCGCTACGGCTTCTTTCGCGTATTTATATAGACGTGATTTATTGCCGAAGTAGCCTTTGGCTTGCTTCAGCATCTTCTTACGACGCTTTAGGTATGCTGGTGAATTAGTTGCTCTAGGCATGTTATCCCTTTCTGGTATTAAATTTCGTCAGGTCGCCCAATTTTTCAATCTTTTACCCGTACGAAATAATTTATAATGTTCGGTTATTTAAGTCCGTGTGGAAGGCCGCGCATGAGATCTGCTTTTCGTCCTGGTGATACGTGCTTGTCTTGACCGAGTGTACGTTTCTGCTTCGTGGTTTTTTGGTGAAGATGGTGACGTGTTCCAGGAGAACGACGCATCAACTTGCCAGTACCAGTTATTTTGAAACGTTTTGCTATGGATTTCTTAGTCTTTTGCATGACTTTTAGGAAAACCGAGAACAAAGCTGTAAAAGCCCCAGCATGTAAAGGGGAAAGCACGCTATTTTTCACTTAATAGCTCCAATCGAACAAAGACTGGAGCCGGCGATGGGACTCGAACCCGCAACCTACTGATTACAAATCAGTTGCTCTACCAATTGAGCTACGCCGGCAAATCTTTCCAGACTGCGCTTTCGTTAACGACAACGCTGAACTGAATCTTTAATTTGGTACCCCCCCTGGGACTCGAACCCAGAACAAATAGATTAAGAGTCTACTGCTCTACCAATTGAGCTAGGGAAGCATGCCCAAATAAAAGAGGCTCGAAAATCTAGTTTCGCGCCCCTATGTCAACCCCGTTTTTAAAAATCCTGAAGAACGTTCTGCCCAACGGGAGTATCCTCGAGGAATCGTTCCCAGATTTCACCTATCAAATAGATAGATCCCGTGACCACAATCGGGTGATCACTAGGCACATCCAGCGAGCAAACTCCTTTCGAAGGAAATAGCTCTGCAACCGATCCACGACCGATTGAGCCAGAAAAGTTATCTGGCACCCAACGTTCCAATTCCTCGAAAGAAGCTGACCGAGACTGCGCTGGTATCACGAATATTATGGATCGAGCGTAACGAGCCACTACCGGAATAAGAGCCTTCGCCCGGTATTCGCCCATGACGCCCATAACAACATCTGGAGCCGGAGCCCCGTCCGCGCAGAGTGTCGACAAATTATCCTCCAGCCAACGAGCGCCTTCCGCGTTGTGAGACACGTCGAAAATGATTTGACGGTGCTTGAGTTGGCGAACTTCCCAGCGACCTGGCCAGGAAACTTGTTTCAATGCCAACTGGGAAAGTGCGGTATCCAAATTAAATCGCTGCTGCACGATCTCAACAACCGTCATCGCGATCGCGGCATTTAAACGCTGATAACCTCCAGCAAGATTGGTCTCTGGATATGGATCTCCGTTTTCTCCGTAGCGATCGCTAATCCGCGTAAGATCGCATCCGCGCTCATCGCACAATTCGCGAATCGCTACCTCCGCCTCGTCCGGTAGCGCTCCGATAACAACCGGGCGGCCTGATTTGATTATTCCGCCCTTCTCCCGGGCGATTAGCTCATGGGTCTCGCCGAGAATCTCGCAGTGATCCAATCCGATGGACGTGATCACCGACACTTCCGGATCTACTACGTTAGTCGCATCCAAACGCCCTCCAAGGCCGACTTCGACGATTGCGACGTCCACTGCCTCCTTTTGGAAGTGCAACAAAGCCATCCCCGTCATGAACTCGAAAAAACTAGGATGCAGGTCCGGTGTTTCTCGCCCAATCTCCTCGCCCACCGTTTTGAGGTAGCGCGTGTATTCGAGGATCTTGCTTTCGTCCAAAATCGTTCGATCGACCTGGATCCGCTCACCCTGCCTCACTAGATGCGGCGAGGTCGAGAGTCCCGTCCTGTAGCCGTGAGCCCGAAAGATCGATTCGAGCATAGCCGCCGTCGAACCCTTGCCATTCGTCCCAGCAATATGAATCACCGGATAGGAATGCTGAGGATTGCCCAAATGTTCGGCAAACAGCTCCATTCGTTCGATCCCATAGGTCGAACCCTGGTTCTTGAGCGAATATAGCCAGTCCCGAGCCTCCTCGTAGCTCCCAAGATCTCCACTCATTCTATCTTTGAAGAAGAGCGAACAGCGACCTATGCGGTCTTAGGCTGTTTACCCAAATAAAGAGCCGACAAAAGGTCGCGTAGAGAACCCCGCATCTCACGGCGATCCACGATCATATCGACCAAACCGCGTTCGAGTAAAAATTCAGCCGACTGAAAACCTTCCGGCAAATCCTCGTTAGTCGTTTCCTTAATAACACGCCGCCCAGCAAACCCGATCAAAGCGCCTGGTTCCGAGATGATAACATCGCCCAAGGTTGCATAACTCGCGGTTACCCCGCCAGTAGTCGGATTCGTCAGCACGGAAATAAACGGTAATTTAGCCTTGGAGAGTTTTGCCAAAGCCGCGCTCGTTTTCGCCATTTGCATTAGGCTCAAAATACCCTCCTGCATGCGAGCTCCACCTGAACAAGAGACGATAATGCAAGGGATCTTAATTTCCAAAGCACGCTCAATAGCCCGGGTGATCTTCTCCCCTGCGACCGAACCGAGCGATCCGCCGCCAAATTTAAAATCCATCACGGCGATGGAAACCGGAATTCCATGAATCTTCCCGAGACCGTCGATAACCGAATCGTTCATGCCCGTCTTGGCTTGGTAACCCGTAATACGGTCCTTGTAAGCCTTCGTATCGTTGAACTCCAAAGGATCGTTTGGCTTCAGATCCTTATCAAATTCTTCCCAAGATCCAGAATCCAAGAGAAAACCAAGACGCTTCGCACTGCTGATCGGAAAGTGGTAACCGCTCTTCGGCACGACATTCTGGTTTTGCTCCAGCTCTTTGTTATAGATAATCTCACCTGAGGCAGGGCATTTCTGCCACAATCCCTGAGGGATATCCTTTTTCTTCACCTGAACGGTGGAATACTTTGGTTTATGAAAAATCGGCATCGGCAAGGCTCCTTACTTGTTCTACAGTTAATCGATAGTCAACCGTGACCCAAGGTCAACACGTCTACGCGTTTCGCTCCCGCCTTGCGAAGTGTGGCCGCGCAAGCATTGAGGGTTGAACCTGTTGTAAAGACATCATCTACAATAATATAACGTTGGCTCGGGTCTATGGCACCTTTTTTGACCAAAGAAAAGGCATTTCTCAGATTGCGATAGCGCTCCTTTCGATTGAACTGGGTCTGCGATCGCGTATCGATGACTCGCTCGAGAATAGCCTCCAACCGGACACCCTCGAACCGCCCGGCAATCGATTCGGCTATCAAGGCGCTCTGATTGTATCCTCGCTCGCGTTCCTTCCTCGGATGCAGAGGAACCGGAACCAAAATCGCATCTTCCAAATAATCCCCCAACCCCTCCGCGTACTCCGCGATTCGTCCCAAATCGCCAATTGCCCAAAAACCATTGCTGTACTTCAGGGCATAAATCAGATCGCGAATCGGCCCCCGAAACAAAGCGACCGACCATCCTCGAGAAAACTGAGGCATCAGTCGCGAACAATGCTGACAATCCCCATGAGACTCCGTTTCACCAAAAAACGGATACCCGCAAGTCCAACAACGCGGATCCTCCACGACATGGATTCGCCCAAAACACCGTTCGCAAACGCGCTCCAAGGGCGAACCTTCGACCAAGTCGCCACAAGTTGCACAGCTCGAAGGAAACGCAACATCCAGCAAGGCGTTGCCCCACCGCTTCGCCTTCCGAAACAGATTAACAAGAGAAATTCCGATCCGGAAACTCTAGGCAAAAACAATATTCCAATGCAATTGAATTGCTCTCACTCCAAAGAGTCTTTCAAGAAAGATTCTAGTTTGACTCGCGAACTCTCCAGAATGCCGGAGCGCCAAATGCTTCCGGCAAAGCAAACGGAGACTCACTTGAAACATCCTCCCATGGCGTAAAACCAGTAGATGTTTGCAGCACCCAATCATCCGGCCACACGAGATCGAACTGCTCTGTCGCCTGATCGTACTCAATACGTAAGACATTTGCCGAATCCAATATATGGGAAACCACCCGAATACCCCCAGTCGCCTGGATCTGCTCAATAAGCACCTGCTGAAACGAATCTTCGAAAAAGTTGATCGGATTACCGAAAACTCTAAGCTCTTCCAATTGTTTAGGTCCCAACAGTGGAGCAATATCCACAATGAGATTATCACTAACATCAAGAAAGTTCAGCTTATCCAATCCCCTGAGTGGCTCTAAATCTACAATCTGATTACCACTCAAATTCAAGGCCACTAAATCCAAAGCGTACTCCAAACCTGTCAAGTCACCGATGTTTGCGTTTTTAATCGACAGCCGCGACAATCCGGACACATCGCCTATAGCAATCAACCCTTCTGCCTTTCCCAACGCATCTCGGATTCCTTGCTCCAGACCGGCATCGACTATACCCGCCGCATCCAATTTCTGAGGTTCAAAATCGGTGAACCGAATTTCTTTCGCCAATAAATCCCG
>JBNMOQ010000267.1:0-7145 GCA_051275055.1 Candidatus Pelagisphaera sp.
CGTTGCCGTCTAGACCGGGCTCAGCAACATCTCGGCAACCTTCTTTATTCTCGGCCTGAAACCTTTCACAGTCGGAGACGACATAAACCTAAAGGGAACCGACATCTCTGGAAAAGTAGTGAATCTAGATTTCATGTTTACCACATTAAGGAAAACAAATGGCGACGTATTCAAAATACCAAACAATCTTTTTTTTCCAGAAAGCTACCTTTCTTCCATCCTCAGAAGAGGGCCGAAAAAAGACCATCCCATCCACCAGTCCTCTGCTGTCCTTTCCGAATCTCCGCAAAACTAGGGCGGGACTAGTAATCATCCCAAAAGGTTCGCTCTAGAAACAGATTTATCAGGCTGCCACACCAAATTGAGCACAGTAAAACTAGAAGAGAATCTCACAATGCGCAACGCACGAATGAATAGTGTATTCAGTGCAATCTGCAATTATCGAACAACCGGATAGGGAAAGACCGCTGTTGGCGCGATGTATGCAATTGCACACATATGACATCGTTAACGGATAATCCGAACAAGACCAAAACCATGCATGAGGTTTTAAGGCTCATGCCCTACGGAATCTACGCAATTGGTATCGGCTCCAGGCTCAAACAACATAATGCCTTTATCGCAAGCTGGGCGACTCAATGTTCATTTGAACCTGCCCTCTTCCTCGTTGCTGTCAGAAAAGGTACCGTCAACCAGGAACTCGTAGAGGAAAGCAAAGCCTTTTCCATTAGCTTTTTGAGCAAAGATCAAACGAGCCTGGCTAGGCAGTTGGTAAAACCACAGCACCAGGTAGGCGACAAACTTGGCCAAATCAGCCATTTCGAGGAGGTCACTGGGACACCTATTCTGAAGGATGCATTCGCCTTTCTCGAGTGCAGTCTATTTTCGATAGAAACTCAAGGCGACCACTTGCTAGTAGTTGGGGAGGTCGTGAATGCTGGGCTCAACGAACCCAAAGAACCACTACTTTGCAGCGATATCGGGTGGATTTACGCGGGCTAGAGTGAATAGCCTTTGCAAGTCGCTCGAGTGAAAAGTTTCGCACATTGCTTAGCATTCCGAATACCCGGAAAAACGTCGCTCGACCACAAACCCCATCGTCTGCTACGGAAAATAAAATGACACAAACAATAAAAAAGCACATTCCTATTCTATTTGCATCCGCATTGAGTGCGACAACTGGTTTGACTGCTAACGTCAATATCGAATGGCATCAACCCGAAAGGTATTCGGACCTCGGGATAAATTTTCATGACGATGCTTCCTTGGATACGTTTTCAAAGGAAATAGAACCTTACATTACTCGATTCGCCAATGACCATCTACCGGACGGTTCTAAATTTGAGCTTACGTTTACCAATGTTGATCTCGCCAGTGAATTCGAACCTTGGGGACTGAACAACGATGTGAGAATCGTACGTAGCCCTTATTCTCCCCGGCTAAGTTTCACCTACAAAATATTTGATATCAACGGCAGTCTAATCGACACCGGTGAAAAAACCATCAGTGACCATACATTCGATTTCAACATAGGTCGGCCCTTCTTTTACCAGGACAAGTACTTCTATGAAAAAGATCTCATCGCCTCCTGGATTCGAAACGATCTCACCGTCTCTACGAACAAGATAATTCAAAAGAGTCGGAACAATGCCTGACGCGAAGCGGTGCAACCATCCAGCACTCTTATTCTCTTAACCCTAAAATAGAACCCAAAACCGCTAAAAAATCATGTTACTCGCAAAAAACATCACCAACTTACCCATCGAAGCAAAAAACGGAAGTATTGGCCGATTAAAAGACTGCTTATTCGATGAAAACCATTGGACACTACGTTATTTCGTGGCCGATACTGGAAAATGGCTCCCTGGAAGAAAAGTTCTCCTAAGTCCAATGCACTTCTACGAACCCGAATCTGGCATCGTATCAATAATGAAAGACCGGCTGCCTGTTTCCCTCACCAAAGAGCATATCGAAAATAGTCCATCTCTAGGCGAGAATATGCCGATATCACGGCAATACGAAATAGAGTATGCCCGCTACTATCAGCAAAATTTGTATTGGAATGGCCCTTACTTTTGGGGTGTCTCACACATGCCCGAATACCACACGATCGTCGATACAAGTGTTGAGAATCGATTTGAGAGTGAAGAAGCCCATAACAAGCGAGTACAAAAAATAGAGGAGAGCTCGCTACGTTCCCTCCGCGAAGTTACCGGTTACAAGGTTAACGCGCAGGACGATGATTTCGGCCACATACACGACTTCTTAATCGACGAAGACTACTGGCGGATCCACTATCTGATTGTAGACTCCAAAAATTGGCTGCCTGGAAAAAAGTTCCTAATTGATATCGACTGGATAGAAAGCTTTAACTGGGTAAATAAGACGGCTACGGTCGGTCTAACGAAAAAGATGCTCCAAGAGGCTCCGGAGTTCGACTCTAACTTGCCACTTGAAGACCGCTACGTTGATCGTCTTTACGACCAGGATGGAATGCGACCCAGGGAGCTCCCATTGACTCATTCAACATTAACAAGACCATAATGAGTCACTAGGGGACTCTAAAAATTTCGCTTTTCCTGATTGCAAACTATGATGCGCCATGGAAAAAGTGGATACGAGATTCTCAATTAAGGAGAATCGGAATATGAGCAAGAATCGTTACAGTGCGGAATTCAAGAAAGAAGCCGCGCGGCTAATAATCATCGACGGAATAAGCGTCGCGGAGACCTCCAAGAAGCTTGGGGTCGCACGGCCCAGCTTTACAAATGGCGCGACGCCCACCTCGAGAGCCTCTCGGGCGAGGCCGCTGCAGCGGGCCAGGCCAACCCCAAGGAAATGGCGGCCGAGCTGGACAGCCTGCGCAAACGGCTGCGCAAGTCGGAGCGTGTGAACGAGATTCTAAAAAAACGGTGAGCTTCTTTTCCAAAGACGAGATATGATTTTCGAATTCATCAAGGAAAACCGGAAGCTCTTCGATATCTTGGAAATGTGCGAAACGCTGGACGTATCCACAAATGGATTCTATCGATGAGAAAAGGCCGAACCTAGAGCCCGTGATCAGGAGGACGATTCGCTCAAGAAGAGGATCCTGGAGATTCACGATCAAGCCTCTGGAGATTCACGATCAAGCCTCTGGAGATTACGGGCATCGGCCGATCCACGACCACCTAATGGAAGAAGGATGCCTGTGCGGGCGCGATCGAACTCTGCGCTTGATGAACAAACTTAAGATATCAGGCCAGCAGTCCAGGGCATACAAGCCGCAGGGCACGGACAGCGCGCACGACTTCGGCTACAGCCCCAACCTGCTCAGGGACCTTGGGGAAACCCGGTTTTGCGATGAGGCATGGGTGGCCGATACCACTTATGATCCTGGAAACTCTTAAGGCGGCCGTCATGACTCGCGGAACGAGCGTGGCGGGAATCATCCCGCACCTACGCGAGCTATGCTTATCAGAACTACCTTTTCGCTCTCGACATGAGATCGAGCATGAGCGCAAAGGGAAACTGCTATGACAACGCGGCCATGGAATCCTTCTACGGACGATTCAAGACCGGGAGCGTACGAAATCGGGTTTTCTCGGACGAAACTGATTTAAGACGGCACGTATTCCACTATATAGAAGTGTTCTACAATCGATTCCGAAAGCATTCATCGCTTGGATACAAAAACCCAATCCAGTTCGAGCGAGATCCCCCCCATGGGGGAAAGGGAAGAGATACCTTTACCAATCACAAACGAACTGATAAAGCCTCTAACATACCAAACCAAAACCTAACCAACATACCTAACAAATAAGAATCCCGTGTCCCAGTAAATCAGGGCGCTTCAATGGGAGACTACCGCTACTTTTTAGAACCGTTGAAAAAGGAGTTGGATGCACTCCTGGCAACACAGCATGAGAGCAGCGACAAACTGAGTATCTTTGTCCAGAAAATGAGAGCGATTCAAAAAGACGCACTTTCGTTCTAGTCCGTGGAGAAGATACATTCCCTCATAGAGTTCTGGATTCTTTCAGGCCAAGGAGAAAAAACCTGATATTGACGCCCTGCTACAACAACGGTGGTCGGAATCGGACATTGAATACTGGGACCTTCTTTTCTCCCAACTTCGTCTCAGTCCCAATCAGATTATAACCGCAATGAAGGCGAAGTTACTGATAAGCCATGCTAGTCAGGAGCTTAAACCTTACGGAGCACCCTCTCCGGACGGCAGCCACGGACGTAACCAGTTTTCAGGGAGGGAAGTCGTGATAGCGGGAAACAACACTCCCACAAATGACAGAGTTTGCGAAAACCGCTACGTGCCTTCATCCAGCACCTCGAGCCTTAATCCAATTGATCAATCCACCTGCATTCAGAATGGTCCATTCACGATCATTGAAATCGTGACACACTTCAAGGGTTTGGCCCTTGCTTTGATTGAAAACACTTATTTTCCGGCTGTCGCGGTTGATGGAAACATCAAGGGTATCCTCCTTATCAATACTTTCGTAATCATCTCTATTTCCAAAAGTAAGTGGAAGCACTCCGAAATTGATCAGATTCGCCCGGTGAATTCGGGCAAAGCTTTTTGCCAACACCACACACAGTCCCAAGTAGCGCGGCGCAACGGCGGCATGCTCGCGGCTTGAACCCTGACCGTAATTTCGTCCTCCAATTATCGCGTGTGGCTTCTTCCCACGATCCAAAGCATTCCTAGCATAGTTCTCGTCAATTCTTTCGAAAGAGAATCTACTGATCTCGGGGATGTTACTACGAAAGGGTAAGACACGCGAACCCGCCGGGAGAATTTCATCCGTCGAAACATCATCGCCCGCCTTCAACAATACAGGCGCCGCAAATCGGTTTTCCAAGGGCTCGAACTCGGGCAACGACTTTATATTCGGCCCTTTTTCAATCACCACATCTTCTCCATTCTCCGCCGGAGGCATTATGAGATGAGTCGCAGAAAATTCTGGTTCCGGTTCCTCGATGTGAGGCCAAGCAGTGACGGTGGAACGAGGATCCGTAATCCGACCGGTCAGAGCCGAAGCTGCAGCGGTTTCGGGACTGCACAGCCACACGCAGTCTTCGGGTGTGCCGGATCGGCCTGGAAAATTTCGAGGAACGGTTCGCAAACTATTCTTACCCGTCGCGGGTGCCTGCCCCATGCCTATACAACCATTGCACCCCGCCTGGTGGATACGGGCGCCCGACCGAATCAGGACCCCAAGAAAGCCAGACTCCGTCAACTTTGCCAGAATATGCCGTGAAGCCGGATTAATATCAAAGGACACGCCTGCGGCGATTTCTTTTCCGCGCACAATCTCGGCGGCCACAGCCAAATCACGAAAACCGGGATTGGCCGACGAGCCGATGTAACTCTGGTAAATCGGTTCTCCTTCAACTTCTTTTACGGTCACCACATTCCCCGGACTGCTCGGCCGAGCAATAAGCGGCTCTAGCTTTCCAAGGTCAATTTCTTCGATTGCATCATACTCGCATCCCTGGTCCGCCTCAATAGGCTGGAAATCCGACTCTCTTCCCTGAAGTTTTAAAAATTGCTTCACCGTATTATCAGCGGGAAACACCGAAGTGGTCGCCCCGAGTTCAGCTCCCATATTGGCTATCACATGCCGATCCATCGCAGATAACTGATCGAGCCCGGAACCGAAATACTCAATGATTTTCCCGACGCCTCCGTCCACTCCATGACGCCGGAGCATTTCCAAAATAACATCTTTCGCGCTCACCCAATCCCGCAACTCGCCAACCAGACGAACGCCAAGGATCTCCGGCATGGTAAGATAATAAGGTTCCCCCGCCATCGCCATAGCGATTTCCATCCCACCGGCTCCAATCGCGAGCATTCCCAGAGCGCCGGCCGCCGGAGTGTGACTATCTGAACCAAGAAGTGTTTTGCCCGGTATTCCAAACCGCTCCATATGTACCGGATGACTGACTCCGTTGCCGGGACCACTGAAGTGAATTCCAAATTTCCGGGCGGCTGATTCAAGAAATAAATGATCATCCGGATTCCTAAAATCCTCCTGTATCAGGTTGTGATCCACATACTGGACCGAGAGTTCCGTCTTCACCCGCGGCAAGCCCGTCGCTTCGAATTCCAGCATGACCAAGGTGCCGGTCGCGTCCTGCGTCAACGTCTGGTCGATTGAAATGGCAATCGGCGTTCCAGTTTCGAGGGTTCCGCCTACTAGGTGGTTTCGTATCAGTTTCTGTGTCGTATTATAGATCATTGGGTCGCTCATCGGGTTTCGGGTTCAAGGGATGGGATTACCCAAGACAACTTCACAAAATTCTCGGGCAACAAAGAAGGAAGAAGCCGGATTGGTATGGTAGATGCATGAAACATGCCGAATCGTGGAATCAACAAAAACAGAGCCGAAATACGCCATATACGTCGCACGCGCCAGTCAGCCCTGCATGCAGGTTGGATTGAACCCATCGGGAATAGTGCAGCATGCACGATTGCTTCCCGCAAAACGCACGGACCATTTTATGAAAAACAAAACCTCGACAGAAAAAAAGTGCTAATCCTTGGCGGAGGCTTCGGAGGACTAACTCTGGTGCGGAAGTTAAAACATCTCGCCGCCAGTATCCTCCTGATGGATAAAGAAAATCACCATCTTTTCCAACCTCTGCTCTATCAGGTTGCAACCGGGGCCTTGGCCGCGCCGAACATAGCGCAACCTTTGCGAACCATTTTTCGAGCCAGGCCTGAGGTCAAAACACTGATGATTGAGGTGGAGGACATTGATTTGAAGGGTAAAATAGTCATCTCCGACAAGAGGCGTCACCCTTACAATTACCTGGTTCTCCCCTTGGGAAGCAGAATCAATTATTTTGGAAACGGCCACTGGGCTCAACACGCTCCGGGACTGAAAAAATTGGCCGACGCGCACCAAATTCGAAACCAATTCTTGGCTTCTTTTGAACGTGCGGAAAACGGGACGGAGGATCAGGAAGAAAGAAAACGCCTGATGACTTGTGTGGTCCCTATTACGTCAATCAACCTCTGAATTGCTGGAATCGATTGAAAACGTCAACATATACTGCACAAGGCAATATTCGTGCCACTGGGATTCGCGGCGACCATATCCGCCTGGTCGCCGAAATGCTCAATTGCCCAATCACTGTAG
>JBNMOQ010000268.1:0-7092 GCA_051275055.1 Candidatus Pelagisphaera sp.
TGGATTACTTGTGGTATCGGCCTGATCGCCCGAGCCGTTCGCCTTCTCGGGAATTGAAGAATTACCGAAGCGAACAGGACTGGATAATTAGTCGCAGCGGATGGCGGCCTGAGGACGCGGTACTCGCGTTTCGTAGCGGGCGACCGGCAAATCACGAGCACGCGGATCGGAACAGCTTCTTTTACAAGATCTATGGGGAGCGTTTGTTAAACGATCCGTTTGGGTCTTCATACGATGTGAAGAGCGCTGGTTGGACGCTTCGTCTTACTGAAGCGCATAACGCTGTATTGATCGGCGGGAAAGGGCATCAGTATCACAATGGGGAAGAAGGCGTAAATGAGAGCCAGGCCAGTGCGAAGGTGGTTCGTTGGAGCGATCGCGGCGATAGGATCACATGGTGCAGCGATGCAACTCAGGCGTATAAGTTAGTCGACGAAAATGTATCCAGTGTAACGCGTACAATGGTGTTTGTGAAACCGAACGTCGTAGTGGTTTTGGATCGAGTGATTCTCGATAAAGCATCGCGAACAGTTGAAGCGCGGTTTTTTCCCGACAATCGCGACGAGCTGGCGAAAATAGAAGTCAATGGAACAGAGTTTCGAATCGATCGGCCAAATGCGTCGCTGTATGGAGCGTTTGCATCAAGCGTATCGGCTGTGGCGAGGGTGGCTGATTTGGAGCTGAAGCCGGGCGTTGTAGATTCGGAAAAGGATCCTGGAACGGGGAATTTTGGCCGTTTCCCGTTTGTTGGGATTCGAGCGGGTAAAGCAAAAGATCACTCGATTGTAACAGTATTGGTGGCGCGTCCCGAAGGAAGTTTGGGTAAGCCGGTTGTTGAAATTGAAAAAGTCGATGCGGGATGGACGTTTCGAGCGGATGACGTTAAGGGATTATTGAATACGAGCGATCGGATTCCCGAGGTTCTTTTTTAGTGGATAGTTGATCGGCGGTTTAGTAAGAGCTTTTCCAATCCGAATTGTCGGAGTAGCTACTTGGCGGAGCCGTGTGGGAATTAGTTAATAAAATTTAGATGAAAGCAAAAGCAGTTGTATTTAAAAGTCCTAACGAGGTCTCGTTCGAGGTGGTTGATTGTCCGGATCCGGATGAGGGGCAGGTTGTTGTAAACATCACTCATTCGTGGATTAGCAATGGGACGGAGGGATCCTATCTTCGTGGTGAGCGAATTGATGGGGATACTCCCTGGAGGCCTGGAGATCCGCATCCGTTTCCGATTGTGGCTGGCTATCAAAAGGTCGGCATCGTCGATTGGGTTGGCGCAGGTGTTACGGATCTAAAGAAGGGCGATGCCGTTTTTGTTTCGGTAAGCAATATCAATGGAATGTTCGAGCCGCGTGGCGGTCATATTTCGCCGTCAGTTTCGGGACGAGGCGCTGTGATTAAGCTGCCACCTGAGCTTGATCCGGTCGCGTACTCGGGGCTCGTGTTGACGCAGGTAGGATTTAATTGCGGGGATCGTCCTCGATTCCAGCCGGGAGATGCGGCAGTGGTTGTTGGCGACGGGCTTGTTGGTCAGTGGGCTGGACAGATGTTAGCGTCGCGTGGCGCAGAGGTGGTGTTAGTTGGTCGGCATGCGGATCGATTGAGTCATTTTTCTAAAGGGGAGACGATGTTCGAAGACGGTGGGAATTGGGTCGAAGCAGTAAAAGAGCGTTTTCCTGATGGTTTACAAGTGGGTGTCGATACCGTTGGTTCTTTGGGAGTGATGGGACAATTGGAGAGTTCGATGAAACGTTTTGGACATTTGGTATCGGCAGGGTTTTACGGCACGGATGATTGTATGGCTTTGCAACCGCCACGTTATAAGGAGCTGTGCATTGATCTCGTTTCAGGTGCGACTCCGGATCGATTGGAGAAGACGATGGAACTGGTTGCTCAAGGAGTTTTGGATACGATGTCTTTAATTACCCATCGGTTTCCAGTTGAGCAAGCTGCAGAGGCATGGGATTTGGTTGAATCGAAGAAGGAACCAGTTTTGGGAGTTGTTTTGGATTGGGCGTAAGTATGAAAGCGATACAGTATTTAGAAAAAGGACGACCTGAGATTGTCGATTTGCCAATGCCGGTTCCTGGCGAGGGACAGGTTTTGATGAAAATCCACGGAGTAGCGACCTGTCCGCACTGGGATTTGCATATCAATGACGGCGTTTCGATGATTCCTGGAGGAACGGTCGAGTATCCTTATATGCCTGGACAGCCGGGGCATGAAGCGATGGGCGAGGTATCTGCTTTAGGACCTGGAGTTGAGCAATTCGCGGTCGGCGCGAAAGTAGCGCTTTGGCAGGACCAAGCTGGAGTGACGCAAGGTTGCTATGCGGAATACGTTGTTGCTGACGTGGGTAATTTATTGGCAATACCGGAGTCACTTATTCCTGAAGAAGTTGCCTCGTTGGAATTGGCGATGTGTGTTCAGGTGTCGTTTGACCAGATTGCCAATGTTAAGGCGATCGAGGGAAAACGTTTTGCGGTAAGCGGACTTGGACCTGCTGGCCTGGTTGCTATTCAGTTGGCGAAGGCTTATGGAGCGTCGGAGGTTGTCGCGTTCGATCCGACCGAGTCACGTCGCGCATTGGCGACGGAATTGGGAGCGGATCGCGTATTGGATCCGACGGACGAAGGTGCATTTCCTCAGAATCGTTTTAGTCCCGATGCGATTGATCTAGCTATCGACTGCACGGGGCTGAAGGTGTCAGTCGAGTATTTGATGCATCGCACGGCTGAGGTTGTAGCTTTGTTTGGGGTTCTGCGTGACGAGGTGAATTTCGGTTTCATGCATTGGTGCCGCGGTCTGCATCTTGTAGGGTATGGGGCGCATAATAAGGCTGCTGCCGAAACTGCGCTCGCTCATATTTCGGCCGGTAGTTTGAAGTTGGCTCCATTGATAACCAAAACGCTGCCGCTCGAACAATATGCGGAAGGTGTCGCGATGTTGCGCGAGCAAAAGGCGATCAAAGTGTGCTTTACGCCCTAGGTGAGATACGATTAGATATCTCGTTTTACCTTACACCAAAAAGAGCGTCGTTCTTGCGTGTTAGACTTCTATTGATTTTGGGAAGTTTTTCCGTTTCACTCCGTTTACCTCATGTTCTTAGAATTAAATGTTTTTAAGGGACGCTCTCTTGCGGGAGTTTTGTGTTCCGTCCTGCTAACTATTGTCGCGACGGCGGGACAACCGCCAGAGACTGAGCTGAGCGATGCTGACTTGATTCGTCTGTATCGTGAACGTTGCGAATACGTGATTGATCAGACCGTCGCTAGTACGGATCCCAATGACCTTGCGCGAGGCAGCAGTTTTACGATTGCCGCGAATTTGCGTCGTGGCGCCAATCTTGATTGGGCGAGACAACGTTTGAGGCTTTCCAATGATCCGCCAACGGGGGGCATGTTTTGGATGCATCCGATGGTGTTGTTGATGGAAAACGGTCGCGGCGTGCTTAACGACGAAGACTGGGCATTTATACGGGAGTTGTGGCGGACGTATTTTCCATATCGCGGCGATACGGAGAATCACTGGATCATGTATTACGTGAGCCTCTATCTTGCCGCGGAGATGTTTCCCGATGCCGGACCTGAGGCTTGGTACAACGGGAAGTCGTCTGTTGAGATCATGGCGGATGCCAAGGAGTATATCTTGGATTGGATGCGCATTACAACCTCCTACGGTCAGGGCGAGTATGACTCTCCTAACTACATCGAGGAATACACGCGACCAATGGCGTTGTTAGTCGGTTGGGCTCAAGACCCGGAGTTGCGCCAGAAGGGTAATATGATGATGGATTACATCTTGCTCGATTATGCGGTCGAGAATTTAGATGGTTTGTATGGTGGGGCTCATAGTCGTGTTTATCCACGATATCTTTTGCAGCCCGCATTGACTGCTGGGGCAGCTCATGGATGGCTCTTGTTTGGTCAAGGCGAGTACCTTTCGAATGGCGGGAACATCATGATCGCTTTAAGTGGATACACGCCGCCGCCGATTCTATTCCGCATCGCGACTGATCGGGATAAGGCGTATGTTCATCGCGAATTGAAACGAACGCGCTGGCGGTTTCGTCACGCTGGACCGGAGGCGTACAAAATCGATGGCAAGACCACGATTCCGGTTTACAAATACAGTTACGTTCACCCGGACTACATTCTTGGTTCGTCCCAGGGAGGATTGCTACAGCCGATTCAGCAGCAGACATGGAGCCTTGTTTGGCGTGAAGATGATGCGAGGGGCAAGTCCAATACGATGTTCGGACTTCAACCTTATTCATCGCCAATAGAAGGCACGATGTTTTTCCCTTCCGATTGGGATACAGTGACGGATCTTATTGCTCGCTCAAAGGTTGATTACGATTCCGAGGATAAGCTAGAAGGCGGCTCGCTCTACGAACAAATATTCCAGCACGAGTCGGCCTTGGTCGCGCTCTACGATATTCCAGAGGATGCTCGGTTCCCATTGATCAATACGCTATTTAGTCGTGATGTGAATCGTCGGGTCGAAGATGATTCCGGTTGGATATTCGGGCAAGGGGGTCCGATATACATCGCCTATCGACCATTCGCTGCTGGCGAGTGGAAACCGGTTGATTGGACGAATCTGTTGAAGGGCGGAGCAGGGGCTTGGTTTAGTACGGGGTTTGCGGAGTTGTCTGAAGGAAGCGAGTGCTTTGTTAGTCGGTCGTTGAAAAACGGTTACATCGTTCAGGTTGCTCCGGTTAGCGAATATGGAACGTATGCGGACTTTCAGAACGCAATACGGGCTTTGTCAGTCGAGTTTGACTTAGAGCCGACGCCTAGCGTTAGGTACACTACATTGGATGGTGTTGAATTGACCGCTCGTTATGGCGGAACGCCTACGATCGACGGGAAGCCGGTTGATTATTCGGAATGGAAGCTATTTGATGGTCCCTTCGCTCAAGCCGAGCGGGAGAGTCAAACGCTTCAAATGATCCACGGACAAGAACGGTACTTTTTGGATTTTAAGAATAGCCGCGTTGAAACCTCTGTATTGCCAGAATGATGAAACGAACAATTTTTACTCTCATTTTTACTCTCGTGGTTGCGAGCGCTTCGATCGCAGCAGACTCGGCTCCTAAATCGAAATTGTTCACCGCGTTTGCGATGACAAAAGCGCAACAGGCGAGCTCCTTACCGACGGATTCCGGTATTTTCTTGCAAGGTCCAGGCGATAGCAAATGGGGTCGGATCGGTCCGGTTATTCAAGCAATGAATAGCGTGGCATCGGACCCATCGGATCCAACGAGAATTTTCATCGCTTGCGGCAATGGAATCGTGCGCTCGCTGGATAATGGCGCTTCTTGGCGAATGGTTACGGGTTGGCGTGAAAGCGATTTTACTAAGATCTCAATTGATCCAGAAAATGGAGACAACGTGTATGCAGCATCAGTGTGGGGCGTCAGTCTCAGTCGCGATGGCGGCGAGAGTTGGCAGGCTGCAAACAAGGGTCTCAAAGAGCAATACAGTCGCTGCGTGATCGTAGATGAACGGAATACAAAACGCGTGCTACTCGGTACGGACGACGGTGTTTACGTGAGTCGCGATCGTGCTGAATCATGGACGGCTGTTCGGGCTTCGCCGAAATCGAATATCTTGCGTATGGCTCGGAGCGCAGTAGATTTGGATTTGTGGATAGCCGGGACTGAAGGCGAGGGCGTCTTTCTTTCGAGAAACGATGGTAAGAGCTGGGAATCCGTTTCGGATGAGCTAAGTGAGAACAACGTTTACGCGGTTGCTCTGCATCCAAAGACAGCTTCCAGAATGGCCGCGGGCGGTTGGGATGCCGGCGTATGGATGTCAGATGATACTGGTAAGACTTGGGTCGATCGGAGCGCTGGACTTCCGTCCAAGAATGTGACTGCGATGGCTTATGACCCGACTCGTAAGGATCGCCTTTGGGTTTCAACTTTTGAAGAAGGAACGTACTTTTCAGATGACTCTGGCGCGACTTGGAAGGACGGGAATCTCTACGGAGCGTACGTTCTGGATATGGATGTTATTCCTGTGAGTGATTGAATTAGATGGGTAAGGGATTTCAAATCGCCAGCATTTCTTTGGCACTGACATTTATGTTAGGTTGCACTAAAAATATGGATACAATTTCTCACCCGACTTCGGAGCAACGCCAACAGGTGAATGCTCTATTGATTAGCGGCACCACCAATCCAGGGCAAACGTCCCTGGAGCATGCTCGAGATGCTATCGCTGAGACCTTTGGTGATTCGAAGACTATTCTGCTCATGAATTTCGCTAGCTTGCCGGAGAAGCGCGATGCCTACCTGACTCGCATGCAAGGGCTGTTTGCTGAGATCGGTCCGGGTTACGAGATGCATTCCTTGCACGATATCGAAATGGATCGCTGCACTGAAGCAGTCAAAAGCGCGGATGGATTTTACGTTAGTGGCGGTAATACGTTTTTGCTTTTGCGGGAGCTTTACGATCGCGATGTGGTGGAACTGATTCGCGAACGCGTTCTGAGTGGAGTTCCTTACATCGGCTCAAGCGCAGGTTCCAATATTGGTGGGCAAGTGATTGGTACGACTAACGATTTCCCTTTGGTGGATGTTCCGACGCGACTTTCATTGGGACTACTTCCAGCGGTTTTCAATCCACATCACCCGGACTCCGCGTTGGACAAGGTTCAATTTGAAGCACGGCAGTGGAAGATTGGGGAGTACACGAGTTATCACGAAAACGAAGCGGTGATTGGCGTGACGAATCCAGGAATGCTTCGAATTCGTGGTGACGAAATTTCCCTAGTCGGAATTGGCGCAACAGCGTATGTTCACAGCAATGGGGAGAAGCAGGTGATTACATCGACGGAAGCCGGTGAGGTTTCGAAAGCTTTGTCTCATAGCGTAACTCCGTAGTGGGGGCGTTCGCGCCGCGAATGAAAATCAAACCTACGTGGCACGACGCAAGCGCCGGCCCTATGAGTTGGGAAATTCTTTATTAACAGGATACGCGACTGCGTCGCTAGATGATGTCTCCTGCGTCGGCATGATGAATCTTCTCGAGAGTTCATTGTTGGCAATGGTAGCGGCCGATCTCCGAGCGGCCATTTTCAGAG
>JBNMOQ010000269.1:0-7085 GCA_051275055.1 Candidatus Pelagisphaera sp.
ATCGGAGCAGCGGGAGGTTCAGCTGGCGCTTGCTCAAGTTTGTGGCTGGCGTTTCATGACGATCTCGCCGATCCAGACAGCGCAGATCCAGTAGCTCGCGAGTCTTCTCGTCTGTGGTGCGCTGCGGTCAATGGAGCGCAAACATCCCTCGATCCTAAGCAGATGAAAGAATGGACTCCAAATAGTCGATACGGAGGTCATGCCTTTGGCTTGGGTAAATTTGCATCCTTTCTCGCTGGACGAGATACGATCCTGCCCTGGATCGCTGAGTACTCGCCTTATGCGCTAGTGACGAAGGACGATCCCCCTGTTTACCTCATCTACTCGCGGCCGCCAGCGCTTGGGCAGAATGAGAAAGATCCCACCCACACTGCCAACTTCGGAGTGAAATTGCAGGAACATTGCGAGAGAATTGGAGTTCGCACCGAGCTCGTTTATCCCGATGCGCCGGGTGTCAGGCATGCAAGTGCCACGGATTACCTCATTGCTACCTTAACCAAGGACAAAGGCGACGCGGGAAGTGGATTCGTCTCGCTGTTCAATGGAAAAGACCTGACTGGATGGGAAGGTGCCCCAGGACTCTGGAAGGTAGAGGATGGGATTGTCGTTGGCACTTGCGAGGGACCTGGGAAACCTTTTCATAATACGTTTCTTGTTTGGCAGGATGGGACAGTGAAGGATTTTGAACTGCGGGCGACTATGCGATTAATAGGCGACAATAATTCCGGTATTCAGTATCGGAGCCGAGCGCTTCCGGAAGTCGGTCCGTATGCGATTTCCGGTTACCAATGCGATGCGCATCCTGCCATTGAACACACAGGCATGACTTACGAGGAAAAGGGACGCGGTATTTTCGGGCTCAATGGCAAGAATGTGATGCTCGATCCTAATGGCGCGCGCTGGCTGCTCTCGGAGCACGAGCCTGTGAAAGCCGATCTTTCGGAATGGACGACATACTCAATTGTCGCTCGCGGCAATCACCTGGTTCATCGAGTGAACGGAAAAATTACTTCGGAGTTGATCGATCATGATGAAAAGGGACGTGCCCTCGAAGGCCTCTTGGCGATCCAATTACATAGCGGCAATCCCTATCGAGTTGAAATAAAGGATATTCGTTTGAGGGTAATCAATGACGCTGAGATTTTGCCTTTCGACTCTTCGAAACTCCCCAAAGGCGCGAAGAAAATCGAACGTCCTCGTACAACGAACCCGCAAGGGATAGGTCCGATTCTATCAAAGTAGGAAATCTCAATAGCGGTCCACGCTCAGCGGGACCGCTCCTACAGATTAGAACCGAGCTCTTCAGACGAACCTGCCGCCGTAGGCGATCCTCGCCTGGAGTGTAGCGGAAGGATCCAGCGAAGGGATGTCCTAGATCACTTCTTCAACCGAATCAGAAATGACATCCGTCTTCGCTTCGCTGCGCCGAGACAGGTCGCTCCTTCCGTCTTCGCTTCGCTTCGCCGAGACAGGTCGTCGCTAGATCCCCGCGGTGCGGGGCCAGGATCGACGCTTCGCGCCGGCAGGTTCGTCTGGAGAAGTTTAGTGTAATGTTTTATCGTATACTGAATTTGACCTCTGTCTCTCATTTGCCGATTGCGGCGGGCGGCTTGGTGTTGTGGACGCCTTTACGGTTAACGGCATCAAGCTCGGTGGCTTTCCCTAGGTCTCCTTGTTGGTGCATCCAGGCTTCGAGTTCTTTGGTCAAGCGTGTTTGAATGGTGGAGTTCTTTGGGTCGGATACGATGTTCGTGATCTCGTAGGGATCGCTGCGAAGGTCATACAGTTCGAACTCGGGACGCTTCTGGTAGTGATCGTATCGTTCTTGCGCGAATGCATCTCCTTGGACGCCTTTGGCTTTCCAGCTTTTGTAAGTCTCCATTCGGGTGACTACCGTATTTTGAAAGCGATCTTCCCAATTCAGGTTCCAGACGAGTCGGTAGCGTTCGTCGCGAACGGTTCTGATTCCGTAGCCATTGGGTTCTGGGCCGCTGTAGATTCCTTTGGATGTTTGAATTCCGAATACATAATCCCGGTGACTTTTCTTGTTTCCGTTTAGAACTGGAAGGAAACTCTGACCATCGAAGTCAAACGTTGCTGGGTCGCCCCCTGCGGCTTCGATGAAAGTGGGAAGAACGTCGATGTATTGAATCATCGCATTTGTTTCGGCCCCTGCCTTGACGTTCGATGGCCATCGAGCAATCGCAGCCGAGCGCAAACCCGTATCGTAGCAGGTCCACTTGCAATGCGGAAAATTCGATCCCTGTTCGCTTAGATAAAGGAAAAGCGTATCTTCGGCGAGGTCATTTGTATTTAGATAGTCTTTACAGTATCCAACTTGATTATCTAGATAGTTTATTTCCGCATAGTAGCGGGTCATGTCCTCTCGAGTTTCGGGAGTGTCGATTAGATAGGGAGGGAGTGTGAGAGTGTCAGCGTTATAAACGCTGGAGTCGCCTCGGTTCCAGGGCTGGTGGGTTTGATTTGAGGCAACCACAAGGCACCACGGTTGGTCGCCGGATGATTCGATGAATTGGTCCATCAACGACATATCCAGATCAATCCCTTGTCCTCTATCGCCATGTTGACCTCCAAGGTGTTCGAAAGGAAAGTTTTCAAGCGGGGCTTCGTGACGCTTCCCCATTAAGGCAACTCGGTATCCGAGCGGACGAAGGTAGTGAGCCATGCTTTGAACATGATCGTAGACGCGACTATGGTTCGGGTGTGCTCCATTTCTTACGGGATGTATTCCGGTGTATAGGCTCATGCGCGTTGGCGCGCACATCGGAGCTGAGTTGAAGCACAGCTCGAATCGCATTCCACTATCGGCTAACTGATCAATCTGAGGCGTCCTGACCTCTTCATTGCCATAGCAACCGTGATCGTGGTAGCTTAGGTCGTCTGCCAGGAATAAAAGCAGGTTGGGTTTGGAAGCTGCTGCGCTGAGCGAAGTAAAGCACAGGATCAGTAGAGTTATCTTGGTATTCATAAAAATAGATGGCCCACGAAGGGCACTAAGGGATTGATGAGCCGGGTACATCCCAAAAAATGTCTTCTTATCATGATAGCGCTAGAGTGAAGGGAGGGGGTAGGCGGGTCCTTGAATCTTGGAATCAAGTTTATTGAATGAAAATGATCCTGTTGCAGGGGTTATCAATAAAAATAACACCTTCTTTCTATAGCTATTCAAATGAATGCTATCCTTTTAGTTCGCTCAGATAGCGGATCAAATCTCTCAATTCGGAACGCGTGAGCCCGGAAGTTAGTCCAGGTGGCATTAACGATCCCGCATCTTCTTTGGTTAGTACCTGTCCCGCTGGAATCGTATGGGTCACTCCTGTAGCAGCGTCGCGGATGACGATGTTTCGTTTGTCATTGTTTTGCAGATACCCACTGATAGCTCTGCCCGATTTAGTGGCGATGCTCGTGGAAACATAACCTTCTTTGATCTGTCGCTGCGGCCAGAGAATGGCTTCGACGAGTAATTCCACTGGCACGCCAGAGCCCACCGCGCTTAATTCCGGTCCGAGGAAGCCCCCTTTATTGCCGATCTTGTGGCAGGCCGTGCAGCTGAGACTCGCTGAAGCATAGATCCTGGCACCGTTCGCGACATCTCCGTATTGCTTCGCCTCTGAACTCAAAGCTCCAACGAAGGCTTCGCTGAAATCAGGCATCCCGACTAAGCCGGTTTGATCGGCAGGTCGTAGCGCGCGGTCGAGCTTGGCATGAAAACGACCGGCTGCTCCTAGTACGCTTCTTATTCGCGTAGCTAGCTCTGGAGCAATCGCTTCTTTTTCCAGGGCGTTCGCCAATTGGTCGGGTCCTTTCGTGAGTCCGATAAAAGGCGTTACGAGGTCACGCACCTCCTCTTTGCTTGACGCGTTTCGCAACAGCTCATTGGCCAGTTTCGCTGCTAGCGAAAGGTTCAGATCGCAAAGTACCTCTACAGCCGCGCTACGAATCGTCGGGGAAGTGGCTGCACTTGCAAGCGATACAACCGTATCTATAGCCTCGTGTCCCTTGAGCTTTCCAAAAGCGAAAATCGCTGCGCTGCGGAGGAGATCGGATGAGTGAATATCGGTGAGGAGTTTATGAATACGATTCGTAAGCCCTTCAACTTTCCAGACTCCCGCAAGTCGAATTGCTAGCGCCCCGATTTCGGGCTTTTCGCTATCAATTAGTCGATTGAGAGCGGGTGCGAGGTCACCTACGGGCCGTTTGCCTCGAATTTCGAAATCTTCGAGGAGCGATTCCAATACCGAAGCTTTCCCGTCCGCTTGGGCCAACGCCCAAAATAAATCCGCGGGATTTCCAATTTCCACCAGTAAAGTCATCAGGCCTATCTCCGTCTCGGAATCTAGTTCTTGATTCTCGAGAAGACTGCGGACGACTTCAAGGGCCTCTGTGCCGCCTGTCTGTCTGAGGACGAAGGCCAGGTGCTTGGAGTTCCCGAATTTCAGTTCTCCCTCCGTAACGGCAGGCCACCAGAGCGGCTTCAGGGCGTGAGACGTTTGCGTCAAGGCAGCTTGGATAAATCGGTCGATGGGTCGATCGAGCGCTTGCGTCGCCAAGACCATCGCCTCCGGATCCGGCAGGTAACTCAATGCGACGATTGCTTCCAGTCTTACGCGAGGATCCGCATCGGCGATTGACCTCTCTAGCAAGGCCATTGGATTGGGAAGTCGATCCTGCCACCGGCCTACGAGACGGGTCGCGAATGCGCGAGCGCGAGCAGACTGAGCTCCAAGTAATCGGAGCAGTAGCGACTTGTTGACTGCCTCATGCCAAGCGCTCACGCAAAGAGCCTCGTACAGGTGATGTTCGTAACGGGAATCCTGGGAACTCAGTTGGTTCACCCAGGTTTCAATAGCTGGGATCACCCTGTCGGAATCTCTGGAAGACAGTTCCTCTCGCGCTCGCTCCCGTTCGCGAAGCGGTTCGGTTTTCAATCGATCGAGGAGCCCGCTTATCGAGAGTTCGGTTAAGTCCACGAAGTCCTTGAGGGAATTTCCTTTTGCCGTGATCTTCCATATTCTCCCGTGCGCTTCGTCGCGATCAGGATGCCGAAACGAAGCCTGATAGTGACCGATGATTGGATTGAACCAATCTGCGATGTAGATGGCGCCATCCGGTCCCGTTCGAATATCGACGGGACGAAAACTCCGGTGGCTCGAACGCAAGAGTGAAGGAAGGTTTTCCGTGCGATGACCGGAAGCTTCCGGCATCAGCTTCATCCGATCAATATTGCGAGCAAAGTAACCGGCGATTAGGACGTTGCCTTGAATATCTTCTGGTAGGCTCGGCGAATCGACGATCTCGACGATCATGCTCTTGATTTTCGTATTCCCGATGTCGAGTGGTTGATGTAGTTGATCCGTTGGTACCATGATCGGGAGCAGCTCGCTGAGCGTTGAGCCGTTTCCTTTCACAAGCGGTTCGCCCCATTGGCCAAAGGCGATTCCCCAAGGGTTCTGGCCGCTTCCACCGCGAAATGCATGAAATTGGTTACGTCTTGGACGCATGCGCCATACTCCATGTTCATCCAATCGAACGATTCCCCAAGCAGTCTCGACTCTGGAGAAGCAGTGAAGTCCTTGACAAAACAGCAATTCGCCATCCGGGCTCCAAGAGAAGGAATTTATGTTCTGGTGCGTGTCGCCCGTTCCGAATCCGGTCGCAACGATCTCTCGCTGATCTGCCTGGTCATCGCCATTACTGTCCTTTAGGAAAATGAGATCCTGACCGACCCCAATGTATACTCCGCCGTCGCCCAGGGCAAATCCGGTAGGCATGTGTAGTCCATCAACAAATACGGTAGATTTGTCTGCTCGCCCGTCGCCATCGGTATCCTCGAGGATGAAGAGTTTGTCGTCTGCCTCTTCGGTGGGAACGATCTGAGGGTAGACCTGCGAGCATAGGACCCATAGACGTCCACGCGGCCCCCAGCGCATGGTTATTGGATTTGCGATCCCGTCGCTCTCGTCGGCAAATAGGCTGATCTCGTATGCCGAAGCGACTTCGAAAGCCGCCAGCTCCGCTTCGACGGAATTGTCCTCTTCCGGAGAAGAGACCGACATGCTCATGTGTATCGATCGATCGGTGTCTTGAGCCTGAAGCGCTGTCCCGGAAAAGGCGAGAGCGGTAGCCAAATAGATTGCTGATGTTTTCATTGCGTCGCTTTCGTTTGCAGGTCGAAAATTTGGGTCTCCGCTTCTTCGATAAGTGGGACGATGGCTTTGAGCTCCTTGGGAAACCAACGTGGTTGGTCCGGTCGGTGATCTTGGCTACTCGGAACATGTTGACGATTTCCGTAGACGAACGCCCAGTTAGTGGGCCGCCAATAGCGTCTCCATAAAGTGTTTTTCGTTTGGATCTGTTCGCGGACAGCATTCCAGTTCTCTGGCAAAACCGTAGCCCGTTCACCCAATAATTGTCGGGCAACTATGGTCGCCCATTGATTATGTCCTTCCTGGGTCAGTTGAATTCCGTCAACGGTCAGCCCAGAGGCATCGAATCGGCTGAGATCGATCGCAATCCAACCGCGACGTTTCGCGAGTTCCCGAATCGCCGCTGAATAGGCCGCGATGGAATCGTTGTAGCGAGTCATGTCAGGATAGTGAGATTTACCCTCCTTGCGAGTGAACGGAAAGGGCGTGACCAATACTATTTTCTCTGTGCGAGGGCGAACGTCATCGTCCAGCATTTTACTATAAGCGCGGATGAACTCCGGTAGACGGTCTATTCCGTCCAATACCTCCATCTGTCCGAAGGCTGACACGATCACGGTCGCGCCGACTTGATCGAGCATAGCGATCTGCGACCCGAAATTCCGCGGTCGCTGACGCTGATAGACTGTGTCGGCCTGCCAGGACAGGTCGCGAAAAGTGACTGAGCGATTACCAGCGGCATAAGTGAGAAAGCTCTCGAGGGCACCCGACTCCACCTGCTTCACCATTGCGCTGCCGCCGATTAAAGCGACCACGTCATCTTCAGCCAAAGCGAAAGCGTTGGAGAATCGCAATATTTTGAATGCGGTAGCGGAGTCAGCTACTTCCGATTCGGAACCAGGATTGTCATTGTCCTGC
>JBNMOQ010000270.1:0-6996 GCA_051275055.1 Candidatus Pelagisphaera sp.
GATCAGCCCAACTATACCTCGGAGCAAATCCACTGACCGGTATTCTCGGTGCGGCAACGATCCTAAGCTACGTTCTAATCTATACTCCGATGAAGAAGGTCACTCGATGGGCGACCGAAATCGGAGCCATACCCGGAGCCATTCCGCCTCTAATCGGCTGGGCCGCTGCCGAAGGAACGATCACCACTCTCGGCTGGATCCTCTTTGCTATTCTCACGATTTGGCAGCTACCGCATTTCATGGCTATCGCTTGGCTCTATCGTGAAGATTACGAGCGAGGCGGCTTTCCAATGCTTTCCGTCATCGACAAAGGCGGCAATCGCGTCGCTCGCTGGGCTCTCATCAATACCTGCATATTAATTCCCATTAGCTTACTCCCAGTTCTCTTGGGCTATTGCCAATGGATATACGGCATTACCGCTCTCGTATTCGGCCTTTGGTTCCTAAAGCATTCGATCGCATTCATGAAACCGGAAGATCGAAACGCGTCTGCCAAAAAGCTTTTTATCAATTCGATCGTCTATTTGCCAGCAGTTCTCTTCAGCCTCGTCATCGATCGCTGGATACTTGGCTAGACCGATCTAGGTTGGCTTGCGAAAGACGGCTAATGATGCGCTGCGCTGCAAAACTTCCATCACCAGGCAATATATCCCGCTAGTGATCTGTACGTTTCCATCACTGGAGCCTTGGTTTACGCTGCAAATTATGCTTGGATCCTTCTTACGACCAGCTCGCCCTTCACATCGAGCAGTCTATTGATCAATGACTTGGGAAATCGCATTTGTATTCGCGCTCTTAGTGCTAGCCTTAGCCAGTTTCGTCTGGGAAAAGCTGCCGCCCGACGTAACGGCTCTTTCGCTATTCGCGATCCTGCTCGTTTCGGGACTACTTCCATCGGAAAAAGCCTTCACCGTATTTTCCAACCCCGCTCCGCTCACCGTTGGAGCGATGTTCATAATCAGTGCCGCGCTCGATAAATGCGGAGTCATCGACACATTGGCGTCAAGCCTACAAGGTCTATCGAAATTCAGCTACCGGCCCTTTCTCTTCTTCATATTACTAATCGCCGGAACCATGTCGGCCTTTGTCAATAATACGCCGGTAGTCGTCGTAATGCTGCCAATCGTATTATCGCTTTCCAAGAAGATCGGCGTCGCAGGTTCCAAGGTTCTCATTCCCCTCTCCTACGCATCCATCCTCGGAGGCACTTGCACTCTCCTCGGAACGAGCACAAACATCATTGTTAGCGGCGTCGCTCAGACTGCGGGCGAAGAACCGATGAGCATGTTCGAATTCGCCTTCGTAGGTTTTCCGCTTTTCATCTCCGGGATCATATACCTTGTCCTGTTTGGCAACAAAGTCCTACCTACACGCGAAACACTTACGTCTATTCTCTCTGACGAGGAACGCCGCGAATATATCACTGAAGCCTTCGTAAACAAGGACTCTCCGGTCATTGGCAAGGGCCTCAAAGATTCCGGTATCCTGAAAATGCGCGGGATCCGCGTTATCGATATTGTCCGTTCAGGCATACCGCTCCAAGCCCGTCTCAACGAAGTCGTTCTTGAGGCCGGTGACCGCCTTGTCCTGTCATGTCACGCCTCCGGTATCGTCGAAGCCCGTAGCTTCGAAGGCATCGATTTCGTTTCTCAAGCAGGTCTTGGTCTCGAGCAAATCGCCGCCCACGAAGGAATGATGGTTGAAGGCATTCTCGGCCCGAATTCGGAAATCCTAGGGAAAACAATCGAACAAGTAAACTTTCGCCAACAATTCCGCATGGTCGTTCTCGCCGTGCATCGAAAAGGGAAAAATCTACGAAAAAAGATTGGGTCTCTGCGCTTGGAATTCGGCGACACTCTACTGCTTTTAGGAACCGACGGAGCCATCGAAAACCTGCGAGGCAGCGAGGACATTATCCTCATGTCGCAGAGCACGATGCATTCGAAGAAATCGAAAGGCAAAGCCGGGGTCGTCATAGCTGCGATCGTTGGCATCATCGTCTGCGCCGCAACCGGTATCGCGCCTATCGCGGTCGGAGCTGTAGTTGCCTGTGTCGCGCTTTTTCTAGCCAACTGCATTCGCCCCAAGGACGGCTACGGCGCCATCCAATGGAATCTCCTTTTCATCATTTACGGAATGCTCGGCATGGGCATGGCGATGGAAGAGACCGGAGCCTCCGCCTGGCTAGCCGACAATATGACCAGTGGAGTCACTTCACTCGTCGCTCCTGAGTGGCAGCCCTACGTCATGCTAGCCGGTGTTTACCTACTTACGAATATCCTAACTGAAACACTTTCCAACAACGCAGCTGCCGTTCTCATGGCCACCCTAGCAATCGGGATCGCCGAATCGCTCGGCGTCAGTATGCGGCCCTTCCTCTTTGCAGTCGCCGTGGCGGCCTCAGCTAGCTTCGCAACTCCGATTGGCTACCAAACCAACACCTACGTTTACGGCGCTGGCGGTTATCGATTCTCTGACTTCGCCAAAGCTGGTATCCCGCTCAACATAATCTGCTTTATCATCTCGATCATCATTATCCCCATGGTCTGGGAATTTTAGGAGTACATCTAAAACCCCGGAGATCCATTCTGGTAATCGAGCCCTTTCTTGGTCGTTTTTAAACTTTCTTTGGCGACAAAGGAGCCATCCTTAATTGCCTCGGCTCGCCGAGGCATCCTAGCGAAGCGATGACTAAATGAGGTCACCGGCCTGCGGCCTAGGAGTCTCGCTGTCGCTCGCCAATAAGGACCTCCGACAAGTCGAAGGAGTAACGTTTTTGAATTGATGGACCACCGAGAACACTAATACTGTTAGGCTTTGCGATTGATACGGCTAGCTCGGAGAGCGTCGGCCCTACTCAGGCAAAGTAAACGCTATCACTGCATCACCCGAAGGCGTGCCGACTTTCTTGCCGCCGCCAGCGCAGATAACAATGTACTGGCGCCCATCAATTTCATAAACCGATGGCGTTGCATATCCACCAAAGGGCAATTGGTACTCCCAAAGCATTTCTCCAGTTTCCGTATCGAATGCTCTGAATTTCTCGTCAGCCGTTGCCCCGACAAAAACAAGCCCCCCGGCTGTCGCAACAGAACCGCCAAAATTACGCGTTCCCGTATTTGTAAATCCTTGCTTGGCCAATTCAGGATACTCGCCCAATGGACGCTTCCACTTGATCGTACCATCATTTAAATCCACTGCCGCTAAGCTGCCCCAAGGCGGTTTGAAATTCGGAACTCCTTTTTCATCCACGAAACGCCTGTACCCATCAAGAAGATACACTGTTTTGGTTTCGTACTTCTCCATATCCAAGGGTTTTCCATCCGGGTTCCGCAAATAATCAAGAATGCCCTTCAAGCGCTCATCCGAAATACTTCCGAATGACGGCATCGCTCCTCTTCCTTGCTTAATCGTAGCCATAAGCTCCGAATCGCTCTTGGGGGAATTCGCCAAAGAAGGAATCACTGGCGGTGCGCCTTTTAACTCAAGTCCATGACAAACGCTGCAATTCAATTGGTAGAGCAGCTTCCCTTTCTCGTATTCGCTGAGCTTTGATTCGTCTTTAACCGATGTCATCGGAAGCATCCGCATGACATTGCTGCTCTCATTCACGTTGACATACAGCATGCCCGTGCTCGGATCAAAGGACGCCCCATGGTATTCCATGCCGCCCGACATTCCCGGAAACAACACGTGCCCGCCCAAACTGGGAGGTGTGAAAATCGGTGCATCCGAAAAATCCCCATAGCTTTCCATCGCCTTCGCATAATACTCAGGCGTCAGGTCATTAAGATCGTCTTTGCTAAACCCCTGGCGAACCAGTGGTGGTGGTTTCAAAGGAAACGGTTGCGTAGGCCATGCCTCTTCCCCCGGTATATCAGACGATGGCACCGGTCGTTCCTCGACAGGAAAGATCGGTTCCCCTGTATCGCGATCCAACACGAAAAGATATCCCATCTTAGTCATCTGCACCACTGCATCACGCGGCTTTCCATCGACTTCCAATTCCACCAACATTGGGGCCGGCGGATTATCCATATCCCAAATATCATGATGCACGGTTTGAAAATGCCATTTCCGTTCCCCAGTCCGCGCGTCTAAAGCCAAGACGCAGTTTCCGAAAAGATTCTGTCCTTTTCGATTGGCTCCATAAAAATCGTAAGTCGGCGATCCTGTCGCGGCAAATACCCACCCCCGCTCCTCGTCAATCGTCAGTCCACCCCACGGATTCGCGCCGCCATAAACTTCGCCTTCCACCCATTCCCACGTTTCGTATCCAAACTCTCCCTCTTCGGGAATCGTGTGAAACGTCCAACGTAATTCTCCGGTCCGAGCATCATATGAGCGTATGTGTCCAGGAGCCGACCCGTAGCCTTCGCCAACCCGCGTTCCTAAAATAATCGAATCTTCAAAAACCGCTGCCGGGCTGGTCATTCCCGTATCTACATTCATGGGATCGATTCCCAAGCGATATCGAAAATCAAGTTTGCCCGCATCGCCAAACGATTCGTCCAAGCGACCCGTATCAATATTTACTGAATACACATAATGCTGCGTGGAGAAAAATATCCGACGCTCGGTTCCACCCGACCAATAAGCAACGCCTCTCGAGATTACCGAATAGCTGCCATTTTTTTGATCAGGAGTTCGCGGATCGAATTTCCAAGACTGCTCTCCTGTCTCCGCATCCAACGCAAGTAATTGACCAACGGGAGAGACGAGATAAAGCGTACCGTTAACGATGATCGGATTACTCTGTATGGCGGAGTTTCGAGTCGCATCACCCGTATTGAACGTCCACGCCGGCTCCAATTGGCTCACATTCGAAACATTAACCTGGTCTAGCTTCGAGAATTGATTCGCCTTCTGGTCGCCGCGATAGATCCCCCAATCTTGATAATTATCGAGATCCTTAACGGATACGGAAGAAGACTTCTCCGAACAACCAATCCCGCAGAACAGAAAAGCAAGAACGGAGACGAGCGGAGCAACAGGAATTATACGCGACATAATCAGAAAAGAATCCTTGGGATTCAAACGTTCGACCTGGAATCCAACAAGCTCTTATTGAGCGCCTCTCCTTCTCGGGTCCGTTTTAAAGCATCAATTGGTAGGGTTGCTCGGGAAGAACAACCCTACCACACAATTGCTATCCCTTCGCCATCGACGGAAAGAACTCATCCAGATCCAAGCTATCGTCCATATCGGACTGCAAAGCCTTCAAATCCTTATAAAGCGTTTTAATACGAGCCCAGTGCTGAGGGTTGCCCGACAAGTCGTCGAGCTCCTGTGGGTCTTCCGCCAGATTATACAATCTAAGACGCGCCGCTTGAGGATAGACGAGAAGCTTGTAATCTCCTACGCGAATCATGCGCTGCTTATCCTGCAAGTAACATCCATAGACCGCATCGTAGTTGCTTTTCTTGGATGCATTTTCGATCAACGGAAGCAGGCTATTGAATTCAACGTATTTTGGTTTGTCCACATCGGCCAAATCCAAAGTAGTCGCCATAACGTCTTGCAAATAAACCATTGCGTCCCGCTTCTCGCCCTCGGGGATATTGGGGCCAATCACCATCAAAGGCGGCTTAACGCTGTGCTCGTACATGTTTTGCTTGCCAATCAAACCGTGGTTTCCGCAAGCGAGTCCATGGTCCGCCGTGAAGAAAATATACGTATTGTCCTTCTGCCCGCTCTTTTCCAAGGCATCGAGAATGCGACCGATTTGCTCGTCCATATGCGAAATGATCGCGTAGTACTCCTGGCGATTTACTCGTACCGAATACTCGCTACGGGGAAACGGAGCCAGTTTCTCGTCTCTTAGTTTCCGGCCAGCGCCGATCTCCTCGCTATAAGGGTACTCCGGCATGTAGCTGCTAGGCACCAAAATCGATTCTTCTGGATACATGTCGACAAAGCGCTTGGGAGCTTGACGCGGATCGTGCGGCGCATTGAAAGCCAAATACATGAAGAATGGCTTGTCGTCCTTAGAAGCGTTTTCCAAAAATCCTTCGGCGTCGTCCGCCAACACCTCGCTCCAGTGTTTGCCGTCTTTCCAAAACCCTTCGAACGACTGATCATAAGGAGACCATACATCGAGCTCCCCTTCTGTCGGCCGATTGTAGCCTTCATTTGTTTGATTGGGCATTCCTGGGCGTGGATGCACTACGTGGGTGAAAATCTCTGCCGGGTCGATTTTTACATGCCATTTGCCAGACATGTAGGTCGTATAACCATTCTTCTCTAAAAGCTGAGACCAAAAACCATTCTTCTTGGCAAGGTCTGGATGCTCGCTTTCTTTCGCGTGGGCTCGCCAGATGAAACGTCCGGTATTGAGCATATTACGAGATGCTACGCAAACAGCGCCATTCCAAGCTCCCATATTGTAGGCATTTGTGAATACGGTGCCCGAATTCGCTAAGCGATCTAAATTCGGAGTGCTGATTTCCTCGTTTCCAAGAGCCGCGATCGTTTCGTAGCTTTGGTCATCCGCAAATATGAAGAGAATATTAGGTTTTTCGCCTTTGCCGTATGCAGCGAGACTCATCCCCATCAAGAGGCACAGCGTAATCCAGTAGGAATGTTTTTTAGAATGTGGAAAAAGGTTCATGATTTTAGGCAAATTATTGCTTCAGGGAAGAGTCTTTTCAACAGGGAAAACGGTTGATGCTGGTTTCTGACACTCATGCGAATTCAGCGAAGACTCCCGTCGAAGGCAAATTGTTTCGATTCAAAATCAACAACGCGGGTACGATTAATTCCATCACCTCTTGATCCACTACGGTAAGATGGTATCGACGTTCTAACAGCGGAATCAGGGAGTGTATAAATAGGGACAAATAGGGACAGGCTAATTATATAAAATGGCCCTTGACTGCGCATTCGAGTGATTTAGCTTCGGTTCCGATGAGGCAGACGCGGATTAAGATGGCTGGGGAGAGATCGGTTTACCATTGCATGACGAGGATCGTCGGTGGGGATTTCTTTTTGGAGGGC
>JBNMOQ010000271.1:0-6918 GCA_051275055.1 Candidatus Pelagisphaera sp.
CGACCTAGCCCTACAACACCGATGCGTTTATCCTTCATAGCGATTGATAATCCTGATGCGCCAATACTTGTCAAAGCGGATTCGCCGCTTTGTTGAATCCTTCGCATATTACCGCTACACAAACAACGAATCGCGGGGTAAACCCGCTCCTACATCTTGAGTGCGTAGTTGGAGGAGCGGGTTTACCCCGCAATCCCGATTACCGGAAAAACGACCAGCTACTGCGTTTCCGGCCGAGTATACGTTTCAAACGTTGGCTCCGCTCCGGCCATTTTCAAAAACCGATCGAGCGGCACGATCTCGAACGCTGGCCCCAGCCCATCGAAAATCTTCTTAACTGCCGAAATATCGCTCCACTGCCTAACGTGCATCAAAAGGAAATAAGGGCGCGTATCGTTGATCGCCGCCAACTCCACCAGATCCGCATGCACTAATTCCGCCGGGCGCTCGGGAGACATGTAATAATCGTAAGACAGCATCGGCCGCCCATCGCGATTAACGAAAGTAAACGCCGGAGCGTAGCCATTCAAAAATCCCAATACGTCAGGCATGCCTTCGTAGTACTGATCGATTACCGACTGAGGAAGGTCAGGGTTTCCTTCGACGGTTGCCCCCTCCGAATAGTCCATTATTTCGAAAACATTGAGATCGAGATCTTCCATCATCTCTCGAGACTTTTCAATAACTACCGGCAAGGCTTCCGATGGAATCGCCTTCGAATACATATACCCCGGACCCGACAAACCGCCAATAAACAGATCGTTCGGCGTCGCTTGCGAATAGAACATTTCCAACATCGACGGTCCCATCCAAAGCCAATTCTTGGTCACTTGCCACGCATAGGGAATCTCTCCGCGGCCCGGTTTAGTCCAAGCTCCGATTCCGAGTGAATCCGTCTGTACCGCCGCAATGTAAACCTTCTTTTCCGGAACATAAGATTTTCCAGACTCCACATTGTGATTGTTTTTAAACTCGAATCCAGGCGTGAGCGGCACCTGCGTATTGAAACTCATATTCGGCAACGTATGCAGTCCCGAGACGCGTATAACATGAGACGATGCCAGTTTCACATGATCGCGCTCTTTATCCTTCGCATAGGAATGCCAACCAAAACACATCCCCATCTCATTCATTTCCGAGAACAAGCGATCCGCCAATCGATATTCATCGGCCTCATCCGGATCCGCGGCATCGGTCGAGAGATCATTGAAAAAGCACTCGTGATACATTCCAAAATCCGCCACTCCGGGTCGCATGCGTGTTCCGTGTTCGCCGCCCATCCAAACGATGTAGTCCTTGCTGCAGCGATCCCAATATTCCTCGTAAGCCCAAGTATAAATCTCGAAATCGCTCTGTCCCGTAAAGCGACCGCGATAATCTTCTATCATCTCCAATCCCAGTTCTTCCATTAGCGGAATTTCATCTTCCGAAACGACAATCGCATCCTCCAAGCCCGCCAAGGTAAACGCTACGATCAACGAAGTGCGTTCTTTTTTGTCCCATACGATGTACCGATCAACTTGATCAGAGAATGTCTGCAACGCGTGTTTCAACGAACGCAATTTCTTAAACGTGAATTGCTTCCGCTCCTCGTAAAATTCAGCGATCTCATCCGTAAACCGAAAATCCCACGTTTCCGGGTAAATGAAGTACAACAACGGCGCCTCTTCATTGACTACGCCCTGCAAAGTAATCAAGGCTGCTTGCTCCGGCAACAAACCATCGATCTCCCAATCCGCAACCATATCCATCGTGTACGCTTCGCGATACCCTTCACGCTTCATTTTAAAAACGAGTGGCTGATCCGCCGGACGCGTCGGCCGTTGAATTGTCCACGTCAGAATCGTCCCATGCTCATCCAAGGAAAACGTCGATTGGCTAGTGAACTCTTTTCGCCCTTGAGAAGAAAGAATTGGATAGCGTTCCTCGAAATGCAGCGATCTGAATGGCTTCTCCCAATTCGCCCGAATCGAACGCGTTTCACCTACAGCAAAACGAAGCCCCATAAACACATTGCTCGCGAATGCCTTGTGATCGATCGGAAACTCGTTTCTTGCCCCTCCAAGTTCCAAATCGAAACTTTCGGAACGAGAGCGCGTCGTTCCCCACCGCTGCGTAAACAAAACTCGATCTTCGCTAACGGCCTGAAAGTCGAGCGACGCTGTACCGAACAAATCGATATTCGTGCTCTCCCGAGGAATCATCACCCAATTACCCAAAAAGTCTTCAGCTTTTGGCTCCGCAAAAGCCAAGTTCGCCAAACAAAGGAGGCAACTGCAAAACAGCACAAACGTCTTCAAAAAAGGCATCGAATTACGGGTGTTTTTCATAGATCTTAGGACTGAGAATTAAGGTTCTTACCAAATGCTCCTTTCGACCTTTAGCAATCGAGTCGTTGGTTTACCGAAAAACGAGGTAGAAGTCGAAAAACACTCACACACAGCGTTTTATCTACCTTTTATTAAACTACCCGTTCTTGCTTCTACCCAATCCCGCGAACGCGAACGCTATCGCTCGAGGCAAGATATACTCACTACAATTTCAGAACTCTAAACTGTGGACCTAGCAATCCTTACAGACGAAATATCTCTCGATCTTGACGAAGCGCTCGACGAAGGAAAACGCCTCGGCTTTTCCAAATTCGAACTACGCTGCGTCGACTCATACGAACATCGCGTTCCCTACCTAAACCCAGGTGTGGAAGAACGTCTTCTACGCAAAATCGAAAATCAGGAAATCGAATTGACCGCTCTCACTCCGGGTCTTTTCAAGATCGGGTTATCGGATACGGAAGGTATACGAAAAGCGCTAGAAGATGCTTTGCCTAAAACATGCGAGATGGCAAAACGGCTCGGAGCCCCACGAATCATTGAATTCAGTTTCTTGAGAAATGGCGGAGGAAATAGCGAAGAAGCTTTAAGCATTCTCAAAGAGGCTGGACAAATCGTAGCTAAACACGGTCTTCAACTTTCAATCGAAAACGAACCGGGATTCTTCTGCGACACCGGAGTCAACACCGCCGAATTCGTCAAATCAATCAACGCAGAAAACGTAGGGATCAACTGGGACCCGGCCAACGCTCTAGTCGCTGGCGAAGCCGCCTACCCAGTTGGCTACGAAGCAGTCCGCCCCTACCTTCAAAATGTACACATAAAGGACGCCATCCCTATTCCTCCGGACAAATGGGAGAATCGCCTCATAGGTGACGGAGGCGTAAACTGGCTCGGCCAACTACGGGCGCTCACCAACGATAAGCCGATCGATCATCTCACTCTGGAAACCCACGTCTTCCCCGTCCTCGAAGCGACTCGAGAAGATGTTCGGCGCCTGAAAATTCTAATGAACACCGTCGAAGCGATAAATCGACAAGACGCCTGATTTCAGCCAAGCTCATTCGATGTCAGATATTGCCCCCGCTATGTCGCCAAACAACAACGACACTCGAATAGGAAATTCACATCGAATAACAAAACTGTTTTTTCTTCTCTGCTCTATCGCATTCATTGCTAGCGCAAATTCGAAAGAATTCTCGATCGATTCGATTGAAAGCGTCCACCCCCGCATCCTGGCATCCAATGCGGATTTCGAAGCAATTCGAAACGCGACCGGAGATCCTCTACAAACGCAGTACATGGAATTTTTGCGTGGCACGGCGGAAGCGATGCTCCCCGTTCCCCCCATAAAGCACGAACTCGCCGGGTTCCGACTTCTCAGCCAATCGCGCAAATTTCTAAAACGCGTATCCACCTGGGCTTTACTCTATAAAATCGATGGAAACATCGCGTATCGCGATCGAGCAATTCGCGAAATGGAAGTCGTCGCCGCCTTCCCTGATTGGAATCCTCGCCACTATTTGGATGTGGGCGAAATGGCGCTCGGCATGTCTATCGGACTGGATTGGTTTTGGGACGACCTTTCGAGCAACCAACGAAATCACTTTCTCGACGCCTTAGAGACGAAAGGAATCAACCCGTCGTTCGACGAAAACGATCCCAACAACTGGTGGCTCTATTACAATAATAACTGGAATCCCGTTTGCCACGCAGGAATGGTGTCGGCCGCCCTTCTACTGGCTGAGAGAAATCCGGAACTAGCCAATCGCGTCATTACTCGAGCAATCAAGGCAGTACCCAACGCCATGAATGAAACCGATCCTGACGGCATCTACCCCGAAGGGCCTGTGTACTGGACCTACGGAACCCATTTCACTGCCGTCCTCATCAATCTCCTCGAACAGGCCTGCGGCGATTCGTTCGGGCTCGCCGAACATAAATCATTTCGCGAATCGATTGAATTTCGTAGCCATGCGGTTTCACCAACGGGCTCGTTCTACAATTTCTACGACAACGGAAAACTCGTTCGATTCGAACCAGTAACTGCCTGGTTCGCCTCCCGCTATGGCAGTCAATCCGGATTCAACGAGATGCAGCGTGGGCTAAAAGCCTTCCTCGAAGACAATCCATGGAACCCAGAAGACGATCGCCTGCGCACTCTCCCGATGCTCGCTCTATGGTACCCAAGATCTAATGACTTGCCACAAAGCGCGCAAACCGACATTCCGAAAAACTGGAAGGGAGACGGACCCAATCCAGTCGCATTCATCCGAGAACGCTGGAACGACCCCAACGCGTTATTCCTCGGCTTCAAGGGTGGCAACGGATCTATCAGCCACGCGCATATGGACGCGGGCAGTTTCATATTTGAAGATCAAGGTATTCGGTGGGCAATCGACCTGGACCCACAAAAGTACCTCAGTCTCGAATCAAAAGGACTTGGAATCTGGGACCGTCGCCAACATGCGGACAGATGGAGGGTTTTCAGGATTGGGCCCTACGCTCACAATCTCCTCCTAATGGACCAACGTCTCCAAAAAGCGGATGCCGCAGCTACGATCACCCACTTTGAAGAAGGCTCGAATACAGTACGCGGCGTGGTTGACCTTTCCGCCGTCTACGAAGGCCAAGCCCAAAGCTACAAACGAACATTCGTAACTCATGATTACCAAGTCCTCCAGGTTAACGATCAAGTACGCGGCGCTCGCGAGCAAACCGAGCAGCAAGGGAGAATGAGCGGAACGCTTCGCTGGAGAATGCTCACGCGTGCTCAGGTTGAAATTAACGGCAACGAAGCCACGCTCCTGCAAGATGGGAAACGTCTCTACTTCAAAGTGCTCGAACCAAGCGCGTTCACCTTAAAGGCGGCTCCCATCGATCCACCTCCCTACTACTGGGATGAGCCAAACCCAGGAGTTAATGCAATCGACCTCTGGTGCAAAACCGATAACTCCGGGAACCAAGACATCACCATTCTAATGAGCTCCGACCGGAAAGCCCTCGAGCGAGTGGCTGAATCCTTGTAGAAGAATCGCGGGATAAACCCGCTCCTACAAATAGAGTCTGTAGGAGCGGGTTTACCCCGCGATCCCCCAATCTCGATACTTGCCCCAAAGCGCCTAACGCGTTTTATTGGCAAACACTATGACAGCGAAAATAAAAATCGGCATAACTGGATCCGATGGAAACGTGGGCTCAGCGCTTCGAATAGCGTTTACCGACCAATACGATTTGCGTCTCTTCACATTGGATACAGTCGATTACGAATCGATCATCGCCGATCTATCCAAAGCCGACCAAGTCCAAGGAATATTCGACGGCCTCGACTGCATCATTCACCTTGCGGCTGACATCAGCGCTCGCTCACCCTGGGAAAGCATTCTCCCCAACAACATCATCGCCACGCAAAACCTGTTCACGGAAGCGATCCGAGCCGGAGTGAAGAAAATCGTTTTCGCCAGCACTAACCACGTGCAGCACGGTTACTACATGGAAGACGGCCTACCTCACGTGACCGATGCAAGTATCACTCGCAAACACAAAATCGACGATCCTCCTTTTCCCGATTCCATTTACGGTGTATCCAAATTATTCGGCGAGAACCTAGGTCGTTATTATTCGAAAGCCGCCGGAATACAGTTTATCGCCCTACGAATAGGATGGATCCCTCCCTACTCTGACGACCCCGCCTGTAAAGACGGAACCGAACAAGAGAGCCACCTAAGAGCCCTCTATCTCAGTAAACGCGATTGTATCCACGCATTCAAACGCGCCATCGAAGTTAAAACCGACTTCCTCGTTGCCTACGCAACCAGCGACAATCGCCAATTCGGTATATTTGACCTCGAAGAATCAAAACGAAAACTCGGCTACAATCCACAAGACTCCTCCGATCGAGAATAACAAGTACATCAACTTCTAAGATAATGCGCAAGTAGGGTCTCACAGCCTCACCCGAAGATTCTTCAGAATCGATTGATCGGATACAGACAAAAACCGATCGTCTACCTGTACGTGACATTCGCCCGCGTTCGTCCCAATCGACCAACCATCGTGTTCTTGCCTCCATGTTTCCGACGTCGAAGCTCCTTCAGTGAGACTGAACAAACTTAACACGCGATAACGACGATCCTTCAACCGCGTTTCGACATACGGCTCTCTCCGCTGCTCAAGCAGCTCTCCCGTTCGATCCTTATCGAACGGAGCAGCGTAGCGATGTCGGCGCATTCTGAAATCACGCAGCTCCCCTTCAAGTACAGAGACTTGAACCGCTAGCGAAACATCATCCTTCTTTACCTCAAATGCTCCCTGCTTATTCGGAGTCGCCGCTACTGCGGTATGCCAACGCAACGAAATCTCCTCAGACTCATCTAACTCTCCTTCGTCGAGAACCACCGCAATCCCAGGCAACAGATGAACCACTGTACGCCTAGCCGACTTAACGCCATCGTAAGCAGCCGTTAGGTCCAACTGCCAGTAACCGCCGCGCGATTCATCGAATTCAGTCTACAAGATCCGTCCACTCACGCTTGCAAAATCGATTCCGGTTTTAACGCCACGAGTCGAGCTCGGACTGAGCTGCTCG
>JBNMOQ010000272.1:0-6909 GCA_051275055.1 Candidatus Pelagisphaera sp.
TCAACGCCGCCACCATCTGGTGGGCCAACGGGGTGTCCAGCCCCCCGGGTCACAAGAATCCGACAAGGCATGGGGTCACTCAACAAGGGGTAGATAAGCGGGTCCAGCAGCTCACGCACAACCTATTTCAGCGCATGATAAAACCTTAATCCAAACGTTTCATGAACTACCGTAGACAGTGAAGCTACCACCTGTGAAAACTCGAACTTATTGTCTCGCAGAGACACCTATTTGTTTCGAAGAAACAACAAGCGAAGCGTTGTTAAAAATCGATTCGGTTGAAGGGTTGATGGTCAACGGCCTGCGGCCTTGTGTTCCCGCAGTCGCGGGACCAATAGGTATCCGCTGCGCGGATAAAAGGTTCGAGTTTAAGATGAAGACAATCTGAATGAAAAAAGTAATCACAATGCGAGTACGGAAATATTTCGTGAAAATAGTAAGAGCCGCTGCGATAGCCGCGTTGGGTCTTTCGCTGTGCGGCACGGCGTTTGGAGCGGACAAGGGTTCGCCCAATATACTTTGGATCGTTGTCGACGACATGTCCTGTAATTTCGGGTACCAAGGGCAAACGCTCGTCGGTACGCCCCATGTAGACCGACTTGCCAAAGAGGGCGTCGTTTTCAGCAATGCCTACGTCACCGCAGCGGTTTGTTCCTCAAGCCGTACCTCCATGATTACGGGGATGTATCAGACGAGCATTGGCGCGCACAACCACCCTTCGGGTCGTGGTACGGTCAAACAGTATTTGCCCGAGCCGGTGCGCATGGTGCCTGAGTTGCTCAAGGAAGCGGGGTACTACCTCTCTAATTCGAACATTAGTTTCGAACGATTCGGCAAGAGCGACTATGATTTCGTGTGGGATCAAAAAGGACTCTATGATGCCCCGGACTGGTCGGGCCGCAAACCCGGACAGCCTTTCTTCGCCCAGGTCCAACTGTTTGGCGGAAAATATAGAAATATACCACAGCAGTACGCTCGCGTTAAAAAGGAACTGGATGATCTGGTCACGCCGGATCAGGTAAGCATCCCTCCGTATTATCCAGACGATCCTGTGTTTCGAAAGGATTGGGCCGAGTATCTCAATAGCGTGCAATACACCGATTGGGAAGTGGGACGCATCATACAGCGACTCAAGGACGATGGGGTCTTAGACAATACCATCATCTTCTTTATGACGGACCACGGCATCAGCCAAGCAAGGGGCAAGCAGTTCCTATACGAAGAAGGAGTAAAGATACCCTTTGTAGTGTGGGCTCCGAGCCGTATTGATTCAGGAACTACCCGCGATGAGCTTATTGAGCACATCGACATGGCGGCCAGTTCCTTGTACTTCGCAGGGATTGATATTCCCGAGTACATGCAGGCCCGACCGCTCTTCGGTCCGCAGGCGCAACCTCGAGACTACGTGGTGTCCGCCCGCGACCGCTGCGATGAAACTGTCGACCGGATTCGCAGCATCCGCAAAGGCAACTACAAGTACATCCGCAACTTCTATCCGAAACGGCCGTATTTGCAGCCTAGCCTATACAAGGATAAAAAGCCGTTTATGGCGCCGCTGCGTCAGCTCTATGCCGATGGAAAGCTCAATGCCGTTCAATCGCTGATTATGGCAGAGACGCGACCCGAAGAAGAATTGTATCATCTCGTCGATGACCCATGGGAAATTCGCAATTTAGCCAACGACCCGAAGCATCTCGATAAGCTGAGAGAAATGCGGGGCATCCTCTCGAATTGGATTATCGAGAGCGATGACCATGGCCGCTTCCCCGAATCTGAGGCCGCGTACGATAGCCAATTGAAAGGCTACCTCGATGCCCAAGTGAAGAGAGGAAGGACCGAGGCCGCCAAACAATTGCAGGCTAATATCGACCTGATGAAGCAATGGAAAGCGGAAGGAAAGTAGGGGGGGATGATAGACGAACGAAGAATGTATTTAACCACGGAGGACACGGAGGAACGGAGGGAATCAATCTGTACCTGAAATTCTCCGTACCTCCGTGTCCTCCGTGGTTCAAAATCTAGTCATCATTTATGAAATCGTATAAACAATCAACGGCCCTGCTGCTTTCTCTTTTCTTTCTGCTAGTCACGGCTATCGGAGCGGAGAAACCACTTCGACAAGCTCAGGACAAACCGAATGTCCTCTTCATCTCAATCGATGATATGAACGACTGGAACGGCGTGCTGAAGGGCAATTCTCAGTCCAAAACGCCGCATATGGAGACGCTGGCCTCCAAGGGTATGGTGTTCAGCAATGCCCATTGCGCAGCGCCTGCTTGCGGTCCTTCTCGCTCCGCCATGATGAGCGGGATCCGGCCGTCGACCTCAGGCAATTATACCAATAAGCATTCGATTATAAATAACCCGATCCTGAACAGCGCAGTTCTAATGCCTGAGTTCTTTCAGCAAAACGGCTACTACGTTGCTGGAGGCGGAAAACTGTTTCACGGTTACCATTTCAATTATGAAATAAAAGGGCGAGGCTTCGATGAGTATTTCCCAAGCAAAACCCAGGACCTTCCATCCTTCGAAGGCCTCAAGTTCAACTCCAAGCCGCCCTTGGGTGGATGGGCGAGGCAGGCCGACTGGGGACCCTTGCACCCGGACGTTACCGTGGACGACCACCCCGATGGAATCACTGCGAATTGGGCGACGAATAAATTGCTTGAGGGCGAGTTGCAAGAACCCTTCTTTCTCGGAACCGGTATCTACCAGCCTCATTTGCCCAACTACGCGCCTCAGGAGTATTTTGACCGATTCCCTCTGGATGAAATCGAAATTCCGGAGGGTTTCCGGGAAGACGACCTGGATGACGTGCCTGCGGCCCATGCCAAGATGGCTCACAATCCTTGGCTGAAGAGGATCCGGGATACGAATCAATGGAAGCCGGCCATTCAAGCCTACCTTGCGTGTACAGCCATGGTGGACGACCTCATCGGCCAGGTCGTCGAGGCGCTGGAGGATTCTAAGTACGCCGATAATACAATAATCGTATTGTGGAGCGATCACGGCTTCCAACTGGGCGAAAAAGGGCGTTGGGGAAAATACTCTCTTTGGGAGCGGGCCACGCGAGTAAATATGATATGGGTGGCGCCGGGCGTGACTACGCCGGGGTCAACTACTCACAAACCGGCGAACCTATTGGATGTTTATCCCACCTTGGCCTCATTGAGTGGACTCGAGCCCCCTGAAGGACAGCTGGAAGGCAACGACCTTTCTATATTAATGAAGGATCCTGGCGCTGCTTGGACGGATACGACGGTCACCTCTTTTGGATATAAAAATTACGGCGTTCGTTCCGATCGGTATCGATATATTGTATACGAAGACGGGACGGAAGAGTTGTACGACCACAATAAGGATAAATGGGAGTGGACGAACCTCGCGAACAATCCTGAATACGCGACGATCAAAAAGAAGATGCGTAAAGAGGTTCCCACGCATCATGAACCCTCCGGCGTTACGTATGTAGTGCCTAAACGCACACGTTAGAGCCAATAGCTAAAGAGAAAGATAATGAAAGAAAATCGCCACGAAGAGGCACAAAAAGTCACAAAGAAGATAATGATATTCGAAATCTTTGTGTTTCTTCGTGCCTCTTTGTGGCTATAGAAACGTTGAACTTTGTCCCCAAAAAACACATCATGAAAGACCTAAATAACCCCAATCGCGGCCTACATCGTTGCAGGCTCATCAAAGGCGTCGCTGCTGCGAGTCTAGCTCTAGCAGCCGGGGCATTTGCCTTTGGACAAGGCCAAGGAAAACTGAACCCGATCCAGATCGAAAACGCTAAGCCCGGCACGCGGGATTGGTTGCTGACCAATCAGTATATCGATCCCGATACCTGGTGGCGTAGCCCGCGCATCGAGGGCTACTGCTCCGAGGCAAGCGTGACTGCGGGCGATACGCTCAAGATCATGGTCAGTACCAACCCGGTAGCGGAGTTCGATTTGGAAATTTTTCGTACCGGTTACTACGGCGGAACGGGTGGACGCTCCATGAAGAAGTTCACGTCCATCCAGGGCAAAGCCCAGCCGGATCCGGAAATCGGCGAGAATCGCCTGCGCGAATGCAAATGGGAACCGTCGGTCGAATTCGAGATTCCGGACGACTGGGTGAGCGGCGTCTATCTCGGTAAGCTCGCCACCAAAAGAGTGGAAGGCGTCTATCAAAGCAGACTCACCGCTAAGGAGGGCCTGCAGAGCTACGTCATCTTCATCGTGCGCGACGATCGCCCGTGCGACCTGCTTTTTCAGGTTAGCGACTTCACATGGCAGGCCTACAATAGCTGGCCGGATGACCAGTGGTCGCTCTACCATGCCGACAAGTTTGAACTCAGAGCCGCTGGGCGGAAAAAATGGCTAACGGGTCCTACCGGCTGGGTGAGCTTCGATCGTCCTTACGCCAATTTCTGTCAGGATCATCTTGTCGATAGAGAATCTTCTGTGGGTTCGGGCGAGTTTCTGCTTTGGGAATTCCCGCTCTCCTATTGGATGGAGCAGCAGGGTTACGATGTATCGTACATCTCAAATATGGATACGCACAATCACGGCCCAAGACTGAAGAAAGCGAAAGGCTTCATTTCCATAGGGCATGACGAGTATTGGACACGGGAGATGTATGCCAACGTCGCCGCGGCTCGCGACGCGGGCGTCAACCTGGCCTTCTTTAGCGGCAACACGATGATCGGTGGGGTTCCGGTGCTGCCATCTTCGGCGGGTGAGCCCGACCGAATTATCCGTAAGGATGGCTACTTCGTCGGAGAGACTATGATCAAGATGTATAACCAGAAAATGGGTACCGATTATGAAGGGTTCCCGGACTCGTCCCGACTTATGGGCGGACGCCATGCTGGCCTGGGCGGTGGAGACTGGATTGTCACCGAACCCGATCACTGGCTCTATAAAGGCACTGGCATGAAAAAAGGCGATACGGTTGAAGGCCTGGTGGGCTGGGAGTGGAACGGTCATCCCGCTCGCGATTTGCCCGGTTTTGAAATCGTAGCGACAAGCGATGCGGTCGATAACAGAAAACGAGCCGACTCGTCCCATGCAGCGACGATCTATAATGGCCCTAAGGGCAACGTGGTATTCAATGCCGCCTGCATCTGGTATGCCCAAGGCGTATCATCGCCTCCAGGCCACGTTTTGCCCGCCGTTGGTAAGCGCGCTCAGCCGCAAGGCCCGGACCCGCGCGTGCAACGTATGACCGCGAATGTATTCGATCGATTTATTAAGTGATAAAGGAACAAATTATATGACTACCCTGGAGCAATTTATTCAAGAAGGTAGGGAGGACCGGCCCGGTCCTCTTAGCCACTAAAACGGAGGACCGGGTCGGTCCTCCCTACCAAAGCCGAAGCAAGTTTCGGGATATCAAACAATTGAAATGAATAACGAACACTCGAATATGAAAACTGACAATCACTGCTCTCGACGTAAATTCATCGCAGGCGCTGCGGGGCTTCTCCCGGTGGCTTTGGCTGGAAAGGCGCTTTGCGCGAACAAAAAGGGGACGAGCGCCTTGCCGCCGCCGAAGTACACACTTGCGGTTCGCATGAGTGCTAACTTTGCACGGCAACACAAGTCCATGCCAGTCGATGAGCGCTTTACACTCGCGGCCAGTTTGGGAGCCAAGGCGTATCAAATAGGGACATTCAGTGATTTGGACCTGGACGAATACCGTCGCAATGCGAATAAGCATGGCATGCGTTGCGCTTCTCTCGCGGGCACGGGAAAGGTGGGCTTGAGTACGGGGCTGACCGTCACGGGGCACGAGAAGGAGTATCTCGATTTCTTCACTACGGCAGTCAACGCCGCCAAAATCCTCGGCGCTCAGAATCTGGTGAGTTTCGTCGGGGAGCGTTCCGATACGATTCCTTGGGAAGCTCAGTACAAGCAAATTATATCCGGCTTGAGAAAAGCGGGTGATATTGCGGGGGAAGCGGGCGTATACCTGACCTTGGAGCCGCTCAATCAGTATTGGAAACCGAAGATGACGGTCCAGTCGTCCCAGGCGGGCTACAAAATTTTGCGCGAAGTGGATCATCCTCATGTAAAACTGGACTTTGATATTTACCATTTGCAGCAATCCGAGGGCAACCTGACTCGAAACCTGAGGGAGGGCATGGTTGAGGGGCTCATCCAGTTAGTCGAAGTGGGCAGTGTTCCAGGGCGTCTCGAACCGGGAACGGGGGAGGTCAATTACCCATTTATCTTCAACGAACTGCGTCGCCTTGAATACGATGGCTTCATAGGCATGGAGCACTTCACTAAGACGAGCTTTACAAGTGCCTTCAACCAAGTGAAACGCCTGGCCGGGGTTGAGTGAGAATGAAGGAAATATCATTCAAACAATTAATAAAGATGGGTCGCCCACGAAGGACACGAAGATCACGAAGAAGTCGCGAGTTAGGACCATCAACCACTTCGTGATCTCAGTGTCCTTCGTGGGCAAAAAAACATTTTCCAAAGTATATTATGAAAGACTCAAACAACCCCCAGCGCGGCCTACATCGTCGCGATCTAATTAAAGGCGCCGCTGCCGCTGCAGGCCTTGGACTGGCATCCGGCTCTTTTGGCATTCCAAAGGCTTTTGGACAATCAAGTGTAAATAGATTTCTTTAACCTCTAAACAATATTACTTAAAAAACATCATTCTATTCCCTTCGGGTAAATTGCTATTCAACTGCTTGATCGGTCAAAAGTAGCATAGGCATCTTGCTTGTGTCCACAGGCTGGAAGCCTATGCTACTCTCACTTTAACAAATATTGAAATAAACTTTAAACGTATAGCCCCAGTTAATCTAAAATCATCCCAAAAATCATGAATACAAAAACGAATCGCCGTAACTTCATAAAAACCACTGCCACTGCCGCTGTCGCCATCGGCATGCCTACGCTGATACCG
>JBNMOQ010000273.1:0-6899 GCA_051275055.1 Candidatus Pelagisphaera sp.
CAACACATCATTGATTGCGAGCGGCTTTCTGTCTTTGTTGCTCTTAGTGCCCAATCCGATCGGCGGTCGCGTGGCGGTTTTATTTGTTTGCGGATTCGTCTTCACCGTTGGGATGGTTTTGCGCCGAGCTTCCAAAAAGCATGCAAAGGCTGATGAATCTGAGATGTCGCCCAAATCAGAATCTAACGCAATTTCTTGAACCAATTTTTCAGTATGCCTAAACAGCCAAATATATTATTCATTTTTACTGACGATCAACGCTTCGACACGATTTCTTCATTAGGATGCGATGAAATCGAGACGCCTAACCTGGATCGTTTAGTGGCAAAGGGGACGACCTTTACCGATGCCCATATTATGGGAGGGACGCACGTTGCGGTGTGCATGCCGAGCCGAGCGATGATGATGACAGGGCGGACGCTCTTTTCGTTGGAAAACCAAGGGCAACGGATTCCAAGCGAACACACGACTTTTCCGGAGCAGTTTCGAAAGGAAGGTTATTGTACCTGTCATGTCGGCAAGTGGCATCAGGATGTGGAATCCCATCATCGTTCATTCGAGACGGGGAAGAAGATTTATGGATTCCAAAAGAATGGTTGGTACGAGACCTGTAATGGTCATTGGCATACGCCGGTTTACGACTATGATCCGACGGGGCAGTATGAACAGGATACCTTTTACAATGAACCGCCTCTGGAGCCGTTTGAAGAACCTTTCGATAAAATGAAAGAGTCGGGCAAGCACTCCGCTGAGATGCTGACTGATGCGGCGATCGAGTTTATGCGGGAACGAGGGGAGGCCGAAGATGGTAAACCCTATTTAATGTATTTCGCTCACTTGGCGCCGCATGACCCGCGTCAATACCCAGCTCGATTGAGCGAGAGGTACAATACCGATACGGTTTCCTTGCCGAAGAATTTCATGACGAAGCACCCCTTCGACAATGGAGAAATGTACGTCCGAGACGAGTTGCTTGAAGGTATGCCCCGACGTCCAGAGGCGATACAGCAGCACGTTGCCGATTACTATGCGATCATTGCTCATATTGACGAGCAGGTAGGACGTATTCTTGATGAGCTGGAGCGAACGGGCGAGGACGAGAATACGATTATCGTATTTGCGGGTGATAACGGTCTTGCGTGCGGGCAGCATGGTCTCCTGGGAAAGCAAAACCTGTACGAACACAGCATACGGGTGCCGCTGATCTTGGCGGGGCCGGGAGTTCCCAAAGACGAAAAACGCAGCGCTTTCTGCTATTTGTCGGATATCTACCCGACCTTGTGTGATCTTCTGGGTATGGATATACCGGATACTGTCGAAGGGAGGAGCTTGGTCCCAGCGTTTTCGGATCCGACGGAGAAAATACGCGACACATTGCATTTTGCGTATCGCGGCGTTCAAAGGGCTGTTAAGAAAGATGGGATGAAATTGATCGAGTATGTCGTCGATGAGAAACGGGCTACTCAGCTTTTCGACCTATCGGCGGATCCGCTTGAATTGAAAAATTTGTCTGAGCTCGAGGAGTATGCGGAGGTTCTCGGAGAAATGAGGGCGGAACTGAAAAGGTGGCCAGAGGAATTTGGCGACACAGGGGTTGTCGGAAACGCATTTTGGAGTAATTTTGAAAAGACCGAGAAGTTGGGCGAGTGGAGACCTGGCTCGCATGTTCACGAATAGTAATGGGAGACCCCAATTGTAATATGAAAATCAGAATCTATTTTTCCCTGGCATTGGCTGTTTGCGTTTTCGCGAGCGCTAATGCGGAATTGGTCGAGTTCAAAGATTTGACCTTTGCTAAGTACGGTGATCGGGAGCTGAAGCTCGATCTCTACAAACCGAAAAATCAAAGCGAAGCCTTACCGGCCATTGTCTGTATACATGGTGGCGGTTGGAAGGGCGGCACAAAGAAGCATTTCGGCAAGCATGCAAAGACCCTAGCGGAGAGTGGCTACGTTGTGGTATCCATTGATTACAGGCTTAGCGGGGAAGCTCCTTTTCCAGCGCATATTATGGATTGCAAAGCAGCGGTGCGATGGCTTCGGGCCAATGCCGACACGTATGGGGTCGATCCCAAACGCATCGGAGCGACCGGGCAATCGGCCGGTGGACATTTGGCAGCTCTGTTGGCGACCTCTGGGGGCGTTGCTGAGTTGGAAGGTGACGGTGGGAATGCAGGTTTTTCGAGCACGATTCAGGCGGCGGTGCCGATGGGCGCGCAAAGCGATTTGGAGACTGATCGCATTCGTTCTATGACGGCTCAATCAGGAGCCGCCATTTGGCATGCTTTCCTCAATGGATCTTTGGATGAGAATGAAGCGCTGTACCAGTTGGCTTCGCCTCGTCGACATCTCGATGCGGAGGATCCTCCTATGATGTTCATGACAGGGGGTAAAGATAATATGGATACGCATGCGAGTCCGATAAGAGCGGACATGCGTCGATTGGGGATTTCAACTGGATTGCTGGTGATCCCGGGGGCGCCGCATCCGTTTTTGACGAACGAGCAATGGCGTGATCTCGCCTTAAACACTGCGGTATTCTTTTTCGATCAGCAATTCAAACCTGCGGCAAAGTAAGGGATAGGCACGTCGCTTTGATAAAGGAGCGTTTTGGAGGGTGTTTGATAAGTTGGAAATCCGTAGGGGCAGCTCTACGTTGAGATTGGTTAATTGCGGACTTATTAAACAGTCTCTAAGAGACTGTTAAATAAGTTAGTTTTATTCGATAAGATCAATTGTAGGACGGGTCGCTGACCCGTCAAAAACAAGAATGTCGCCTCAGCGAGGCGACCTACAGAAGAAACCCTTACCGCTTAGATACAGGACGAAACCGACTTATTTAACAGCTTCTTAGATAAATAAATTTGGAAGTTACACTATTATGATCTCGTTTTCAAAAAACCTTATAAGGTTCGTCGCATGCCTGGGAGCTTTCTGCGCTTTTGGTCTATTGAGGGTTGGCGCTCAAGATGATCATAGGCCGAATCTATTGTTCATCATGACCGACCAGCATCGCTTCGACGCGATGAGTTGCGCGGGCAATACCGTCATTGAAACTCCGAATATGGATCGTATCGCTCGCGAGGGCGTCATGTTCAGCAACGCCTATGCGGCTAATCCGGTGTGCGTGCCGGCGCGTGCATCCTTTCTGACCGGACTATCTCCGGTGAATGTTCACGTGGAAGGCAATGGCGATTTCGAAAGTAAGGATGTACCGAACGTGCCTACTTTCGATAGCATTCTGAAGGAGAATGGTTATGGAGCGGAGTATTATGGCAAGTGGCATACGCCGTATCAGTTTGCTGAATGTTATGACAACGTGGTGAAAGCGGTTGGTTCCGTGGGTAAAGAGCGTGAGGGGATGAATCAGATCAAGGCCTATCAGAATTGGTTGCTAAGCAAAGGCGTTTTGCCGAAGAAGCCGGGTGCTGGGGAATTGTTTTCCGTTAGAAACCAACGCCCTTATAAACCGGCCGAGCTGGATTGGAATGATGAATCGGCCTATCTGACTGTGGAGGAAAAGATGAAGCTAAAGGTGTCTCAGGCTGCGCAATACGGTCGCGTCGATTTGCCACTTTTGAAGACGGACAACTCGTGATCTATCGCGGTACCCCTGATAACCCTAAAGTAAGAATTTACGAAACCAAAAAGCCGAACGATGAAGGTCCCTACAAATTGGGAATCACTGTATCCAAAAGATTGGTCGTTTTCAGCGACGCCGCGGGAAAACGAAAGAGCGCGTGGATGAGCCCTGCTGTAGATTGATGCCGACTCAGATTTCGCGGATAAATCTTGAGTTTGACGGTCGCTACAAAAGCTCTGAAAATCACGCTAGCGTGTTCCGTTACTTTGTGCCTTTATTGATCGCTTTATGGAGCAATTTCAATCCGATGGACCCCTGCCTGAAAAGATGCAAGCCGTGCTTTGTTATGGGCCGGAAGATTATCGGGTTCAGGAATGGGCTGTCCCGAGACCCGAGGCCGAGGAAGTGGTCGTCAAAGTATCCTCCGTCGGGATTTGCGCCAGCGATTTGAAGTGCTATCAGGGCGCGCCCATGTTTTGGGGAGATGAGCACCGGGAGGGGTACTGTCAACCCCCGGTCATACCCGGGCATGAATTTGTCGGCGAAGTGGTAGCGTTGGGAGAAGGAGCGGGCGAAAAGTATGGGCTGCAATTGGGCGATATGGCTGTGTCTGAGCAAATCGTACCTTGTTGGGAATGTCGATTTTGCCAGCGTGGACAATACTGGATGTGCCAGGACAAACACGATGTATATGGATTCCGCCAAGCCACCTTTGGAGCCATGGCGGAATATATGAAATTTCCCCGGGGAGCCATTAATTATAAAGTCCCCCAGTCCATACCAGCCTGGCAGGCAGCCTTTATTGAACCTCTAGGGTGTGGCATTCATGCTGTCGAACGTGGAGAGATCTCTCTGGGGGATGTTGTCGTCATCGCCGGCTGCGGCCCCTTGGGTTTCGGCATGATTGGGGCCGCGCGCCTAAAGAATCCACGATTGCTGATTGCTATTGACCTCAATGAAGACCGTTTGGCACTCGCTCGACTCTGTGGGGCGGATTTGACTCTCAATCCAAACCAAGTCGACGTCGTAGACGAAGTGTTAAGCCTGACCGAGGGATACGGCTGCGATGTCTACATCGAGGCCACCGGTCATCCTGCCGCTGTAAAGCAAGGTTTGCTAATGATCCGTAAGCTAGGAACCTTCGTCGAATTCAGCGTCATGAAAGAGCCCGTTACGGTTGATTGGACCATCATTGGAGATACCAAGGAGCTCAATATTCATGGCGCGCACCTGAGTCCGTACACCTATCCCACAGCCATTCGCATGTTGGAGAAAGGCCTCTTGCCCATGGAGAAGATTATTACGCATCAACTTCCATTGAGTCAAATCGACGAAGGTATGGCGCTGGTTGCGGACGGTAGAAACTCCATCAAGGTAACGCTCACACCCGGATAGATGTGCGATTTGAGATGGAGTGGAAACGCGACCGCTTTGGTTGAGCAAAGAAGTATTAGTTGGATTCAAATTTATGAAAAATACGTTATCTGAAAAAGTGGTAATCATTACGGGTGCAAGTTCTGGAATTGGAGCAGCGACCGCCCGCCTGCTTGCCGAGTATGGCTGCAGGTTAACCCTAGCCGCGCGTTCGGTCGAGAAGCTGGAAGCCTTGGCAAACGATCTCAGTACAGAAACCCTGGTGGTTCAGGCCGACATGACCAAACCGGCAGATATTGTCGCGATGGTGGATCGTACGGTAGAGAAGTTCGGTAGAATCGATGTGTTGCTTGCCAATGCCGGGGTTTATATTCCCGGCCAGGTTGAAGCAGGTGATCCCGATGCCTGGTCGACCCTCTTAACTGTAAATGTCGATTCCGTTTTTCGTTCTGCGCATGCCGTGATCCCACATATGAAAGCCCAGGGACAAGGGGACATTTTGGTCACCAGTTCTATTTCTGGTTTTATTGATATTCATTGGGAGCCCATTTATAGTGCCTCCAAACATGCCGTTCAGACGTTTGTCCATACCCTCCGCCGCCAGGTAGCAGAGTTTGGCATTCGCGTGGGATCCATAGCCCCGGGCGCGGTTGCCAACGAACTGTGGGACCTTACCGATCCGGCCGAAATTGAACGTGTCTCCGTTGAGGAACATGAGTACTTGAAATCTGAAGACGTAGCCCGATCCATTGCCTTTATGTTGTCACAGCCACCCCATGTGACCATTCGAGATCTTGTCCTCTTGCCACAAAAACAAGACCTTTGAACCGTAACCGGGTTCATTCCTCGAAGCTTGTTTCGTTGCTGGATCTTGCGATTCATCAAGCCCCGAAGCGCGAAGCGTTTGTTTGCCGTGATGCCTCGCTGACGCGAAGCGGCAGTCGACGAAGTCGAGAGCTCTTGACTCGGCGTAGTTCGAAGAACGAAGACGGTTGCTCCGGGGCGGCGAACAAAGGGCGCAGGTATTCACTTTATCTAATGGGGACTGAAGCGAATGAAATACTGATGAAATATGGTTTAATGTTAACCTAAAGGGATTTTAGGATTGGTAGCGTTCGACTGATGAATGGTACGAGTTTTTTTAACCACAGATTGCACAGAGAACACTTATACGAATTTTGAAGTGAGGATTTTTGCCACAGAGAAGCACGAAGAAAATAGATCCTTGGCCATTCGCGTTTGAGATGAGTAACGCTAATTCCAAATCATTTGTGTCCTCAGTGAAATCTGTGGTTCAAATTTGCTTCTATTGTTGGCAAAAAAGGCCTGTGAGATCTTCGTGTCCTTCGTGGGAAAATAAAATCATTCCCTTTTCAAAAGGAATGTCATCACGTCGCGGTGATCGGCTGGGCTCAAAGCGTTTAGCAAAACTGGCGGCATCAAGGATGTGCTCAACGCTTCACGCTGTTCGATCTGGTCTTTTGGGATCACCACGTTCATGGCGTTTGCTTGGCCGAGCGTTAAGGTCTCGGCCGACTCTTCCAGAACGACTCCCAAAGCGAGCCCGCCGTCTTTCATTTTTATTGAGTAAGCTAAGTGGTCAGGGTTGATCGCCGCGCTGGGTTCATTGATATCCTTCATTACCGACTCGTAATCGCGGTGAATTAGATTAGATAGATTTGGTCCGATACGCCCGCCTTCATCGTCTACCTGATGGCATTTCCCGCACAGAAGTTGATCGCTGAAAAAGAGCTTCTTTCCGTTTTGCCAATCGCCTCCTGTAATTTCTGGAATGATACGTTCTTGCGGGGCTGCCGACTCGTCCGTGTTTGCTTGGACCCAGGGAAGTTTAAATCGATTCAATGGAAAGGCGCGCGGACGCGTATCTTCCGCTGTGTACCAATGGACGGACAGGCTTGCGCCATCATCGAGAGATACCTCAA
>JBNMOQ010000274.1:0-6813 GCA_051275055.1 Candidatus Pelagisphaera sp.
GAACAGATTCGGGTAGAACGACGTGAACGAGGGGATTGCCGGTAGTGGGTTGGGTGTAGAAAACCTCGCCCGCCATTGTGGTGTCCATTCCCCACGTATTGCCGCCGCGAGAAGCGTATTGCTCAAATGCGCTGCCGTCGGGCTTGAAGCGGACGACTCCATTGTTGATAGCTCCGAAGTCCTTGTTGCCGTCACCGGAGGTAACGTTCTGCGATGAAGAGTATCCATGAGTGGCGTACACCCAGCCGTCGGCTCCATAGTGGAGGTTGTTGATTACGGCGTGCGTATCGCGGATACCGAGATTCGTGTAGAGTTTGGTACGCTTGTCGGCTACGTCGTCTCCATTTGTATCTTCGAGGAACCAGATGTCAGGAGCGCTGGCGGCGATGACGCCGTTTTTGTGGAAGACGAAGCTGTTAACTAACTCCAGTTTGTCGGCGAATACTTTTTTGGAATCCATGACGCCGTCGCCGTTGGTATCGGTCAGGATGCTTATGCGATCAAGCGGATCGCGATCGTAGTCGCCTGGCTTGAGCGATCCGGAATCCATCCAAGGGACAACGTTTTGCTTGCGTAGACCATTGGGATATTCGGGGGTTTCGGCTACCCAGAGACGACCTTGGTGGTCCCAGTTGATGTTCATCGGGTTGTTGATCAGCGGTTCCGATGCGACGAGCGTTAGTTCGAAATCTGGATGAACTTCCAGGTGATCGGGCAACTTAGACGGGTGGGGTACGCCACCTTCGACGTAGCGTAGGTTTTCGCCTAACTCGTCGGCCTTGCAGAGCATGTCTACATTGTCGCGTTTAGCAGCCCAGGCTATCCCGCGGAGGATCATGGCACGAACGCCGATGTGGGAGAAATTCTTATGCCAATGACCGGGAATATGGACGAACGAACGGTATGGTTTACCGCCTTCGAGCGAATTCTCGTAGGTCCAGATTTGCGGTTGAATGTCGTAAATATTGACCGCCTTTTTCTTGGCGACGGCTTCTGCAGCTCGAGCTTGCGCTTCCTGATTACCTTTGCCTTTGGTGTCGATCGCTTTGGGCGTGTAGGCCGTTGCGAGAATCTTCGCTTCCGGCAGGATGTCCATATCGTAGTAGATCTCGTCTTCCAAGTCGAAATTGGAAACGTCCTTGGTTATCGAGTTTTCCACGTTTGTGAAATAGAGACTCATAGGAGCTTCGAGGAACTTGGTCGTCCCATGGCGCCAAGAACCGCCGATGATGCTTTTGTACCAATCGGGATCACGCGAAACCGCGCCAGCATGCAAAACAACCAGGCCGCCACCGCGTTTTAGAAATGTATTCAGATTTCGGCGATCCTCGCCTTCGATGTTGCCTGCTTCTTTTGCGTTGAGAATAAGAACGTCAGTTTTGGTGAGTTGTCTCTTTGTTGGAAACTCGAGAGCTCCGTCGCATATAACGCCGCGCGACTCTAGGAGTGGTTTCCACTCCTTGAGGAATTGCGGGTGCTCATGAGCTCCGGGAGCGTGTGTTTTTTCTCCAGCACGGATAAAGACGCGAATGGGATCGGCGGCTTGGACCGCGAGGGCTGACCATAGGAATCCGGCCAGCAGGAATAGAAACGTTTTTGTTTTCATGGTTTTGAGGGAAAGGGCTTAAGCGCGGTTTAAAGGGATTTGCTTGAATTTGCGAGTCAGAGAAGTGAGCGATTCTTCAACGCCCATACGTTCCAAGCTGGAAGCGCCAACGAAGCCTTGAGCATCGGTGAGTTGGTTAATCCGGGCGGCATCTTCGGGAGTGTTGATGGGGCCGCCGTGCGAGAGAAGGAAAATGTTTTTATTAACTGCTCGAGCGGCTTCGAAAATTTCTTGGCACCGAGCGGCTGCATCTTCCATAGAGCATACTGCGCCCGTTACGCCTATTGAACCACCAACAGTGGTGCCGACGTGGGCTATAATAGCATCGGCGCCTGCCTTAGCCATGGCTGCGGCTTCTTCGGGTTTAGCGACGTACACGACACTGAAGAGGTCCATTTTGGAAGCGATCGCGACAGTCTCGACTTCTTTTGAAAACGGCATGCCGGTTTCTTCCAAGACTTTGCGAAAGTGTCCGTCTACTATACAATGCGTCGGGAAATTGTTGATACCGGAGAATCCCATTTCCTTTACTTTGAGGAGCCAATGCCACATGCGCCGGCGCGGATCAGTTGCGTGCACGCCGCAGATTACGGGAATCTCTTCGATGGTGGGCAGAACTTCGAATTCGCCGATTTCCATGGCGACCGCGTTGGCATCGCCGTAAGCCATCATACCAGCGGTTGAACCGTGACCGGACATCCGAAAACGTCCGGAGTTGTAGATAATCAACAGATCGGCTCCGCCTTTCTCTATGAACTTGGCGCTAATGCCGGTACCGGCTCCAGCAGCGATAATCGCTTCGTTGCGATCGAGAGTCGCTTGTAGGCGAGCTCGAACTTCGTCGCGAGTGTAAGGGTTTCCTTTTCCTGTCCAGGGATTTGGCATAATGTATCGATTTTAAGATTTAAAAATATGTGTAATTAAAAAATGGATTTTGGAATTTATTTGCCCACGAAGGGAACGAAGTTTCACTAAGGAAATGTAGCGTGTTTTAAGGATTTTGAATCTTCGTGATTCTTGGTGTCCTTCGTGGGCGATTTTTTACTTCGTTTCGGGGCGGTTTTGTTTGGCTCGGAGGCTGGCCCAGGGTTCTTCGGTGGAGACGTCTACGATGTTGGGTCCTTCTGCTTCGGAGGGAGAGAGGATGGCGAGGAAGGTGACGTCTTCGTCGAAGGGATTGTAGGTGCCGTGGATGGCGTTTTGGGGGACAAGGGCCATTTCGCCGGCTTTGAGGATTCTGTATTCATCTTCTACCCACTGTTCTGCTTGGCCGGAAACGACGTAGATGATTTCTTCCCGAGTTGGATGACGGTGAAAGGGGTGAGCGTTTCCCGCAGCGATAGTGGCGCGAACCATCATGAGTTGTTCGGCTCCGACTAGGTCTTTATTGGAGAGCCATTCTACGGTTGCCCAAGGATCTTGTTCCTTGGTCACGTCTGCGGCTTGCATGAAGCGGTTTTTGGTGGGTTCGGACATTAGTAAAATTATGAATTATGAATTATGAATTATGAATTGATGGGAAATGGGTGGGTTTACTCTATTGGTTCATTAAATCTAGTAATTTTTCAGCGCAGGTATTGGCGAATTCGAGGTCGTTGATTTCGAGATCAAGGTCGATGGTTTCGACGGTGGCGTTTTCGCGGATTGCATTGAAGAGAGCATCGTCGGCTGCGGAGTCGTGGAACGGCTTTCCGATTCCGTTAATTTCGCTGATCGCTTTGAGCGGATTAAGGATGGCGACTGTAGCGGTGTTGGCATTGGCTTTTTCGGCGATGATACGGCCTATCTTAGAGCATTCTTCTGCGGTTGTCCGCATGAGGGTGACCTGTGGATTGTGAATGTAGAAATTGCGGCCTTCGAATTGTGGCGGCACGGTTTCGCGTGCACCGAAGTTGACCATGTCTACGCATCCTGGAGCGATTACGGCTGGGATTTTGGCGTTGGTCATTGCATCCATTCGTGTGGGACCTGCTGTGAGAACTCCGCCTACGACTTCGTCGGCCAGTTCGGTTGTCGTTAAATCAAGGATACCGGCGACCATTCCGCTTTCGATGAGGCTCTCCATTGCTTGACCACCGGCTCCGGTGGCGGCGAACACGAGGACTTCGTAGCCGGCTTCTTCTAGGCGGGCTTTGGCAGCGTTTACGCAAGTGGTTGTATTGCCGAACATGCTAGCGACGATTATTCGCTTGTCGCCAGTCGAGTCGTTGCCAGAGCCGACCATGCCGCAGACAGCGCCGGCTGCTCGGCTGAAAATTATTTTGGAAATGCGATTGAGTCCGTTAACATCAAGTACGGACGGAATCATTGTGATGTCTTTGGTGCCGACGTAATGAGCGATGTTGCCGCTGGCTAAGGTGGAGACCATCACTTTGGGGAAACCAAGGGGGAGGGCTCGCATCCCAGCGGTAGCGATTGCAGTACCACCTCCGCCGCCGAGAGAGATGACTCCGTCGATCTTTCCCTCTTCGACCAATTGAGCTAGTAGAATGGGAATGGCGGCTGACATTGAGATCACGCATTCGCCTCGATCTCTACGTTGGGCGATCGCGTCAATATCGATATTTGCAGCTGCAGCAACTTGCTGACGGGTAATATCCGGCTTGATTTGCGGCGGACTACCGGTGCCGACGTCGATGAGAAGCGTGTCGAATCCGTCGGCTCGAATCTGGTCAGCCACGTAGGCGTGTTCGGGACCTTTCGAATCAAGTGTTCCTAAGACTGCGATTGTTGGCATTGTCGGGCAGGGGATTATTGAAAGAAAAGGAGGTTTGTAGCGTTGTTTTGGTGAGGCGGCAAAGCAATTTCATCAACATAAACCTATCGGAAATACACATGGAAATACGTGTAGTAGCGTTGGTTATGGGATGAATTGGATTGAACTATTGGAATCCCTACATTTTTTAGGTGTCTGTAGATGCCGATGACCGGAGACGACAAGGGAGTGCGAGATGATGTCCAGGTTTTGGGGGATTCATCGTATTTGCTAGTTAGGTCGGACGAGGTCGAGGAGAGGGATTGGATGGAGGGAAGTCCGGTATGTCCGTTGTTGAGTCAGCACCACGTAGCCCATGCTGGAATTTTGCGGGCGCGGTTTCCATTCGAAATTGTGCGAGCTGACCAGTCGGGTTCTTACATGATGGCTTGTTTTGGCGGGGAAGGCCGAGTGTTGGTGGATGGAGCTTGGAAGACGGTGCGATCGGGAGAGGCGTGTTTGTTGCCTCCGTTTGTGCGCAATGCTTTCAAGTGCGTGGAAGGGCAGTCGTGGGATTTTTGTTGGGTTCGGTATTTGGAGTCTCGGGAGCGCAAGCCAATCGTTTCTCAGAATTCGCCGGTTTTGCGGAATTACGACAGTGCTCCGTTGCGAGCGGCGATAGAAGGTTTGTATTCGGAATCGCGTGGGGCGATGAATCCGGGAATTTTGGGGCACTGGGTTGAGTTGGTGCATCAGTATGCGTTGCGATTCGCGCAACCGCATGACTCTGACGATCGGCTATGGCGTTTATGGAATCGTGTTGAGCCAGAGTTGGAGAGGAAATGGAGTTTGTACGAGCTTTCGGAAATCGCGCATGTTAGCGAAGAGCATTTGAGGCGGTTGTGTCGGAAGCGATATGGGCGCAGTCCGATGCAGCACCTGACGTTTCTTCGGATTCAACGGGCCAAAGTATTATTGAGTTCTACGGATGAGAAGATTGAGACGATAGCCCGTTTGGTTGGTTACGAGAACCCGTTCACGTTTTCCTCGCTGTTCAAGAAATGGGTTGGCTGGAGTCCGTCGAGGTATCGGTGAGGTTTTCTTGGATTGTGGTCATCGGCCTTTGGCCTAGGAGTCTCGCTGTCGCTTGGCAATAAGAACCGCCGACAAGTCGAGGGAATAAGGTTTTTCAGTTTAAGAATAATCAGTGTAAATCATTGTTGCTCAGTGATTAAAAATCGATCGTAAGACAAAAAATGAACCACTGAGCAACTGATTTACACTGATCTGTGGGGCTTTGGAGAGAATTAGAGGGCTTAACTTTTTGTGCTTCTTTGTGGCCAATCCTTTTTCGGTACGCACGGAGAGCGGGTCTTTGCTTTTTGTTGGTTTGTCTCGTTGCGGGGTACTCGAGTCGGGACGTCTCGTGCCATATTCTCGGTTTTTGAAGGTGGGTCGAGGCCTCTGGACTAGGCTTTCGTCGAAGGCGATTTATTATCATATGGCAGGATATTCGTTGGCTTGCCGTCAATGGTTGTTTGATTCTTTTGGTCCCAGTAATCGCGGATACCTTTGTCGCCTTTGTTTTCTGCCCATTTGCGCAGGGTCTCTCGTTCGCCTTGTAGTTCCATCATGGGGACGGCGTAGCCGCAGGAGGTTTGTATGGTTTCAATATCGACGAGAAAGACTTGTCGCTTACCGAGTCGTTCATCCCAGAGCTCGCTGTATTCATTCCAATTCGAATCGCGTTCGTGGATTACTTGCGCATGTCCGTAAGCACGTAGAATGAGCGGGGAACTGCCAAAAGAGCACCACATGATAGTCATACGGTTGTTTTCTTGAACATGTCCTGCGGTTTCGTTCCCGCTACCTGTGAGGTTTAGCCAAGCGATGCGATTTGGTCCCAGCACTTTGAGGCTGTCCATGCCTTTGGGCGAGAGATTGATGCGACTGTCCGCGAGCGCTGTTGATACGAAGAAAATAGGCTGTTGCTCGATGAACGCCGTATGCGTATCGGAGAGTTTCGAAAATTGTTTGGCCATAGGTGTGAGGTCGGAAGCTATCGCGTTCTATGCTCTGAAAAAAGTGACGATTGCCTATTGGGTCAAGTTTGGCGAGTTTTGCAATTTTCGGCTCTGCCACCCCTTCGATGGACGACTAAGTCAAGGTTTGCTAAGAGGTAGTCTATTTGGGCACTGAATCTGGAGACACATGAAATGGGTGTGTTTTTCCTCTGTCGTATGGTAGGGTTTCCTTTCCCTAGGCAACCGCGTTGGTTGATGGGACTTCCGCGACTGCTTGGCGACAAGCAGTCCTACCATCTTTCGATGTCAAAATCACAACCGACAAAAACAAGTCCTCTCTTATGAAGTTAAAAGATAAAGTTGCCGTTATCACCGGCGGTACTAGCGGAATGGGTAAAGCCATTGCGAAGCGATTTTGTAGTGAAGGAGCCTCGGTCGTAATCTCTGGTCGGAGTCGCGATCGAGGAAATGAAGTGGTTGGGGAATTG
>JBNMOQ010000275.1:0-6788 GCA_051275055.1 Candidatus Pelagisphaera sp.
GCATCATCGATAAACGAATCGATCACTGCGATCAGATCGTCATGGTCGAGCTGCGCCGCTAGCGTCTCAAGGGCGCGACTATCTATATCTGGGCCGGTTGTCGCGCCCTTTGGCCGGATTTCGGGGGAGGAGGATCGAGCGAATGAGTGTCGTCGATGGCCCCACTCGTCGAGTACCCTGAGCATTTGCGCCCGGACCATCGGTTTGGAGAGGTAGTCGTCCATACCGGCCAGAATGAAACGTTCTCTATCTCCTTTCATCGCGTAAGCGGTAAGAGCTATAATCGGAACATCGCCGGTCGGCGCGTCGAAATCCCGGATCGCGGCGGTGGCTTTGAGGCCATCCATTTCCGGCATGGAGATGTCCATAAAGACAAGGTCATAACGCCGGGCTGTTACAGCCTCAATCGCTTCCAACCCGCTTAGCGCTGCGTCGACGCTGTGTCCGAGTTTCTCGAGCATTTTCCGGGCGACCAGCCCATTGGTGGGTGTATCATCAACCACGAGTATATTCAGCCGCTGGGTTTTTCGTTCGGCCGGGCTGGCAGCGAGAACTTTGGGCAGCTCCTCATAGGCGCCGGGATCGCTCCCGGCGACGGCGATGGGTACATGAAACCAGAAAATACTGCCTTTACCCTCGACGCTTTGTACCCCGATTTCGCCACCCATCAATTTCGTTAGTCGCCGTGAGATGGCAAGTCCTAGACCGGTGCCACCGAATTTTCGCGAATAGGACGGGTCGCCCTGGGTGAAATCCTCAAACAATTCGCCTTGTTTTACCTTTGGTATTCCGATCCCAGTGTCGGTGATCGAAATCTTCAAAATACCAATGGAATTGTTTATGGCGGTGTATTCGATCGACGTGGAAATGCTCCCATGCTCAGTGAATTTAACGGCATTTCCAATTAGGTTGCATAGCACTTGACGGATTCTCTGCAAGTCGCCATGGAGGTAAGCTGGCACCTCATTTCCTATAATGGTTTCAAACTTTAATCCTTTTGTATCGACTATTGGTTTGAATAGGAGATTTACCTCTTCGACAGTATGCGTGACGTCAAAGAGAACCGCATTAATTTCAAGCCTGCCAGCCTCAAGTTGTGAATAATCCAGGATGTCATTGATGATATTCATCAAGCTGTTGCCGGAGCTCTGGGCAACAGAGAGGTATTCCTTCTGCTCGTCATCCAATTCCGTATCTTCCAGAAGCTCCAATACCCCCAACACGCCGTACATCGGTGTTCGGATTTCATGACTCATCATTGCCATGAATTGAGATTTCGTCCTACTGCCTTCCTCTGCTTTGGCCAGCGCCTGCGAGAGCTGATTAGTCTTTATCTGCAAGTCCGATAACATCTCATTAAAGGTCATTGCGAAGATTTTAAGTTCATATGGAGCTCTAGATAAAACTACATCTGTTCGCGCATCTAGGTCTCCATTAGCCACGCGCTGTGCTGCTTTGGTAATTGCCCTAATCGGTCGTGAAAGTGAGTTAGAAAGCCACCAACTGATCAAAATAACCAAAGTGATTTCAATACTGCCGATGATTAACCCCAAGAACTGAACATCACGCGCGCGTATGATCAGTTCATTGGTCGGCTGCGGCACCATAACTCCCCAACCGGTCTCCGGAACAAACGTATAGCCTGCTATCATATCCGCTTTCATCGGCGGCGAGTAAAACCTAGCAACCCCTGTTTTGCGCGAGATCATCTTTTGTACGACCGAGAGCTTAGAAGCGTCTTTTGATCTGGCTTGCCATTGAGCATTTGGGTGAGCAATGACTCGCCCGCGGTTATCAACGACCATCGAATGACCCCGTTCGCCAAAGGCGATGGTCTTTTGAACCTGGATTACATAACGTGGCGATAATGGGGCAAAAACAATGTGGCCACCTGTGATAAGTTTAGTAATAAAAAAATATGGCTTCCCCGCCAGCCTCTCTATTCCAGAAAATACGACCTTCCCGTTGGCTCGTTCGGCAATCTTCCGCAGTTCAATAAGAAGTTTTGGTGTTGGTAAGGCAACGATATTACTATCACCTGCAATCTGGGAAACTATCCGGTTCCGATGATCCAATGTTACTATATACGCGAGATCCATATTTTTGATAACAGCCCCAACAATATCTGGATCTTTCTCAATGCCGGCGTTTTGTAAGCCGGCGTAGACATTTACAATATTTTTAATGTCAACGGCATATCGGGACAATGCCATTGCCAGATTACTCGCGACCATCAGGTGTTTCTCCTGGACGGCCGCCACCTCTTTTTCTATAGCGGAACGCTCGACCCAAATGGTCAAGGCAACGATTGGAACAATGGAGATCGAAGCCATCACGACAAATAACCGAAATTGAAAGCTGTTCAGTTTTTTACTCATAAAATTCAGAAAATTGGGTGCTGTTGAGGTCACGTCCATTTCGGTTACGGCTTGCTGTGAGTTCATTGTCATCTACGAAATCCAGTTTTGGTTAGAACGGCCCCGGGATTGCCGGAGGCAATTGGTTTAAGTTATGCGTCCATGGCCGCGTCGTCGAGCATCAGGGCAATTGCATTAGGCGATTTCGGAGATGAGCTTTTTGAGGAATCGATTATCCCATCCTGCGCGTTTGAACTAGATGCGGTTCGATCCCTTGTCTGCGTTGCGTTTGATGATGTTGAGAGCGAGCCGTCGGAGGAGGGCGAGGTTCTCGGGAGCGTTGTCTTTTCGGGCACGCGCCTGCTCCTCGTTTATGACCTCGGCGCGCCGCGTCTCGATGCGGCCGTGATCGGAGTCGACCATCTCGGCTACATCATCGGCGGGCGCCCCGGCATCGTCCATCAGCAACCTGATGTCGTCGTGGAGCACAGGCTGGTTGGCTTTGACCGCCATCACGTAACCGGTCGGACAACCGGCATGTTGTCCCGATGTTCCGGGAACGGGCAACGTCTTTTCCATTTGTTCCTAAATAGCAAAGATCAATAGTCAAGATATACACGATTGCCGTTTCTCTAACAGTTTTTCGATTTTGCTCCGAGACGCCATGACGTCTGCGTGGCGCGGGCGTGCCGCCCATCCCTTTCCTGTTTTGGGTCACTCTTCGGATGGACCGCTGCAGAATGCAGCGACCTTCGCCGTGGGTAGAATTTATCTGTTTGGCCGAAAACAATGTAACATATTGATATTATTATCATTTTTTCTCTATCCGAAAGTTGGCATGCTATTTGCGACCGACTAAGCATTAACGTAAAGCGCTGAGGAAGATGGAAATGAACAGCTATACCGGACGCCGCAATATTGAGCTGCGCCCGAAGACTGAAGAGAATTGTGAAACTGCAATTGTTGAGATACTGGGCTGTAGGCCTCGTCAGCTGGTTTGTAACGCACCCATATCGAGAGAGAACCGGCGTGTCTGTGAGCAGTAGCACGCGGGACGAATATCACACGCCGCGTCGGCGACGGCTTTCCGGGCGAGCATCCGGAGCCATCGTTGCATTGATTTGCGTCCTTGCCGTCGTCGCAGTTGTGAACCTCGCGATCGCACTGCTTCAATTTGGTGGTATCGGCAATTTGCATACACGGCTGGGCGCGATAGAGACGCTGGCCGCTTTTGACGACCCCGGTAAAAAGCTCATCGGTAAGGCTGCAGATCGTTCCTTATCAAGACGTGACGATTCACATGCCCCGCGCCGTATGCAGGCCTGGACTGTGAGCGTCTACCCGCTCCCGCGGCTGCCCGTTTCGATCGAAAACGTTGCCAGGACGGGTGTCTCTGCCGGGAGCTTCGTGCATTCCGGTAGCTGGATCGCTCTGAATGAACACGAAAAGCACGATGGGCTGCTCGAGCTGGGCATGGTGGCGCTGAATATCAAAGGGGTGTTCCTGCCGGAGGAATCTAATAGGTACGTATTCCGCCTCGACCTCAGATACGCCGGCGCGCTTAAGATCGATAAGAAAAGCACTGTATTCGCCTGTTATGGGCGCTTCGGCGCTGGGCGTAAGGCGGAAATTCTTTCCGGCAAAATCATGTTTAACTCGCTCAAGAATCAGTCGCGACACCGTACGTTGATAGCAAAACATTCTGTTCCGATGACTGATGGAACTCCTTATCAGCTTAAAACCACCGTTTTTTGCAATCTACCCAGCCACGTCCGAGCAAGCGACGTGATGTTCCGACTCTCCGTTCGCCCGGCCGATGTAGCTTCTTTTGCCTCGGTAAACCCTGTTCTTTGGCCGCCGCCTGCCGTTACCGGACAGTCAAATATGTCGGACATTCAGGTGGCTCCGTCGTCAAAAATATCTGTACCGAAACCCAATAACAGTAAAAAAATTTAGAATCTAGCATGCTTGGAAAAGACAGTATTATGCTCTCTAATTTCTTTGGAATTCGTTTCGTCCCTATAATTATCGTGACGTTAATGTTGCCTCAGTCACAGGCCGAAGCGGTGCCCTTTTTACAACTTGATATTGTTGGAGGGAGCTATGATCGGGTAACCGAAAGTATTTTCTCAACTGCGTCGGATGCAACAATAGTTGCTCTTGCCACACCAGGAAAGAAGGATACAGACGCGGATGTACTCTCTTCGACAACCTTTCTCTCAATAGCGGCTGTAAAAGAGAATGGTGACGCCGTTTCCCTCGACGATTTGGCCGGGACATTGATCGAAATCGAAGGTCTTGCCATTACTGCTGAAAATTTTTGGGTTGGAACGCCGCCATTTGAATCCGAGGGTAAGACCCTGGGCAGCCACGGAATCTATGACACAGCCTTCACTGAGGTCGACTTTCAGTTCGCAGCCGGGAACACAACAAGCACATATAACAGCGAGTATGCAGCAGGTGCCTCAAGCTTATATGATGGCGGGTCAGGCTCGTTCTTCAAGATATTTGATGTATCAATTTCACAACTGGCGGCAGGAATTAATCTCCATTTCGATCTCTACACGATGAAGGATGTGAAGGGCGGAGGATCAGAGATGGATAAGTTTGCGCCATATTCCCATGATGCAGAACTGCGGCTTGTACTAGTGCCCGAACCGGAATCGATTATTATATTTATTTCGACATTACTAATCATTGTTGCCTTCCGGATACGATTTCACAGACCGATTGTAAACGTAGCAGTATCTTGACGGAGGGATTGAGAAATGAGACGGCTGCCTTTCTGGAGAATAGACGCTGCAAACGGGGCTGGTTTTTGATGGGAACCGGTAGCGCGCAGTAGTTCGACCCTAAACCTGACGATGAGGAGACGTCAGCCTGTTTCGGAATCCTCCATCAGCCCTTTGTCGATCCAGTTTTGGCGTTTGCGGTAGATAGTCGAAGTCGAAATATCCAGCGTCCGTGCGGCCTCGGTGATATTACCGTCGAAGTGATCAATCACCTTGGTGATTGCGATCATCTCGATCTCTTCGAGTGATCGGAGAAAAAATTTGGTGTTGTCGGTTGTGGGGCCGTTTTCAACACCGGGCGTTTTATTAATTAATGTTCCTGCCGTCTCAGTGCGAAACTGTGTAGGAAGGGTGGCAAGGCCGACTTCTTCGCCATCATTCAGAACGACGGTCATTCGTATGACGTTTTCAAGTTCGCGCACATTGCCCGGCCAAGTATAGGATTGTATGCAGGCAATTGCTTCAGGTGAGAAGGACTTGAAAGATTTTCCTTCAATTTTGGCAAAATCGCGCAGGAACCGATCGGCGAGCAGCCCGATGTCGGATCCGCGGGCGCGTAGCGGGGGCATGTCGATTGGGATGACGTAAAGGCGGTAGTACAGATCTTCACGAAAGCGCTTGGCTTTTACTTCTTCCATCGGATCGCGGTTGGTCGCGCAGACAAAGCGGATATCCGTATCACGGTCGTTGGAATCGCCCACGCGGCGATAGCTCCCAGTCTGAATGAACCGAAGTAATTTGCCCTGAAGATTGAGCTCCAATTCACAAATTTCATCCAGAAACAGCGTACCGCCATCGGCCATGGATGCGGCGCCTTCGCGGTTCTCGATAGCGCCGGTGAAGGCGCCTTTGCGGTGGCCGAAAATTTCGCTCTCTATCAACTCACGGGGAATTGCCGCACAATTTAGCGCGATGAAGGAGCCGTTGCGGCGTGGCCCGGCATTATGGATCGCCCGGGCGCACAGTTCCTTACCGGTTCCTGATTCTCCGGTCACGAATACTGATGCAGTTGAAGGTGCGGCAGCTTCGATCAGTGAAAAAACATTTCGCATCACGGGAGACTCTCCGAAAAAACCGTTCGGCCCTGGTTTGCCACCGGCACGGGCAGGGCCGGTCTGCGGGCTCTCCAACTCGTCGATCAGGTGTTCGGCGGGGACGGATTCGAACCCCTCTAATGCCCGTTCGACGGATTCACGCAGTTTATCCGCGCTGACCGGTTTGATCTGGAAATCCATAGCGCCGGCCTGCATTGCTTCGATTGCGAGGCGAAGCGATCCCTCACCTGTAAGTACGATCGTAGGCGGACTGTCGAGGGACCTGTCTTTTAGCAGTTCCAGCCCGTGAATATCCGGCAGTCGTAGGTCCAGCAACATGAGGTCGAATCTCTGTGCCGTCATCGCCTCGCGCGCGTCCGCGCCGGTTTCTGCGATAACGACATCGACGCCCAGCGGTTGCAGATAGGCAAAATGCAGACGGGCCTGAGAGGGCGAATCTTCGACGAGAAGGATAGACTTCATTGGGAGCTCGCGCATTGCGGTCGCGCGCTCGACATCGCGGCTAAGCGCAGGGCCGATGCGAAATGGGAAATTTTACCACCGCATTGTATCCCCGGAGTACGAATATATAAAGGACTTAGAGC
>JBNMOQ010000276.1:0-6779 GCA_051275055.1 Candidatus Pelagisphaera sp.
GAATCGTTAGCCCGGATGAAGCTTCTCTCTTGTCGGCCCGTTATCTGGAGGCGGTGTGGGATGACTATGACATTCAAGCGGAAGAGAATAGTAGCTCACGTTTGTCGTATAATCTATCACTAGCGGATTCGATTGGCGGCAGTGCTGAGGTGACTTATCGTTGGAGTGTTATTAGCCAGTCGGGGACGGTTGCCTTGACTGGTGCGAATGAGGCTAACTTAACGTTGGCCTTCGCCCAAGCGGAGAATGCACGTGTTTTATTGAAGGCGAGTAGTGCAGCAGTTACTCGATATTATGCTTACAATCTTGTGCTCGATCCATTCGAGATCGAGGAAGGAATCATTGTCGGCGAAACCGAAAATGAAGGCATGGTCTGGATTGAAGTGAGTGAGGGCTTGGATAGTGGATACGTAACAATTTTAGATCCGATTTCAGGTTTTAAGCGTTTGAGAGAACCGATAGTCGTTGATGCCTTTGGGCGTTTTAATACGACCGAATCATTGTCGCAGAGAATTACCGGAGATATCGACGACGGATTCTTCGGCATTATTGAGGGTGTTGATATCGACATTTCCGGCCAACAGGTGGCGACGCAATCCGCGGCGCCAGGATTCGAAGGGTATTATAGAGGCGGTCTAATTGGAGAGGGAGGAGAGCTACTGGAAGCGCGCGTTTTGGAGAATGGAGAGCTCTTCGTTTGGTTGAATGGGCGAGAGTTGGATTTGGCTCTTGGCGTATTGGATGTTTTGGGACGATTTGAGGTAACGACAACGGTTGGGGATCGTTTTGAGGGCGAGGTTGATTCGGAGAAGGGTTTGATGACTGGAACGTGGACAAGGGCTGAAATCGAGATGTCTGTGTACTTGCGGGAGGATCAAACGGAGGGAGTGAACCGGTATGTGAATTTATCGACACGGGGGCGATCGGAGTCGGGCGAAGGCGTTTTGATCGGAGGTTTGGTTGTCGTTGGTTCGGCGCCACGGAAGTTATTGATACGTGGGCTTGGTCCATCGCTGATCGAGCGTGGCGTGCCAGATGCAATGGAAGATCCGGTCTTGCAACTATATCAAGGCAGTGAAGCGATATTCAGTAATCAGCGTTGGGAGGCGGCGGATAACGTGGCGGAGATGGTCGCTTTTTCTGAAAAAGTTGGAGCTACTGCTCTTGATGCTGGAAGCCTAGATGCGGCGATGCTTGTAGAATTGGAACCTGGGTTATACACGGTTCTGGTAGGCTCAGATCAGGGTGACGGTGAAACGTTGTTCGAGATTTTCGACGATGGAAGCGACCCGGATCGAGCGTTGGTCAATGTATCTTCGCGTGGGATGGTTCGAGGAGAAGGGCAGGCGCTGATTGGCGGGTTGGTGATAAATGGACCGGACCCGAAGCTCGTATTGATTCGAGGAGTGGGGCCAGCTTTGGGAACGAAGAACATAACGAACCCATTGGAGGATCCGAAAATTGAATTGTATCGAGGAGCCGATCCAATCGCTAATAACGATGATTGGATGGAGGGGTCGCTTCCAATCGTGGAAGGGGCGTCGCTCCAAGGGCCGGCCAGGATTTTGATAGAGGCTTTCGAGTCCTCTGGGGCCTTTGCTTTCGATAGTGAATCGAAAGACGCGGCTATGCTCGTTTGGCTGGATCCGGGCCTGTATACGGTGATTTTGCGTGGAGTCGACGGGGCGGAAGGCATCGCGTTGTTCGAAGCCTACGAGATTGATTGAGGCTGATTGAGCTCGAGCGAACGAGCCAGGTGATCCTCGTTGGTTGGATTGCGGTCTCAATTCACATCTCGAACAGGGGTTGCTTTCTGGGATTCGAGTCGTATTGGTTCAGCGTCATGTTTGTCGATGAAACCAAAGTGAAGGTTAGAGCTGGGGATGGCGGGCGCGGTTGCGTCAGTTTTCGAAGGGAGAAATACGAAGCCTTCGGCGGGCCAAACGGCGGTGATGGAGGAAAGGGCGGCGACGTTATTCTCGAAGGATCGGTCAATCAGAACAATTTGACGCGATACAAGTTTCAGCCTCATTGGAATGCGGGTCGAGGCGAACATGGACGCGGTTCGGATCAGAGTGGAGCCCAGGGCGTTGATTGCGTTATTTCGGTTCCTCCAGGGACGATCGTTGTGGATCTGGTGACGCAACAGGTTGTTGCGGAGATACTTGAAGATGGCGAACGTAAGGTGTTGCTCGAAGGCGGCAATGGAGGTTGGGGCAATAAAAAATTCAAAAGCTCGGTTAATCGAGCGCCGCGTCGTTCGAATCCAGGAGAGCTTGGCGGAACCGGTGAGTATAAGCTTATTCTCAAAAGTATCGCGGATATCGGATTAGTCGGTTACCCGAACGCAGGGAAATCGACTCTGACAAACATGATCACTAACGCGCATCCGAAGGTGGCCGCGTACCCCTTCACTACTTTGCATCCGCAGATTGGCGTTATCGATTACGCTGACCGTTACAAAACCCTGCAAATTGCGGATATTCCGGGTTTGATAGACGGGGCGAGCGAGAATCGCGGCTTAGGGCATCGTTTTTTACGACATATCGAGCGTTGTTTTCTGCTAACTCTGATCATCGACATGTCCGGTATCGACGGACGCGATCCTTGGGACGATTACGATCAGCTTCTTTCCGAGTTAAGCGCGTACGACAAGACTTTGCTGGATAAGCCGCGTCTCGTTGTGGCGAACAAGATGGATGAGGATGCTGCCATCGAAAACCTAGAGGAATTCCGAAAGAAGCGCGATGTGGCGATTCAGCCGATTTCTTGCCTGACAGAGGAGGGAATTGAAGAACTTCGCGAACTTCTGTGGAAAAAGGTCGCTGAGGCTAAAGCTGTGGAAAAAGAGGCGGCTGAGGCTAAAGCTAAGGAAAAAGAGGTCGAGAGTGCAGAGAGCGGAAACGCTACTAATGACTCACAAACGACCTAGAAGGAAAATTTTAGTAAAATGGCCAGTCTCAAGCCTCTGATAATGCGCGCAAATCGTCTTCTCGGGGCGAGTTTGGTGGAGCAGGGGCTTGTCTCAATCGATGACTTGGATGAGGCCAACGATCGCTTACGGGAGCTTTTGGCAACGAATGCGAATAGTAGCCAGGTGGGTTTGCTGACTATTTTGGTCAACGAAAAGCAGTGTCTCGACGAGAATAAGCTGCTCGAGAAGATTGTTGAAGATTACGTATTGGGTTTGATCGACATTCGAAACGTGGATTACTCGGACGATCTTCAGAAAACGCTCAAGACGGATGAATGCTGGGCAACTCTGACCGTGCCATTCGATCAGGTCGAAGATACTTGGTATCTAGCGACTGCGTGTTACATGAGCTCAGCTGTACGCTCGTTTTGGGAAGATAAGATTGATGGCAATATCGTGTGGTTCGCTTCATCCATCGAATCGCTATCAGAATTTTTGGAGGCATTTGAGGCAAACGCGGCCAAACGGGGAGTGAAGGCCGCTAACTAGAACAGACGAATGGCTCTAGGAAGACTACAAGCAGCGATTGTCGACAATCTGTCGGACCTATCCTATCTGAACGATAGTCAGGTTGAGGACCTCCGTTCCCAAGAGGCCGAGCTCAATGGTAGTGCTTTCGATGAGGTGCTGCTAGGCGATAATCACATCTCTTTGCACCAGTTGAATATCGCCAAGGCGAAGGCCTATGGAGTGGCTCCGTTCAACGTGAAAAGCCTCGCGATAAACAAAGGGACTTGGGAAATTCTCGATCAGGAGTTTTGCGAGAAAAACGGCGTGTTGCCAATCAGCGTCGTAGGACATTTTATAACGGTCGCGTTTTCCAATCCATTCGAGCTTACGATTTCGACTAAGATCGCCGAGATCAGCGGTAAGCAAGTGATCGCTGTCTTAAGTCCCGAACGGGACATCAAGGAAGTCCTCAAGCAGGATACCAGCAATGTCGAGGCGACGCAATTCGATGATGTCGTTGAAGCAGTCGGTATGGAATTCGGCGATGGCGAAGAAGGCGAAGAGGGGGATCTAGATGATGAAGAATCAGCGCCGATTATCCTGCTAGCCAATCGCATCATCGAAGACGCTTATGGTTTGGGAGCGAGTGATATTCATATCGAGCCGCAGGAGTTGGAATTGATTGTGCGCTATCGAATCGATGGCGTTTGCCAGGAAAAGCTTAAATTGCCGCCAAAGGTTGCGGGTTCTCTGATCGCTCGTTTGAAGATCATGGCGAATCTCGATATCGCGGAACGACGTTTGCCTCAGGATGGGCGTATCATTTTCAAGCAGTTTACTCGGAAGAATGTCGATATCGATTTACGTGTTTCTTCCGCTCCCCTGAATCATGGCGAAGGAATGGTGATGCGTATTCTCGACAAGCAGAAGTCGACGATGCCGTTGCCCGCTCTTGGGTTCTCGGAAGGCAATTTGGTACGCTATCGGAAGGTGATCAAAAATCCGTATGGGATGATCCTTCACTGCGGACCTACGGGTTCGGGTAAGTCGATGACGCTTTACTCGGCACTGAACGAGATTAGCAATCCTGGGATTGTCATTCGTACCGCTGAAGATCCAATCGAGTACACGCTTAAAGGCATCAATCAAATGCAAATGAATCGGCGGATTGGACTCACATTCGCCAGCGCCTTGCGGGCATATTTGCGTCAGGATCCGGATATCATTTTGGTCGGGGAAATTCGTGATAAGGAAACGGCGAATATTGCAGTGGAGGCCGCTTTGACCGGTCACTTGTTGATCAGTACGCTTCACACCAATGATGCTCCGGGAACGATTGCTCGTTTGACTGATATGGACATCGAGCGATTCATGATCTCGTCTTCGCTTCTATGCGTATGCGCTCAACGTTTGATGCGTCGAGTTTGCAAGACCTGCCGAATTCAATACGATCCAGAAGATCGCGAAAAAGAAATCTTAGAAGATGGAATCGGCTGGAGCGGCACGATTTTTAAGAGTAATCCGAAAGGCTGTCCTCGTTGTAACAATACAGGTTACAAGGGTCGTATCGGTATCCATGAGATGATGGTAACCGATGATGAATTGGTTGATGGAATCAATAAGGGAAAAGAAACCTCCGAGATCAAAAAAATGGCGATGCGCGGAGGTATGAAGACGCTTCACCAAGACAGTTTGCTCAAAGTGAAGGACGGCATTTCAAGTATCGCAGAAGCATTGTCGACTGTACCGGTCGATATGTAAGTTTGGGTCCTTCCTACCTTTAAGTTCTCTACTCCTTATTCTCCAACTCGAGGAGACTAGCGACAAGCATTTCGGAAAAAGGTTTTCTGAGTCGATCCAGAGCGTCACGTTTTCGGGATTTAATCGCTTTGAATACCTTGGCGCAGAGGCCGCGTTTTTCGTTGTCCCATCCAGAGCATACTCCCGATTTTAGGGAATCGTTAGAGAGCGTTGCTTTCGTGTCCTGGCGAGCGTGCGAGCGATTTGAAATGAACTGATAGAGCAGCAAGACCCGATCCAGTAAAACGTAAGGGAATTGTTCGTTTTGGCTGGGGCCTACCGTTACCTGATAGCCGCCAATTGGAATGCGTTTGATCTTCAAACGCGCCAAGTCTCGTCCCTTTAAAAATGCGGCCCCAGCTCCGGCAGCTGCGGCTGAAGCGGTGAAGACGCCGAATGTGATTCCTCCGAAGGCAAGATCAAGACCCGCCCCGATTCCGGCGCCAAGCCCGGCTGCTGCGATTGCTAATTGCTTTCGAGTCAACCCCAAGGCCTGCCACGTTTGTTCTGAAAACAGATCTTCGGCGAGTAGTGAATGGTCGGGTACGTCCATATCCAGTCGCGTGTGATTAAATTGCTGAAGCAGTGATTTCCAGGCTTGGCCTTCGATTGCTTTCAATTCTTCGCGATAGGATTCTTCGAGTTTCGACTTTACCGATTGGGCATCGCTTTCGGTTGAAAAAAGTTTGGTTTTTTTGAATACAATGGAGCGTTCCAGAAGTTCCTGGATAATTTCGACAGATCTACTACGCCTACGGTCGCGGTCAACTTGAAGAAGCTCGATCGCTTCTTGGAGTTGAGGACTCCAATCCTGTTCAATGCTTTTGAGGGCATCGAGTAAATCGATTCGGTTTCGATAGTCGGCTTTGCACGCATCGAAAACGCGTATGGCATTGAAGGATTTTCTGAAGGCGCTTTTCCAATCGTCGATGAATTGCTGGCGATCAGACTTCGCGTTGATAATCGCCATTCTGGGATTGCCAATCAGGCGAAGGATTTCCATTTCGGCCAGGTCGGCGCCTGTGATTGGTCGCGCTCCATCGACGACGAAGAGAATGCCCGCTCCTTGGGCAATCGGCTTAAGGAGTTCGCAATCATGATCGAAATCCGGATCGGAAGCAAAGTGCCGTTGGAAGGCTGCAATCGCTTCGAGGCCTCCGAGATGATTTTCTTCAAACCAATCGAGAACTCGCAGTGGGTTTTGAAACCCAGGAGTATCGATAAACTGGATAATGGATTCGTTGTCGACCTTGAGGGAAATTCGTTCATTGCGAATTGTTTCCCCAGGAGTCGAGCTTATGTTCACTCGATCGTTTTCCGTGAGCGTGGAAACGACTGACGATTTACCTTCATTCGGATGACCGATGATGGCGAATGTTGGCGTGGAGGCGTGCGTCATCGTTTTATCGGCTGAAGCGAGCAATAGGGATCGCCGAGTTTGCGGGTGAAGGTTTCCCAGATGTTCAGGTCGCTCGTTTCTGGTGGTTGGATTTCGCCGCTCGACGAGGGCATTCCTAGGAGAATGATGACTAAACCGGTCTTGCTCTGGAGAGCG
>JBNMOQ010000277.1:0-6735 GCA_051275055.1 Candidatus Pelagisphaera sp.
GAAGGACAAGCTAAATACTTGAGTGTCTCGTTTTTTTCGTTTCATCGGAGTTTCGGATAAACAAATCTACTCGATACAGTGAACGAGTAAGAGCCGTTTCCGTGTCCCTTGTATTAAAATTTCAATGGCATCTCCCGCCTTCAAACTGACGTCGGAATCCGTTTCCAAGCTAGCTCTTTCCAAAGCCTTGATTACCCAGCGATCATCCACAAAGTTCAGATTGAACAATGGCTGAGGCGATTCTAAGGTCTCGCGATCTGCGACCAAATCAAAGCGATCGCTTTCGCCGACGCCTACCAAAAACGACTCACCTTCCAAGCGGTAACCTAAACCATCGCACACGATATGCGTTGGGTTCAACGAACGACCTTCTCTAACGACACGTATCGACGCAATTGTCGGCGACGTATCCAATGTTTGTTTCTCAGCAAGAGCGTCCATTGAAATGCCTACTTCCACTCGCATTTCTTCAACGTCGTTCTTCACTTCCCAGTCTTTTCCGTAATTCGCAGCTCCGAAAGCCGCGCTTTCCGGCGGCAATTCCTTCACCAGCCCCACTCCTTGCGAAACGATCGATTCTTTTAAACCTTGGATTGCCGCCGCTCTTCCAGACAACGCAATTTGTATCGCTTCGTCTCCAGTGGCAAAATCGTTCACCGCTCTCAAAATCAACTGCGTGAGCTGCTTCACCTGCGGGGCCAACTCGAATGCAGCCAGCTCTTTAGAGATCACCATTTGGCGAGATTTTTCACGCGTTAATACTTCGATATTCGCCACGCGTTGACGGCCAAAACTAAACAAAGCTTCACGCGCCTGAGCGTGAAACGCCCGTTCAATTTGACGATCCTCATTAATGTCGAACGACGTTTCGACCAAAAACTTATTCGACATCGATGTCGTAAATCGCTCCAGCATTTTGCTAAATCCATGTTGCGTCAATCGAGCGAAATAAACCCGTTCTAAACCAGAGCGTTTGTGAAAAACCGAGATATGAGTAGCGTGAGCCAAAAGATCGACATGGAATATCCGTTCGCCTTCAGGCACGTTCCACAATCCCTCGCTGTAAAGCGAAGCAGCCGCCATATCGACAATCCCAGCAACCGGAATCCCAATATCCGCAAGGATACTCAATAGGAGCCCCAAATGCTCTTCCGATTTTTCATTCGAATCTAGATAATGCCCCGGAACGGCAATAATCGCCCGATCGATTTCTCCGACCTCCTTTTCAATCCGCGTCGCCAAAACCTGGAAGAACTCGTGGGTCAATTGCGAGTACATGGTTTTGCGATAGTGCCCATCGAAATTCGTAGACTGAAAAGACAGTTCATCAATGAAATTGCTGCACGTGCGCCCAGGATAAACGAAGTTCATCTCCTGTGCCTCGGACCCAAACCAAAGTTCTCCAGCGCGAGCATACGCGCAGGCTGGCAACGAATCCGCCTGATCCCCTAAAGCCAAAGTACGCGAAGAGCCGTCCTCCTTAATTAGAACGGCGTTAACGCCGACATCGCTAAGTTCAATTCCTAGTGTCGCCATATCAAGTGAAGCTAATTTTCGACTCTTCGAGAGTAGGTTTTTTCATCAGCCCGATAACCTTCTTAGACGCAGTATCCTGCATTTCGATGATAAGCGACTCTTGCTTCGATTGCAAAAGGTGGACCATCAACATGAGCACTATACTCAACATCAAGGCCACAAAAGTTGAATTAAACGCCAAACCCAAACTGGTAGTCACTCCGCTGATATCGCCTCGAATCGCCATATCCGCCTGCTCCAACGCCTCACCGATACCCCGAACCGTTCCGATAAAGCCTACCGAAGGGATCGCCCAAGCGATATATCGTATAAGCGAAAGATCCGATTCTAACTGCTCATAGGCCATTTCAGCTCTCTCTCTCATCGCGTGAGCCGCATCTTGAATCGAACGCGTAGCGTCAAACCGGTGCAACGCCGCTTGAATAACATCCGGCAAAATCTTACCTCGCAACCGCGGCGATCGTCTCAGTTGGCTTTCGACCTCTTTATAATGGCCTAGAGCATCCTCGGGAATGATGCGTTCTCCCCGGGAAATCTTGAGAAACGGATGATCCGTCATCGACTCCTCTCCGCGCAATTTCACGAATTTGAATCCTATGATGATCGTCGCCCACATCATCAGAATGAGACAAGTTTCCTGCTCGATATTCTTCAAAAGCACGACCAGCGAGCGCTCAGGAATAAATCCCCCGTCTGGATTCTGACTCGCGCGAATATCGTTCGTCATTTTAATCTCATCCGCAGCTGGTAGGATATAGGTATTATAGACCGTCACGACAACGACTATTGAAAACACAAGACCAACAACTTGGATAATGAAATCTCGAGAGAGAAACCCTTTACTCTTCATAATTTACAATCGCCTGGAGCGGCTTAGACCAATTTCTATAAGTTACGCAATCTGACGCATTTAATCCAGCATTCGTTACGTTAATCTCTACGGAAAGCGAACGCTCGCGGATTCACTGAAAATATCTGCAACAAAGTGGATTTACAAATGTCCGCAAAAAGTCTACGTTCACCGACACAACAACGAATCCAAACCAACCAGCGATTGCGTAGTTAACTATTAAACATGAATCGGTCGAAAATTCTTGGAAAAACAATCGTAGCCCTCGTCAGCCTATCCCTGATGATATTTCAATGGGGTTGCGCAGGGCCCGCCGCCTCTAAAACCGTAAAAGGTGCCGGAGCTGGCGCCGCAGTTGGAGCCATTGGCGGGGCGTTAACGGGTCAAGACGCAGGAGGCATCGCCGCCCTGGGTGTTGCAGGAGCCGCCGTCGGGGCCACTATCGGAGCCATCCAGGAAGGCAAAGAACGCAAACGCCAGGATACCCTCGCCCAGCAACGGGCCTACAATCAGGCCATCGCCATGCAGAAACGGGCGATCGACAAGGAAAAGGCTACCTTACAAGAGGAACTCGACATCGCCGAAGGCTTTCGAATTTCCAATGAAGAGCTCGAAGAAATGACTGGGAGAGCGGAAACCGCCGAAGGTCGACTCAAAATTTTGCAAGCCAAGCGCCAAGCCGCCATCGATCGCAAGAACGCCCTCGAAGAAGCGGAAGAGCGCGAACAGGACGCATTGGCGGAAATCGCCCGTCTCGAAAAGGAACTTGCCGAACTTGAAGGCGACGACAACTGAACCAACACCAGCGATGGCATGCGCCCCTAAAAATTAGCCTCATCGCTTCGAGAACCATGAAACGCCCCCAACGCCTACCTTTTTACTTTTTTGGAGCAGTCCTCGCACTGCTGCTTTACGGCTGTAACACGACCTACGAAATGGAGGTCGATGCCATCAAAAACCCCAACATCCAAGATGCCGATTCATACGTGATCGTACCGCGGGACCCCGAGCAAGACGTGAACGATCTTCGCTATAAGGAAACCGTCGCTTACATCAAAACCGCTTTGTCGGGAAAAGGCATGTACGAAGCCATCAACGCCCTAGAAGCGGACATGGTCATCGAAGTCGACTACGGTATGGAGCCTCCGAGACGCGAAATGAGGGTCATCGAAGAGCCGGTTTTTCAGACAATTCAAGAGCCCGATAGCTATCAAACCGTCAGCCAACAAGATCCAAAAACTGGACGGGTCATAACTTACACAGTACGCGTACCCGGAAGACGTTCGCGTGAACTGGTTGGCTACCAGGAACGACTGGTTGCCGTTCTCATCAACGAAAAGTACATGGAGCTAACCGCCAAGGAAAACATGCTCGATGCGGTTTCCAGCGATGTACCTGCTCAAGAAGTTTGGAGCGTTCGCGTGCGCAATTACGACGAAAACGACGATTTGAGAGAGTACCTCCCGATTATGGCCGCATCTGTCGCTGACTACGTCGGCGAAGACACCGAGACGAATCACAAGGTAAGGCTCAAGGACAACGACGAAGTTGTGGATTTCATCAAGCGCGGGATTATTGCGAATCGCCCAGACGAGGCTATCGACGCCACCGACTCGGTCACCGTCAACCAGTTCGGCGAAGACAATAGCATCTAAGCTACCCGTTACTTCCGGTCAGATGGTTTCCCGAGAGCGTATCGAATAATCAATCGAAACGTATCCCTCAATCCATCGGTGCGATTTCCGATTTCGATGCTCGCTTCCGCAATTCCGAATGCGATTCGAAATTGCTCGAAAAGCGTTCGATACGCGAAAGATAGACTGTGTTTCGGATCGTAAATATTCGTAGATTCCGAAGTCAGTCCATTGAGCTCAATAATCCGTAGATTACGCCCAGCCATCAAATCAGCTTCCGACGGAACGCGGATATCGTAACGTCCGAAGTGAAACCCCTCCACTTTCCGACTCATAGCATCAACTGCTTCCTCCAGCTCAGGAGTAATCAAACCTTCTCCATCTAAAAATAGAGCTCCTCGGCAATGAGTTCCGAGTTCCGTCAGGGAATAAACGTCTCCCTCGGGAATCACTCGCTCCAAATCCTGTCGATGGGCCTTCAAAAAGAACTTCGCCATCCCTACCGCTCGATCATCAGCCAGAATTAGACGCTCCAAGGTCGATTGCCCATTTCCCTTCACGCTAATCAACCGTTTGTCCGTTATCGAAAACACTCGGCCCTTTTCTTCGTTGGGATAGCGGTAATAGAAGATCCCATACTCCCGACCCGGAAGAAACTCTTGGGCAACCGTATCTTCCTCCTGAGCTTCGAAAAACCGCATCGCTTCTTCCTCGGAATCGATAACCTCCACACCCTGTCCTCGCTGGCCGACATCAGGCTTAAGAACGATTGGATAAGACAAACCCTGATCGCTCATAAACTCGTTAAGGCATGTCTTCTTCCTCTCTAAATCCCAATCTAACGGGATCACTTCAAACAGCCCCACTGGTGATCCGAATTTCTGCAAATGAGAGAGAATATCTCCTTTCGACTCATACACCAAACCACTCGCCGGCATGCATGGATTTACCGCAGTGAGCATCGTAATCGATCGATGCCGAACCATCTTCCAAAGAACGAAACCGATAATCGGCGGATAAAACAGCCACATCGGCCAATATTCCCAACGAATCGTTCGTTTAAAACGCGAATAGAGCATTCTCCGCCCTCGCCAACTGAACAATCCAGCCGCAATCCGAACTAACGTGAGGATAGCGAGCGATGAGATCAACAACCCCAGCAGAGCCCAGCCTTCGTATTGATCGAAAAACTCCAGAAACGCACCGCCCATAATATATGAAAGACCAACAATCGCGGGCGTCCAGATAGCAGCCCCCAGCAACAGAGCGAAAGCGAAACGAAACGCGTTAGCCTTCACTACCCCCGCCACGAAATAAGTCGGTACTCGACTGCCTGGAATGAATCTGGTCGACACGATCCAAGCCAAACCCTTTTCATCCAACCAACGAGCGATCCCGTCAACTCTGTCTGGGTTCATTAATCGCCGGATAACCGGCAACTCCAAGCCAGGTCGACCCAATACTCGCCCCAAAAGATAGATAAAAAAGTCGCCCACAAAGATTCCAAGTAGACACCCGATAATCGCCACATGAAGTGGGATCGTGCCTTTCGTCGCTAAAAGCCCACCTCCAATACACGCAAGGTCTTCACTCGCAAAAGTCGAAATACCCAAAAGCGTCGCCATAAACACTCCGCTCCTCCGCATACCTCCAGCAGCCGATTCATCGACCAAAGCCAAATCGTCTCGATGGGCTGCCTCACCGTTTTCGACATCGTCGACGAACCGCGACAACTCTTTGCCAAATCGTTCTGGCTGACGATATATCGCCAAATGCCCCGCGTCTTCATACGTCGTCAAGCGCGCTTGAGGCATCACTACTCGATGAGCCAGAGCCGCATCGTAAGGGACCAATCCATCCTGATCTCCGTGGACTATCAACACCGGTTTCTTCCACCCGAGCATCGCTTCCCGCAACGGTCTTTGATCCGTATCGTAAAAGTTCCGAGCGTACCGGTAATTCAAAAGCAGGCCATCAAAGTAACCAAAGTGAGGAACAACCCAATCCAAGGCCCAAAACCCGAAAAGCTGCGCCGCGTGCAAAGCGTGGTTTAAAGTGTAGTCGCCCAACAACTCATATTCTTGCAACCCAATCGAAGACACCAACGTCAGAGACTTCACCAAATCCGGACGCGATTCGCATAGTTCAATCGCGACACCTCCCCCCATACTATAGCCAACCAAATGGCATTCGGTCACCTGCAATTCCTCTAGCAGCTTCTCCAAATATCGCCCATGCGCAGCGATTGAATAATCAGATACGGAACGCTGCGATCGTCCGAAACCAGGCAGATCCGGGACAATCAAGCGATACCGATTCGACAAATGCGGCACCAGCGTATCGAATGTCGATGAAGCCATCGGACTTCCATGTAAAAGAACGATCGACGGCCGACTGTCGGGGATTTCTCGCTTAGTATCCAGAAAACGAATTTCGGCTCTAGAATCAATTCCCTCGTCGATCGAAACCGTCACCGAATCCTGACCAGGCATCGGAAAAATCGAAATTGGAAAAAACGTCTTCCAAATCCCCGAAACGACCAAAAGTCCGAAATAGACAAAGATGCACACTCGCTTCGCGCTCATAGAATCTACCTCAATCTCCGAATGACCAATTTCCCGCGTGAGAAAAATCAGTCCTATTCGCCAAACGCTCCAAATACTCGAATTCCGTTTTTCCTGAAGTAACCGAAATCACGGAAATGCAATGAGTCTC
>JBNMOQ010000278.1:0-6683 GCA_051275055.1 Candidatus Pelagisphaera sp.
GCCATGAGTGTATGGCGGCGAGCGGCCTCGGGTTCTTTTCGCTGGTATTGGCGAGCGAGGTGGTAGTGAACCATCGCGATGTCTGGTGGGTCGAGTTCGAGGAGAACGTTTCCGGTTTCGATTGCAGAGGCTTCGTATTGAAAACGAGCGTGCGTGGTGAAGAGAGCTCGCCACGGTTCGATCGCCATTGGTTTGATTGCAATGGATGCGTTGGCCCACCGGATGATAGCGGGAGGATCGTCTTGTTCGATGGCGATTTCGAGAAGGCGAGCAACGGGTTCGAGACGGTTGCCTTCTTGAGTTGCAATGAGCGCTAGGGTGTCTCCTTCGCTATCGAGATCGTCGAGTTGGCGATATACGTGAGCGAGTAGGGAGTGGGCGTTTTCGGCGCCTGCTAGGTACCCGGATTTAGAAACGATCACTTCTAGTTTATCGCGAGCGGCGGTCCAGTCTTCGGACTCGATCAGCGGTTGAATTGCTTCGATCTCTTTAAAGTAGTTAGCCTTGGGAGCGACCAGTTCGATAGCCATTTCGAGCATTCCCTCAGCGCGTTGCAGGGAATAGCTTCCGCCGAGGTCTTCAGCTTTCGAGCGAGCTTGAGCTAGGAATTTTTCGTCTAGCTGATCAAGGGGAGCGACATGGTTTGCAAGGGCCTCGTTCATCGTTTCGCCGTCAGCGAGAGCAAGCAGTACTGCTCGCATAGCTTCGATTCCGTATGTCTGGAAAAGATATTCGACGACCAGGTAAGATTGGTAATAGGCGAACTGGGTATCTTCGCCTGTTTCAGCCTGGAGGAAAGCGGCGCTCATTTCGCTGATCGCTTGCATTCGGCCACCGAGGATACGGTCACGGTAGTCCACGGTCATCATCTGGCCCCAAGCGCCGTTTCGCTCGCGTTCTTCGTAAACGGAAATGCCTTCGCTCAACCACCGAGGCATGCGGTTCCGAGTGAGGGTAAGGGTGATGGTGTGACAGAATTCGTGATACATCACCGCTTCCCAATTCGCGAGACTCGTGGCTGGACTGTTGATCGTGAATACGGGACCGAAGCAAACGCCTAGGTAGCCTGGGTTTCCGGGCATTCCGAATGTGCGTACTTCGAAGTCGGCGGGGTTCGGGTAAATTTCTACCGTTACTTTTTGATTGATTTCGACTCCGTATCGATCTTGCAGATACGTGTAGGCAGGTTCTAGGAGGTCGATGGCTCGTTGTCCGTAGACGGGAGCTTCCTCCTTTGAAATGCGAATTCGGAAATGTTCGGTTTCCAAGGTTTCGAAGTCGCCAAGTTTGTCGCGAAGGGTGACCAAATTGTAGGCGGAGATGTTATAAGGGTCGGCTTCGTGTACTTCGTTGGCAAGTTCCCAGCCTTCGCGTTCGTTTCCGAGTCGAAGGAGGTCTTGAGCGAGTTGCGTTTTAGCAGGGAGAAAATCCGGTTGGTTGACGAGGGCTCGGCGTTGAGCAGCGGCGCCTTCTTTGAACCAATATTTGCGGGAGAGGTTTCGACCGATGAGGTGGTCGACATGTGGATTCGTTCGCCAGGTCGAGAGCGCCTGTTCACGTAGTTCGTCTCCGGTGTCATCGTCGCTGCGAAGATAGGACACGACCGCCTTGAGGGCCAGGGCTTCGGGATGAAAGGCGTTTACGTCGAGGGCGACTTCCAGTTGCTCGAGCGCTTCGTCGTAGGCTTCGGCATCAAGAAGGTGCTGGGCTAGTAGGATGCGGGTGTCGGTATGGTTTTCGTTTAGCGTTAAAGCGGTTTCGGCGTATTCTATTAGTTTGGAACGATCGCCTTCGATAAAGGAACTCGCGAGACCGTACCATAGATCTGGATTATCGGGGAATTGTTTCAGGCCTGCTTGGAAAGTCTTCGAGGCGAGACTGAAATCGTCTTTTTCCAACGCGAGTCGACCAGGAGCGAGAAAGGCGCTGGCGACGGTGTTTGCATCGCCTTGAGCCCGTTTGTAGAAGTTTTCGAGTACGATGCGCGGTTCTATTCCAAGGAGAATGGCAGCGTCGCCGATTGAGACTAGGGATTCCGGGTCGTACGAGAAACGTCCGCTTCGGCGAATGATGTTGTCGATTTCTCTGAGTACGGAGTCGGCGGTTTCTAGGTCGTCAACATAGAGCGCTGCTTTGCGAATCATGAGTCGCAGTCGAATGCTAGAATACCGTGCGGAAACGCCTTCGCTCAATAAATCGTAGGCTTCTTGATAGCGGCCCGTATCTTGTAGGCATTGCGCTTCGATTTGCCACCATTGTTCGTTCCAAGGCTGATCCTTGCGACCCAAGGTGGCTTCTATCAGGACTTGATCGTATTGGCCGCGTTGGTACAACGCTTCGACGGCTTCGAATTCCATCGGTTCTTTTTCGTCTTCTTCCTGAGCTTGGGCGAATCGAGTTGAATCAAAAGATGCCAGACCTATCAAAATGAAGATGAACGAGGGGTAGATAGGTAGGTATCGAAGCACGCTAAAAGTTAATTGCCGAGATTGTGGGTTCGCAAGGAATTAAACGAACAAGGCGTCCAAATTGTTACATCTATTCTCGGTTATTTGGACCGAAGTTAGTTGTAGACTGATTATTAATCCAGTGTAGGAGCGGGTTTTAACGCTCGATGACTTCGATTCTCTGCCATTTTCCAGAACGGAATCGCAGAAAGAAGGCGAGAGCTACTACGCTCAGATTTGCAATCGCGCAGATCCAAGCGACTGATGCCGGCTGATGGAGAATCTCGATGAGAATGTAGGCGGGGATGACGAGAAAGAAAATCGAAGTGACGGCAAGGACAGTCATTACGTATTTCGTGTCTCCGGCGCCTTTCAGAGCCCCTCCGGTCATAATCACGAGGGAATCCAGATAAATGATGATCGCGAAGTAGCGGAGTAGCGATACGGCGGTTGATTCGAGGAGAGGAATATCACCGCCACTGGCTTCGTTGATGAAAGGACTGATTAGGATCTCCGGGACGAACCAATAGAGAGAGGCCATCACTGTATTGTGAATGAGGGCCATATGAAGGGCCGAGTAGGTTGCTTTGACGGCGAGTGGGCTTTGGCGGGCTCCTTGAAATCTACCGACCATGATACTGGCTGCGGTTCCCAGGCCGATCATGGGGAGGAGACTGAGAAGATTGATATTGAGGGCAATATTACTGGCAGCGAGTTCGACGGTGCCGATTCGTCCGATTAGCAGGACGAAGATTGTAAATCCCATGATGTCTAGGAAGAAATGGGCTCCAGAAGGGGTGCCGAAACGAAGAATGCGTAGGAGAAGGGCTTTTTGCAGTCGCCAGCTTGTACGTGTTTGAAAGCGAAGGTGGTTCGAGCTTTTGCAAAAGAGTACAAGATAGGTGACGGTTACTAAAGCCGAAGAAGCCACAGTGGCAATCCCGGCACCGGTGATGCCGAGGCGCGGAAAGCCGAAATTTCCGAATATCAACAGGTAGTCCAAGAGGATGTTCAGGGCAGTCATGGACAGGTTCATCCAAACGATTGGCCAAGATTTGCCACGTCCTGAGTAGAAGCAGGAGAAAGCGCTGTTCGCCAAAAAGAAGAACGCTCCGAAATTTAGAATTCGGAAAAACGCAACTTCCTCTTTTTGAACTTCCGGAGCATGGCCGATGAAAGCGAATATGTCAGTGGCGAAAGGCGCGAAAAAGGGAAGGGTTAAGCCACCGATCATTCCGATGTAGACTCCATGCCAAACAGATGGGCCGACTTTTTCGGGCTGTTTTGCTCCCATATATTGGGCGACGAAAGTCGAGGTGTAGACCGATACGCCAAGGAAAAAGCAGAGAATCGAGAAATTCAGCATGCCCGCTGGTTGGGCGGCTGCTAAGGAATCTGCCGAATAGTGAGCGAGGAAGACGCGATCGACGAATATCAGAATCGAAAACGAGCCCATACTCAGAATGAGAGGGATGGCGACTACGAGCAATTGCCGGTAGCCCGCATCTTCATTCCAGCGCTTTTGTATCCATCCCATCATTTGCGCTTTATGGGAATACGGGAAGGGGTTTGAAACGGAAGACAATAATCGGAGAAAGGCGTTGGTTTGAATTTGGGGCGAGGCGTGTGTCGCTTATTGGCTTTTAAAAAACCAACTTCGATTCGCTTCGTTCGTGACTGCTCGAGAATCGTTCTATAGATCCATTCGGCATATGAGGATTCACTCTTTTTTCGTTACCTATTTAGCTTTACTCAGTTTGATTTCGATCGCGCTCGCTCAAGACAGCGTCGATTTGGATGCTCCGTTTTCGATCGACCCGGATTTGCGAGTTGGGACGTTGGACAATGGTCTAAAGTACTACATTCGCGAAAACCAGAAACCTGAAGGGCGGGCGATGCTGCGTTTGGTCGTGAATGTTGGTTCGCTTCAGGAAGAAGAGGACGAGCGCGGTTTGGCTCACTTCCTCGAACACATGGCGTTTAATGGAACTGAGAATTTCGCTAAGCACGATATTATCGATTTCCTTGAAGGTGTGGGCATGCGGTTTGGTTCGCATTTAAACGCTTCAACTTCGTTCGACGAAACGATTTATCAGCTGGAAGTGCCGACGGACAAATCGGAAACCGTGGAGAAGGCGTTTCTCATATTGGAGGATTGGGCGAGTAATATCCTGTTCGAGGAAGAGGAGATCGAAAAGGAGCGAGGCGTCGTAATCGAAGAATGGCGCGGTCGGAAGGGCGTAGGGCAGCGATTGATGGAAAAACAGCTGCCGCTTATGTATTTTGGATCTAAGTACGTTGATCGTCTACCTATCGGATTGGTGCCGGTCATCGAATCGCTAACGCGTGATCAGTTTGTTTCGTTCTACAAGAAATGGTATCGCCCCGACTTGATGGCGGTGGTTGCGGTTGGCGATTTCGAAACCGACGATATTGAAGCGTTGATTAAGGAACGTTTCGAGGGCTTGAAGAATCCGGAAGAGGCCCCGGTTCGCGAAACCTTTCAACTGACCGATCATGATGAAACGCTCTTCTCGATCGAAACCGATCCGGAGCTAAGCAGCTCGAGCGTGGGCGTTTATTTTAAAACGGATAAACGTGAATATGGAACACCTCGTCTTTATCGAGATAGCTTGGTGGATAGCATCTACTTTTCGATGATGAATAATCGTTTGAGTGAACGTGCCAAAGATGAAAATCCTCCATTTATCGGAGCGGGATTGGGGAAAGGGTCGTTTGGTCGTGAAAAAGGTTATTACCGAATGGCAGTTGGATTTATCGGCGAAAATTACAAAGGTGGCCTGAGGGGATTGATGCAGGAAGTCGAACGCGCTCGCCGAGATGGGTTCGAGCAATCGGAGCTGGATCGTGTAAAGGTCAACATCTTACGCAGTCTAGAGAAGATGTATGATGAACGCGATAAACGCCAGTCGGCGTCATTTTTGCGCGAATACATCAATAACTTTCTTGTAGGCGAATCGATTCCTGGATTGGAAAAGGAGTTAGAGTTGAATCGGCTGTTTCTTAAGAACCTGGAATTGGCCGAGATCAATGCGGTTGGAAATTTCGTGAGACAGATCGATAATCGACTCGTACTGTACACGGCCCCGGAAAAAGACGGTTTTGTAAAACCAGAGCCGAAACAGTTGTTGGCGGCCTTAGTGGTAGCAGAAGGAGATTCGCTCGAAGCATATGACGATGGGGTGAGCGATGAGCCATTATTGTCGGTCAGCCCGAAACCTGGTCAGATAATCGATACGGTTTTCCATGAGGCGATCGACACGCATGAGTGGAAATTGTCGAATGGCATCCGAGTCGTTGCGAAAACGACCGACTTTAAGAATGACGAAATTTTGGCGACGGCATTCAGTCCGGGAGGGGCAAGTTTGTTTTCCGAAGAGGACTCGGTTTCCGGTTCGTTTGCGACAATGGTTTTAGGACAAAGCGGGCTTGGGAAGTTTGATTCTATTCAATTGGGAAAGAAGCTTGCTGGGAAAATCGCGTCAGCCGGACCTAGCATCGGCGGCAGTTTTGAAAGTATCCGTGGCTCGGCTTCGCCAAAGGATCTAGAGACTTTCTTTGAATTGGTTCACATGCATTTCATGGAACCTCGTCTCGATTTGAAAGCGTTTGCGTCGGTGAAAACGCGTATGATTGCTTCGGTCGAAAATCGGTTGAAATCGCCGAACGCAGTTTTTGCCGATGCGGTCAACGAAGCGCTTTATCAAGGTCATCCGAGGCATCGCCCGATATCGGTTGAAATGATCGAAGAGATCGATCCGGAATTAGGATTGAAGCTTTACAAAGAACGTTTCGCGGATGCGAGCGACTTTACCTTCGTTTTCGTGGGTACATTGGATCTGGAAGTACTGAAAAACTATGTTGTCAAATACCTCGCTTCGTTGCCGAATTTGAATCGCACGGAGGAAGGGCGTTTTAACGGAGATCGTAAGGCCACTGGGCAATTGGAAGTTACTATTGATCAGAATGTCGAAGAGAAGACAGTAGCTCGAGTCATGTATCATGGGGATGCAGAGTGGTCCCCAGAAAACTCATACGCTTTGGGGTTTGCGAAAGACATTCTGAATATTCGATTACGCGAGCGACTGCGGGAAAAGGAAAGCAAGGTGTATGGAGCGAGTGTATCGGGTTCTCTGAGCCGTTTGCCGGTAGAGCGGTTTTCGACGGGCTTTGCTTTTTCGTGCGATCCAGGAAATGCGGATGGCTTGATACAGA
>JBNMOQ010000279.1:0-6671 GCA_051275055.1 Candidatus Pelagisphaera sp.
GCTGGAACAAACCCGTTCGATTATTTCCTCCATAAAATCACCTATTACGATGCCCAGGCCAGGGATCAATATCGACTCTTCAAACGCGTTCCGTCGAAAATTAAAGAATTCGATTGCGCACCCTAGAAAAATTCCCCATTCGTCTCAGCCTTCTATTTTTTACCACGGAGAGATGTCTGAGTGGTTTAAAGAGCACGCTTGGAAAGCGTGTGTGCGGGTAACCGTACCGCGGGTTCGAATCCCGCTCTCTCCGCCACTTTCAAAGGCAATTAGCCCCTAGTGAAGAAGACGCCTCGCAAAAGGAAGTTTCCGCACGGGATTTGAACCCGTAGGGTTTGACGGAAGGAGCGCAGCGACTGGAGATGGGACATGCGAAGCATGAGTCCGCATGACTTGAAGCGAAGCGACAACCAATCCCGCTCTCTCCGCCATTAAATTTAAAAGTAGGAATGAAGGTCGAAGAATTGATCTGCCGCCCGACGAACCTTTGAGCGGGATGAGAACCCTCAGGGTTCGACGAAGCGAGGAACGAGCGAAGATGGGGCAAGCGAAGCATGCGGCCGAAGGACTTGGAGCGAAGCCCAACCAATCCCGCTCTCTCCATTATTTTATAAGTTTCTAGTGTATAGGAACTTAGAAATAAGTTAAATCACTGTAAACGTGATAGTAATACACTCAGTAATACACCGTTCATCTAAATTCGCTGAAATTCGCTGATAATCATTGAGGAGTTTTCCTGGGGTAAAGGGAGCATTGTTACCTTCTTAAAAATGCCGTGAGTCAGCCTCAAAGCACCTTGAAAAGATCCTAGACTGACCTCATGAGAGATTGAGTATGACGGGGGTGGCGTTTCGGGGATTAAGCAGGATCGTGACTGATACGCTCGCGACGCTAGAGTGAGCTTGTCCTTTCAAGAACCAGCCCTCAGCCTACCCCAGCGAATTAAATCGGAACAATTGAATTTCCTATCAACACAATTGAATTTCCTATCAACAACTCAAAGTTGATCACGGGGCGATTCTGATTTACAGTTTAATTCGACTAACGATTGCCGATTAAACAAAACGTAGTTCAGCACCAAAACCAGTGACTGCTAATTAATTCCTTTAAAACCCCACCGACATGCAACGATTTACCCTCTTTCTGCTGCTAATGGCCTCGGCTTTTCCCGAAGTTTTCGCTCATACTCAAGGGGAAGATTACATTACTCTTAACGTGCGAGAAAACTCGATTGATGGATTCGTTCATATCTTTATCGAGGACTTGGAAGAGAAATTGGAGCTGGTCCTCAACGAAAGCGGGGTGGGATCTCAAGATCTCATCGATAACTCGACCACACGCATTCAGGCGTATCTCGAAAAGGGATTTTCGATAGGATCAGATAGTTCCACATTTCCCATGGAATTCGGACAAGCAAACCTGATCGAAAGCGAACGAGATGGCATTATTCGCTATCTCGTTGAATTCCCCTTTGAAATCGAGCACGGCCCAGTTCCCGATATTATAACAATCAAACACGATATTTTGTACGAGGGAGATCCTTCGCACAGAGGGATAGTTATGCTGAACCATAATCATAAAACGAATACAAGCTACGGCGAAATCAATGAATTGATGGTGTTCAGCAAATTCAACAGGGAACAGGAACTCGATCTCACGAATCCTCGCTCTTCCATTTTGAATTCAAAGCAAATGGTACCTCAAGGGATCATACATATCTGGTTTGGCATTGACCACATTCTATTCCTTTTCGCCCTGATGATTCCTACCGTCCTCCTGCGAAAAGGGAATAACTGGGAGCCGGTTTCAAATTTCAAACGGGCTTCGTTGAATATTCTGAAGATCGTTACCGTTTTTACGATTGCTCACTCTATCACACTAGCCTTGGCGGCTTTCGATTTCATCACTATCCCATCGCGAATTGTTGAATCCATCATCGCACTATCGATTATCATGGTCGCCCTGAACAATATATTCGGAAAGGTTAGGGACGGCTCCATCCTAGTCGTTCTGGGTTTCGGATTGTTCCATGGCCTAGGTTTTGCATCGGTAATGGGGCAGTTACCTTTTAGAACCGTACAACTAAAGCTAATAAAGGGAGTAATCGGCTTCAATATCGGAGTTGAATTGGGCCAATTAGTAATTGTTGGATTAGTATTTCCTGTTTTATATCTATTGAGAAACCGTCCAATTTATCAAAGTGGAATTCTCAAGGGAGGTTCCTTAGCGCTCGTTGTAATATCTAGCATTTGGTTCATCCAAAGAGCATTCGGAATAGGCTAAAATAATGTCGAAAGGCGGCGAATAGCGTTCAGCACCCAATCCCGTGATCGTCCTAAGCAACCGACGGGGAACTGGCATTCTACTAATAATACCCAGCGGGACTATGCGACTCATTTTAAATCCACCCAAAAAAAGCTGCAGGCCCCAATAGAGACAGCAGCTGTTCAAAAAATAAATATTGAAGAATACTTATTTCTTATTGCTCTGTATTTTTCGTACAAAGAGAGCTAGTCCTGTAAGGGAAGCTCCAAGCATCACTACTGTGAACCCCGAGTCAGGGACACGGTGCGCCGCTGCCAGGATATTGGTGATAGATTCGATGATAGCCATATTTTTTTGTTCCAGTTGAGGGTTACGATTAAACTCAAACAGCATGTGCAAGTCCCACGCCAACTCAGTTGTGATCGAATCACAATAATAGCTAAATATTTGTTGATAAACCATTAACGAATAAAATAAAATTTCTAGAGATTGGATCACTATTTGGAATAGTGTAAGAAATTCAGACACTAAAACGAATTAAACACCCCCATATAACTATAAGTATTTGACTGATAATCAGATATGAAACGATGACGAACTGTCAGTGTTTTTTACAATAAACTGATGATTTCTATTTTCTCCTCTCTCCCTCTTCCGGCGAGGCCCGAGATATTCTCGACCTCCGACCAGACGTAGTCCGCTACCCACGCGTGCCCTCGCCTCGCTCGTGATCCTGACCATCACCTGCGCCCTTCCGGCTCTGGCTGCTGAGGACAAGGCACCGACGGCCTATATAGATCCGGTCATGGGAAGTCCCCGTCCAAACGGCCCTGGTGGACTCTGGAGGAAGTGATCAAAGCCGGCCTCCTACCACGGCTTCCGCCGGGCACAGTCCTCAAGCTCCGGGATGGCTACCACGGCCACGTGAAGTTCTCCGGCGACAACCCCCGACCTTTGCAGCGGAGGGGGAGCCCCCCTACAAGGGCACGATCCTGACGGTGGGGGAGCGTGGCCCGGCCCAGAACATCACAGTGGAGGACTGTTTTGTTCACGATGGACTGGATGCCAAGAACTGGGGGACCAAGATGTGGATGAACCGCCACAACGGGATGTATCAGGGGCGACACGGGACGAAGCTGACATTTCGCAACAACTTCGTCCTTAACACCCGCTTCGGGATCGAACTGGCCTCCACCGAATCCCTCTGTCAAGGCAACGTTATCAGCGACTTCTCGGGAGACGGGATCCGTGTTATGCGCGATGGGATCACGGTGGAGCACAACGTCATCCGGAACGTCTATGTCGGCAGCGGGGACGGGAACCAGAACCGCGGGTTCGACGGAAGGAGCGCAGCGACAACCAATCCCGCTCAGGTTCCCCCACCAAATCCCGCTCCCCCCTCACCCCAATCCTACTCCCAAGTTTTCTCGCACCCAATTTCAAAACACAAATAACATCCCCAACGTCCAAAAGCTTCGACTCCCCCGTTAAACAAGCTTTCCGGAAGACTCTGGTGATTCCATTTTTTCATTGGCCAATCTAAATAACTCCCTACTGCTAGCCATTTAACTACAACAGCTATGCGACATTCCGCTCTCTTATCACTAGCCGCTACACTGGCTTTCAGCTCTCTCGCCACCGCAGGCGAACCCTGCGACACGATCCAAACGATGGGCATCGTTTACGATTCCAAAGATACCGCTGTAGAGCGCGTTAAACTCTTTGGAATGGCTCAGTATCAAATTGGTCACGTCGACGGCACCGACTCTGCAGGCGAAAGCTTTTCAGATACGCACGAAGAATTCCGACGCGTTTGGCTAGGCGGAGACATGAAATTCAAGAGTGGCCTATACTTCAAAACCGTTTTGAGTGTGACTCAGGGCGAAAATGCCGCCACCGGGAAACAGGACATCGAATTCAAACACTTTCGTAACCTCTACCTTTCCTACGATTTCACCAAAACGAATAGTGATTTTTCCCATTTCGATCGCTTCGAAATCGGCTACGGTCGTCGTAGTCTCAAGCTCGCCGACGAATGGCAACGCTCCGCATACCTCATCAACACCGTAGAACGCTCTCCGTTCTCCAACAAACTCTGGCCCACCGACGAAGGCGGCTCGCACCCGGCAGGGGCATGGATCCGCGTCGCCCAAGGAAAAGACGATTTTCAAATCGGCCTCTTTTCCACTAGCCACGACGATACTTTTCCAGGCTGGGACGACGGTACCGTCGCCTACTCCGAGTGGACGCACGACCTAACCGACGGCTCGGGCTTCGATCTTATGGAGGCCGTTTTCAGTGGCTACACTCAAAGCGCCAACTCGACTGAGGCCAAACTCGCTCGTGGAAACGAATGGGGCGGCTCCGCCATTCTTCGCCTTCACCAAGGGCCTTGGGAATTCCACTCTACGTTCGGAGCTGGTGAGAACAGCGAATTCAACAATGCCAACCGCGACGGCAACTTCTGGGGCGCGTCCTTCATGCCAATGCTTTGGCTGGTTGAAGACAAAGTGAAACTCGTCTCTCGCTACCAATACCAGCATGCATCTTCCGTCGAAGGCATTCGCCTTAATAGCCGCTACGCCCGTTCAGCAGGAGCGAGAGGCAAAGCCGACATGTCCCTCTCCGGAGGCCGAGGGGATCGCCACCACAACTTCTATCTCGGCATCAACTACTTCTTTTGCGGCGACAACCTGAAGCTCGTTTCGGGCATCGATTACGATGACATCGAGACTCGCAACGGCATCAACGTTTTCAAAGGCTGGACCGCAAGCTCGGCATTACGCTTTTTCTTCTAAAACATAACCTCTCCTCCCTCAACCCGAACCTCTCCCGACACTTATGTCTGATTCATTTTTCAAACCAAAAACCTTGGATCTATTACAGACCCGACTTCACTGGGTTCTGCGCATCACCGCTGCCTGCTGTTTCATCGGCCACGGATCCTGGGGTGTTATCACGAAAGCCGGCTGGCTTCCATTCTTCCGGTCTCAAAGCATTCCAGACGATATCGCCTGGAAACTGATGCCCATCATCGGCGCTTTCGATATCCTAATGGCTATCTTTCTGCTCATCAAACCACGACGTATCCTCCTCATGTGGATGCTCCTGTGGGCTCTCTGGACCGCGATTCTTCGTCCTATCGCCGGAGCTCCTGGCACGTGGGAATTCTGGGAACGCGCTGGTAACTACTTGCCGCCGTTGATGCTCCTCTTGATGGGAGGCGTCTTTGCCATGAAATGGAAAGATTGGTTTAGCGGATACATTGAACCAAAGCTCACCGACGATAACATCGGAGTCCTAAAGTTCATCTGTCGCCTTGCGATCGGCTTGCTCCTAATCGGTCACGGCGGATTTGGCGCCTTCGTCGAAAAGGACATGCTCATCAATCACTTCGCTTCCATTGGCCTTCCAGCTGACGTCGCCTTCATTCACGTGACAGGTTGGTTCGAAATCATTCTTGGCGTCGTCGTCCTAGCGCTCCCGATCCTTCCAATCATTTGGTTCGTCCTAATCTGGAAAACGCTTACCGAATTCCTCTACGTAACCGATGGCGGAATCATCAACATCTTCGAATTTCTCGAACGTTGGGGCGACTTTGGAGTGCCAGTTGCCATGATTTTGATAATCAACTACCAGGCTTCACAGGCTAAGGCTAAAGCCGCTCCCGAAGCACAAGCCGCATAGGCAGAGCGTAGAACTTTTCTTCCAGGAGCTTGCCCGCAAGCGATTCGCATCTAGCGTAATCGTCAGCGAGCAAGCTCCTTTTTTTTTGCGCAATGAAATCGGCCCAAAACATAATAGACACTCTCAAACTCGAACCTCACCCCGAAGGCGGCTACTTCCGGCGTGTCTACGAATCCGAGCAAACCGGCCCCATCGGACCAAACAAGGCAACCCGGTTCCTACTCACCTGTATCTATTATCTACTGACGAACAAATCGCCAATTGGCCACCTCCACACCAATCGCTCCAACATAATACATTTCTATCACGGCGGAGCGCCCATCACCTACACTCTCGTTCCCCCGTCCGGCGAGTTACGCCGCGAAACCCTTGGCTCCGACCTCGCCCAAGGACAGAAACTACAGCTACTTGTCCCCGGCGGCTGGTGGAAAGCCAGCCAACTCGAATCAGGCGAATACGGCCTCATCAGCGAAGCCGTCGCTCCAGGATTCGATCCTGAAGACATGCGCTTTATAAACCAAAAAGAGGTCGATTCGCAGTTTCCGAAACTAAGCACATCACTGCCTCACCTTTGTCGGACTTAAATTCCAAAACCAATGCCCTTTAAAAACATCAACTTGGCTCCCAGAGATCGACTGGATTACTCTCTGGGTCGAGCACTCTAGAAAACTGGCCATTTGGAAAAATCTCCGGATCAGAAACGACTATATCCGCTCCCC
>JBNMOQ010000280.1:0-6650 GCA_051275055.1 Candidatus Pelagisphaera sp.
CGGATTAAATGTTCGCGGCACTGCACGAGTACTTGGATGGATACATCGCTAGGTATCAATTTGTCCGATACGAGACGGCGAACAAATGCGAATTCCGTATCCGAGGCGGATGGAAAACCAACTTCGATTTCCTTGAAGCCGATTTTGACCAAGGACTTGAACATTTCGACCTTCTCTTCGACGCTCATTGGAATCGCGAGCGCCTGGTTGCCATCTCGTAGATCGACGCTACACCAGATTGGAGCAGAATCGATGACGCGATCCGGCCATTGCCTGTTTGGCAAATCGATTACCGGATGAGGACGGTATTTGGTTATGGGCGATTTTTGCATGTTTGTATCGGGTTGAAAATAACGAATGCTAGGCGAACCTGGTGACGCAATACAAAAGCTCTATCGTGGCTAATGGCCGGTTTCTCGCTAACTATCAGAAAGTTGCGAGAAAAGTAATTGCGCCCCGACAGTCCTTCCTAACCGAGTAGGAGGCTGTCAAAATTCGTAAGTCGAAGAAAATACTGGACGCTAAAGTTCATTGATCTGTTAGAACGAGTACGTTTATCGACCCGTATGTCAAGCGGCTTGAGCGGCAACTACAAAGCAGGGTGAAAAAACAGCGAATGAGAAATCGATTAGTTCGCAGCTTTTGCTGGTTTCTTTTCCTTCAAAATAACTGGCTGGAAATGCGGGAATCCGGCCCGTGTTTTGGCCCAGGTTGATCGTTCCTTGGACTTGATGCTCCAGAGTGTTAGATTGTCGATTTCGACGATACCGCCTTTGGCTCCTGTAATACCGAGGCCGTTACCGCCGCTTTTCACTGGTTTGGCGAAGGAAGGGTGCTTGGCATAGAGCGTGGGACCGTCTGCGAATTGCATGACGAATTCGTCTCCCTTCAGTTCAGCGAGAATATGATACCATTTGCCTGGAACGTATTTGAACTTCTTGGCTTCGGCTACTTTTACCGATTCGCCATCGGCGATCAGAAATACACCGGTTTCGCTGAATTTCACTCGAGCGACATGATGACCGAACTCGACGAATGGTGCGATGGGGGTTTCTTCGCCGTTCGAGAATCTAACGGAAAACCGAGCGATGCATTCGGCGGGAGTAGCGGGAACGCTAATGCGTGGTTCGAAACCTTGGTGATCGCCTCTGGATTTCTGGTATTCGTCGCTGGAGGGAATCCCGAGCAAGACGCCGTCTTTGATTTCCCATCGGGTGTGCTGGCGTTGTTGCCAAACGCCTTTTTCAAGTGGAGCGGGCTCGGAGAAGGCGTTTTCCAAAGCGATAGCGTCGGGCTGAGCGAGCAAGGGTTTCAGGCTGCGGTTTGCAGCGGAGAGATTGGAAATTGCTAGAACGAACGCTGTAGCGAGGATTGCGAAACGAGAAATTTGAGAGAGCATAGTTGGATCAGTTTGGCGATGGAGGGTGAGCTAGAGGAAGTTTTTGCCCACGAATCACACGAATTTTCACGAATGGAAATTTCCCATGTTAGGATTTATTCGTGAAAATTCGTGTGATTCGTGGGCAAACAAATTATCGCAGCGCTTCCAAATCGAATGAGTCGCCTGGTTTTACGTTGTGACGAGCGAACCAGCCTTGATTGACTTCGAGCGCGTAGAGCAAATCATTGCGTATCGATTTTCTGGAGGTTTCGTCGTGGGGATAAAGGGGGTAGACTTCGCGCAGGACTCCGTCGGCTGTCAAATAACCGATGTCTAAAGGAAGGTGCGTATTACGCATCCAGAAGGACATATCTTTCGGTTGGTCGAAAATGAAGAGCATTCCATGGTCCTCTGGCATGGACTTGCGGTGCATGAGTCCTTTGGCCTGCGTGGCTCGATCGATCGCAAGTTCGACTTCAACTTGGGCGTGGCCGAAATCGACAATTGGGAGACCGCTTTTACTGGATTCGGTAGTTTGGGAATCTTGATTGCAAGCTGTGATGATCGCCAAGGCGCAGAGCAATAAGAGGGACAACAATTGGGGTCGGACCTGAGTCATGGTCCTCGTTGTTGCACCTCGCTCTGACCTTGGCAATCACCAACTTATCATGCTCGGCAGACGTATTGTCTGTCTTTAATACTGGCCGATTGGCCAGCGTGGTGTTTCGTCGTGGTAGGCATTGAATTAAAGAGTGGAAGCGGTTCTCGCCTCGATTTGGGCGACAGCCTCTTTGGGCACTTTGTTTTTCCAGGAGGCTTTTCCATTAGAGAGCTCGCTTGCTCTCAGTTCAAATTCAGGAAAGACACTTTCGCCAAAGACGTTGATTATTTTGAGCGATACTTTAGCATCGGTTTCGGACATATCGAAAGTGAGTGTGCCGAAGTTCATTGTATCGGCATAAGGCTCTTCGATTGCTATTACCGATTCATTGTCTTCCGTGTAGTCTGGGGTCGGCTCTTGGGCTAGTGGGCTGCTTACGAGTTCGTATAGGTCGTATCCGCCTTCTCGCGACATTGGAATCGCCTTTATCTCCGCTTCGTCATCGTCACCCGATAATAGCACAATGCCTTCGATTTCATTTTCGCGGATGTACTGGAATAGTCCGTTGCGATCTTCAGAGAAGGCCGTCCATGTGTTTTTCTTTTCAACTGATCGGTTGGTCCAACTGCTTCCACTGAGTAGTACTTTGAACTTCGCACTGCTTTGGCTGAGGGTGTCTTGTAGCCAAGCCATTTGAATATCGCCTAGAATAGTGGATTGCTCGACTTCGTCGCGGTAGGTGTAGGTGTCGAGAAAGATGAAGTCTACCCCGCTATAACTATAGGTGAAGAAGGATCCGGGAGCCTCATCGGTTCCGTATGATGGGTTAGCCCAGTAGCGTTGGAAGATTTCGAGCGATTCTTGTCGACTAGAGTTTGCCGGAACCTTGGAAGCATCCCAGGTAGAAAGCTGTGGAATGGAACGCAAGAGCGGTTGGAGAAATGGGACGCTGCGTTGTTTGCGATAGGCTTCGGCTTGAAATTCTGGAGTTAGGTCGGAAATCGCTTCGTTTTCGCCGACCCAGAAGAATGCATGTGGACGGGCATTTTGGACCTGGAGCCAGATAGCTTGGAGTCCGTCTCGATCGGCACGGGCACCAGAACCGAATCCGATTGAAAACCTAGCCTGAGTGTCAGGCGCTGGAGCAGTGAGGATTGGGTACCCTTCGTTTTCGCGATTGTCGGCAAGAGGCTCTCCATCGAGCAATACTTGATAGTAGTAGTACGTGTTCGGATCGAGGCCTTCGATTTTTGTGAATACGCAATAGTCGTTTTCCGACATGGCCTGGATGGGAGCAGTTGTTTTCGAATCCTTAAACTTAGGATGATCGCTGTATCGAATAGATAATTTTTTTTCGCCAGCAACCCGTGCCCAAATAGAAGCACTGCTAGAGTCGATTGCTCCAACCATTGGGCCTTGCATAAGCTGACCGGCGTTCATGGCGAGTGGGGATGCCAATAGGAGGAAAAGGGTTGATAACGAGATTTTTGAACGGAAGAGCATATATCTACGATGAGCTAAGCTTATGTAAAACTGTTGTAAATTTAAAAAGATTGTTAATTAAGTTTCCGGAAATTGAAAGCCTGTTTCACCGCGAAAAGCTTTGAATAAGGATTAGGGGATTGTCTTAGGGTGCTTTGGTTTTGGGTAGCGGCCGATCTCCGAGCGGCCATGTTTGTAGGGATCTTCTTGATGTGGCCGCTCGGAGATCGGCCGCTACCTTTTGCATGAAGTGGGGAGGGTTGAGGTCCTCCTGCCAATTCCGGTTCTTTACTCTCGAATGAAAACGTCTAAGTTGGAGTAATGATACCCGAAACGGACCTGGAACGAATTGAGAGTGTAGCAGCTAGGATAGCGGATGCTGTTCGGTTTCGGAAATCGATCCGTTCGATCGATCTTTTGAATGATGACGATCGGAAGCGTGTAACCGACGAGGGGCAGGATGTTGGATACGAGTTGTATTTCAGTCGGCTCCTTTTTGCCAAAACGCTTTCACTTAATAGTGAGGCCTCGGAGGCGTTGTTACTCGCTGCGCGTGCTCAACATGTCGGACGCTGGAAAATGCCCAGGAGAGATTTTCCAATCGGTAGAACGGGTTATTTGAAATGGCGTTCGGATCTGAAGCGCTATCACGCTACCGTCGCAGCGAATTTATTAAAGGATGCCGGTTATGACGAGGCGACGATTGCTCAGGTAAGGACGATCAACCTGAAGGAAAATCTGAAATCGAATCCAGATGCCCAAACCATGGAAGATGCTCTATGTTTGGTTTTTCTCGAAGCTCAGTTTTCAGATTTTCGGTTAAAAACGAACGAGGAGAAAATCATTTCCATACTCCAAAAAACGTGGGGCAAGATGAGTGAACGTGGCCAGAAGGCGGCTTTAGCGCTGGAGCTCGGAAAGGAAGAGACTCGATTGGTTGGGTTGGCTCTGGGGACTGGTGAATAGGTTCGATTTTGGTTTAATTGGTAGGGCAACGACGTCCCGTCGGGACGTCGTTGCCCTACCTAGCGACTGGCTTAGCAGTCTCTCAGAGAGTTTTACGAATCTGCATCAGGGGCGAGGTAGATTTTGGAGAGCTTCAGAAGAATGACTTCGAGTTGTTTGTAATAGGCGGCTTCTTCTAGGGTGTCTTTTTGCGCACGATGACTTTCTAGTTCGATTTCGAGTGTGTCACGGGCATTTCGTTGCTCGGGTGAAAGGAGGCTTTCTTGCTCGGAGGCAATGAATGCTATTTGGCGAGAGCGAAAACCATCGGGTGTTCGATCGTCTTTGGGGGTCTTGATTAGACGTTCTCCGCGAAACCAGTCGGCAGGTGTACCTGTGCCATCGCCATTGTCGTCGATGAGTGCGTGCTCTGAGGAAAGGCGTTTGTTTTCTTCGTAGAAAGTTTCGACGGAATCAGCGGTTGCTACAAAGGCTTCTAGCAAAGAGACTTGACCGTCTTGATTAGAGTCTCCGTCGCGTGATTCGATGACCCTAGCGAAGCGTTCGCCGAATCGCGCGTAGTTGAGCTCTTCGCCGCTGCGCGTAGCGGTTATTAGGATACGGTTTGGTTTGGAAAGCCGATTGATGAATGGAGCGGAAGCGGAGCCTCCATGAATGAAGATCAAGGTCCTCTCAAGTGGGTCTAGCCAGTCGGCCATCGATATTGCGTTGATATCCGGACCTCTAAGGTTGAGCGAAGTGTGCTTGGGCGTGTGAGTCCCGTGGCCGATGTAGACGATCCATGCTGGAACGGGAGATTGCGTTTCGAGGTCGCTGATCCAGCTTTCGATTTCGTCGCGATCATCGCTATCGCCGTTTTCCATTCCGACTACTTTTAGGCGGGCATTGGTCGAGTTGGCTGCTCGTATCCAAGCTTCGGCTGCGGAGTGAAAACCTTCTTCGTATTTCGGTTCACCGGCTCCGCCGATGATGAGAAGCAATTCATGGTCGGGCGCGTTTACGTCTTCTGCATTTGATGAGGTCCAAGATAAGACGCTTATCAAAGTTGCCAAAATAAGTTGGAGTGAACTGTGTGTGATTTTCATGCTAGACCTCTCTTTCTGCGTAGAGCCCACTCGGCTAGGAAGCAGGAGAGAGCTACCATAAAGAGCCAACCGTTGTGCCAGAGTGGATACGACCAGGCTTCAGTTATGGGAGCTGAGCGTTTGTCGAAAAGTTCCGTTATGGAATCGAGTTCGTTCCAATTGACGAGTCTGCCATTCGTTTTGGTTGCGATTGATTCGAGAAGTTCAGTGTCGGGCGATAATGATTTAAACTCATTGGCAAGAGGTTCGTTGACCCAGCCGGTCTCAGCGGTTCCGACGACTTCACCTTCGGGTCCCAATACTTCGACTTTGGCGATGTAGGCTCCTTCATCGGTGGAAGAAAATGATGCTGCAAACCGGCCTGGAGCGTTGGTTACTGGATCCGCATAGAGGTCGACTTCTTTAAAGCCGGTGTAGGCCTTTATGTCGCTTGAATCTAAATCAACGCGTTTGATGCTGATCCGAGCTTGGCCGATCTCCAAGGCCTTGTAGGATTCGTCACGAGCTTCGACAATGAGCTCTACTCCTTCGGCATTTTGATGGGCTTCGATTTCGACTGGTAGTGCTACGTCGGTGACAAGCCATCGAGCGATTTGCCTCCAAAGTCTGGCGAGGTCTTCCTGTTCAGCTGCGCCACGCATACCCCATCTCCATAGATCGCCTACCGCGACGCAGGCGACTTTACCTGATCCGAAATTGTGAGCGATGAGACTAGGATAGCGTTCGCCTAAAAGGTTTTCGACTTCGGCCAATACGCGAGCGCCTGGCTTGATGCGAGGAATCGTGTTGAGAACGCTAAACGGTGGCATTTCGTTAAGTCGGGCTTGTTCGTCAGCTTCGATTGATCGAACGCGCGTCCAAGGCTCTACCCAACCTTCGCGCGTTAGCCGCCATGATAAGTTTTCGCTATTGGCTCGTTTGAACTGTTTGTCGAGATAGATGGGGAGGGTTGCCGCGATCGGGGTGTCGTCGTAACCGCCATGGTCTAGCGCGTCGGCACCGCCGAGAGCTAGGAGTCCGCCGCCGCGTTCCGAGACAAATCGCCGAATGAGCGTTTGTTGATTAAAACTGAAAAAATCGGCTTCTAGATCGTCTAGTATAAGAGCGTCGTATTCAAAAAGTTCTTCGGCGTCAT
>JBNMOQ010000281.1:0-6642 GCA_051275055.1 Candidatus Pelagisphaera sp.
AGTATTTTGTCTATGAGATTGCGGGCGGTTGTCAGTTCATTCGAGCCGTAGTAGACTTCGCCGCTTTGTTGGCTGCTACTTCCTCCGTGGCCGACGAACTCCATCAAGGTGTATCGTTGGGGAGTTTCGGGATCTATGTATGCACTGTAGTAGACGGAGGGCTGGCCGACGCCGGGGAGAGTGTATCCATCTTCGGCTGGATCCTGTTCCGAGTGATAGTATTCGTTCGAGTCATTCGGGACGTTGACTTCAACACAGAGGTAGAAGCCGTTTGGGTCTTCGTGGAGATAGTTTTCAATCGAGAAGCTGTGTTCAGGAGTGGCTCCGGAGTAAGTGTCGATGTCGCCGTCGGGTTCGATGCCTGAGGCTAATGTGAATTGGTGACGCCAAACGGGTAGAATGTCGACTCGGCGGCGTTCGTTTCCGTCCCATTCGAAGGATTCGGAAAACGCGCTTTCTTCGGAAACGAAAAAGGTTTCGATGAGCGAGCCGACTGATGTCTCGGCCCAGATCGCGATCTGTGGTCGCGCTCCGGAAAATGGAGTGGGGAATTCGGCAACCGGATCGAAGGCGGTTCCCCAATCGATTTCAACGAGAACGGAAGCGTCTTCGCTTGTCTGGCGTTTGAGCTGAATTTGATTGTCGAGCGGCCGAATCGCGGAGCCGCTTTCGGGACGGAAAATAGCTGCTCTGTTCTTTGCTTCGTATCCGATCGAGATGAGATGTGGTACGGGCCACCAATTCGAAAAGCATGCAAAAAGCAGGTATGCGCAGACGATGACGGGGAGGAGAAGCAGACGAATAGCACTGGGCGATGCTGAAGGCGGTTGCGGGCGTTGCTTGAGCATTTTCGCGAAGTAACCGAGTCGCGATGAGAGGTGTAGTCCAACGAGTATTAGGATGAGCGAACCGAAGACGATGTGAATCCGCGTGATTGCTAGGCTAAACGGCTGGAAAAAGCGTAGCGCCGCGCTCGTCGCTAGGACGACGAATGCAATGAGCAGGGCAAAGTTGACGAAGTGCTTCATTTATGGAACTCAATGAAGCTTATCGTATCGGGTGAATCAATACCTTAAGTCGAGTAGCCGCAAAGGGTTCTCAATTCGGCGATGTGCTTTTTGCCGACTTTAGCTGGGTCGGCTTTGTGTTTGATGCACAGAGCAGCTCCGAAGCCGGTTGCTACGCCCATCTGGCCGCAGGTATTCATTACGCGCGGACCGCCGAGGCCGATGTGTGTGCAGCTGAAGCAGCGGCCTGCCATTTGCAGGTTGGGCACGTCCTTGGAATAAAGGGAGCGATAGGGGATGTAGTAATAAGTGTTCTTGATTTTTTGGAATATCGCTTCGGAAAGGAAGTCTACCGGACGACCAAGCAATTTTTCTTGGTAGTGAACGTCAATTTTGCGCTTTTCGGTGACGACGGTGTCTGGGAATTCGATGGAATCGCGGGCGTCGATACCGGTGAAAATGTGGTCGCCTATGATGCGTCGGGATTCGCGTTTGCCGACGAGGAAGGAAATCCAGTCAAGCTCAATGTTGGCATTTTGACGGTGCTTGATGGCGTTAGAGTAGGAACCGTAGATCGCCCGGAACATGTGGTCGCGGATTGTTTCGGCATCGTGGATTTGGTGAAGATCATTGTGGGAATATTCCCACTGCCATTCGCCTTCGGTGGCAACGTGGTTGTTGGCAACTGGTTTGGCCCAAGGTACGGCGGGGAAGTCTACGCGACTATCCGTTTTACGTGTGTACCACATGACGCTCGAACCCATGACGCGATTGTCTGGTTTTTCTGGAGACCAGAGCTCGCCGTGTTCATCCCATCCTTCGTTGAATTCGTGTTTCGATTCGCGGCCGTAGCGGAAGTCAGCGCCTGCCATATAGCCGACCCATCCGTCACCGGTGCTGTCGATGAATTGGTCTGCTGTGAAGCGTTTAAGGGTACCGTTCGCCGTTTCGATCGCATTGACTGCGTGGATACGTCCGTTCTTCATCTCGACGGATACCATCGTATGACTGAGGAAGTAGTCGACGTTCCGTAGGGAAGCCATGTTTCCCATTCGCTTGATATCTGCGTCGAGAGCTGCCGGGTCGGAATTCGGGTAGTGCGGCGTGTCTATTTTTTCGAGAATATCTGCAGCCTGGCCGTGAATGCCTTCGGTGTGCACTCGGACTTCGCTGCTGGCGTTTCCTCCGAGTACGGGGCGGTTATGGATAACGGCGACTTTCGTTCCTTGCGAATCTGCGGCTATCGCGGCTGCGCATCCGGAAATCCCACCGCCGACGATAATTAGATCAAAGTGACCTTGGTCGACCGCTGTGGATGGGAGGCCTACTTTTTCCCGTCTCCAGCGTGGAAGTGTCTTTTTGTCGATTGGAGGAGTGTCATTTGCGTCTAAGCTGAAGTAGATTGCTGAGCAACGGCCTTCGAAGCCAGTTAGATCTTGAAGGGAAATCGAAGTGGAAAGCTGGTCTTTTCCGATTTCTACGGCGCCACCTGATTGCCAGGTCCAGTCGGCTTTGGTTCCCAAGGTTTCGGGAAGAGGCTGGTCGCCGAGGAGTATTTTGAATTGGCCGGGAGCGTCCCATTCGCCTGGGCACCAATCCTTGGTCAAAACCCAAACATGGTAGCGTCCGGTTTTAGGGAAAGAGATATTGGCGCTGGCATTCTCGACAGGATTGCCGAGTCCGTGAGCGAGCAAGTAGCTGAACCCGAGGTGGTTCTCAAATTGGTTGTCGAGCATCCAACCACCGAGGTTCTTGAAGTGGGCGGTTTCGACAAGTACCGACGAACGGTCGTTCGATTTCGCGGTCTTGCCGAAAAGAGGGTGTGCCGCTAGAAGCGAGACGGATGCAAGGGTGAATTGGCTAATGAAATCTCTGCGTGGTATTGTCATGATAGTCTTTCCGTTTTGGGGCGATTTTTGGAGCGATCGCATTGAAAGAGGCAGTTGTCCAAGACGTTTGGACTAGCTATATAGACTCTTCTGAAACGGGGAGGTTTCGAGGTGTTTTCGAGTCAATAGTTGACCTGCTCGTTGTTTCGTCGATTCGGATTTCGTTGGGGGCGAGGGCGGAGATCGCGTTAGAAGCGTTTTTACTCCTATGTCTCATTTTTCGAATTTTAGCTTTCCATTGAGCTTGGTTTGTGAAAAACAAACACGTGTAGGTTTTTTAGCATCCTTAACCCTAATCCCAAATTTTTGAACACTATATGGATAGAAGCATATCCTTTTTCACTCTTGGCACCTTAGTGGGCGTACTTTCGGCCACGCTCGTTTTCTCTTATCTCGCTGGGGAAAAAGCAGGAGGCGATGCGGATGCCCGCGTTCTGAAGCTTGCTCACGGCCTTGATACGGCACACCCGGTGCATTTGGGTATGGTTAGGATGCAGGAGCAATTGGCCGACTTGTCGGGTGGGCGTCTAAAAATCGACATCTACTCAGGTGGCGTGTTGGGTTCAGAGGTTCAGTGTATCGAGCAATTGCAAAGCGGGGAGCTCGCGATGACGAAGACTTCGACCGCGGCGATGGAGTCTTTCATTCCGGAGCTGGGCGTGTTTGGCGTTCCGTATCTTTTTAATGACGAAGGACATTATTGGAACGTCATCAATGGTGAGATTGGGAGCGACCTGCTGGCGATCGGCGAGGAGTCTGGATTGTTCGGGCTTTGCTTTTACGATGCAGGCAGCCGCAATTTCTATAGTACGGATAAGCCGATTCGAAGTCCGGCAGATTTGAAAGGGATGAAGATCCGCGTGCAGAATAGTCGTATGGCGATCGCAATGGTGGAGGCCTTGGGTGGATCGCCAACACCGATTGCGTGGGGCGAGCTTTATTCGGCACTGGCGCAAGGCGTGGTCGATGGAGCCGAGAATAATATGCCGAGTTTCGAAAGTAATCGTCACTACGAGGAGTGTAAGTTCTTTACTCCTGACGCTCATACGCGCGTGCCAGATTTGTTGATGATCAGTTCTGCGGTTTGGAAGTCGCTCGGCGCTCAGGAGCGCGAATGGCTGCAGTTAGCTGCTGATGAGTCGTCTTCGTACCAGCGAGAGTTGTGGGCTGTGAAGACGAAGGAATCCATGGCTAAGGTGATAGCGGCGGGAGTCGAGATCGTCGACTGCGATCCAAGCGCGTTCCAAGAAGCGTGTGCGTCTATTCCGGATACGCTAGCTGGCTCTCCTGTCGAGCCGTGGCTTAAGAGAATTCAATCCGCGAAATAGAGATGTCAGAATCGAATAATACAATTCTGGCTCGAGCAAAAGCGTTTCGTCGGGGTTTGACCGCACTGCTGAAGTGGGTGGTTATTGTCCTCATGTTTTTGCTCGTCGTAGATGTCTTATGGGGAGTGATTTCTCGATACGTGTTTGGTCAGCAGGCGAAATGGAGCGAGGAGCTCGCGAGGATGCTGCTCGTTTGGGTTTCGCTTTTCGGGGCTAGCGTGGCTTTTGGAATGAAGGCGCACTTGGGTTTGGACTATTTTGCGACGAAACTTCACCCGGATGCGGGGAAGCTGAATCGCGTGATTGGGGCATTGATCTGCTTGGCCTTCGCTGTGCTGGTTTTCTTGGTTGGCGGAATGGACCTGGTGCGGAATACAATCGAATCCGGACAGACGATGGTGGCTCTGCCGATTGCGAAATGGTGGGAGTATGCAGCCTTGCCTGTGAGCGGTTGCTTTATGGTGGTTTTCTTAATCGAGCAGTTGATCGAAGTAGTGATGACGCCGGTTGATTCAGGAAAGGAGGCTGCGGAATGATTGAAGTGATTTTCGTACTTGTAGTGGTTTTCATGATTCTTCTGGTCATGAATGTCCCGATTGCGGTTGCGATCGCCGTGGCCTCGATGCTTGCGATGCTGCTCGAAGGTTATGATCCGAGTTTGATGGTGGCTTCGAAAATGGCCAACGGGATCGACAGTTTTGCGCTGCTGGCTATTCCATTTTTTATTCTGTCTGGAGTGCTGATGGGACGAGGGGGGATGGCACGTCGTTTGATGGATCTGGCCGCAACATTGGTCGGGCGTTTTCCTGGCGGTCTTGCGTATGTGAATACGTTGACTTGCATGCTCTTTGGGTCGATCTCGGGATCGGCTGCTGCTGCGGTTACATCGATTGGTGGATTTATGCTGCCGGAGATGAAAAAGAAGGGTTACAATAACGAGTTCAGTGTGGCGATCACGACAACGGCCGCAACTACCGGACTGCTTATTCCTCCGAGCAATATCATGATCGTCTATGCGGTCGCGTCCGGCTCCGTTTCGATCGCGGCCATGTTTATGGCGGGAGTTTTGCCAGGCATATTGATCGGGTTGTTGCTCATGATCGTTTGCTTTTTTATCGCGAAGCGCATGAAGCTCGAAGCAGGCGATCGCTCTACGATCGGAGAAATCGTGATCGCGTTTCGGCGGGCGTTCTTTAGCATGCTTTTGCTCGTAATCGTTATTGGGGGCATTTTAAAAGGCGTATTCACCGCGACCGAGGCGTCGGCGATTGCCGTGGCTTACGCGTTCATGCTCTCGGTGGTTTTCTATCGCGAGGTTAAGCTCAAGGATCTACCGGAGATACTTCTGCAAACGGGAGTGACCACGGCGGTGATCATGCTCCTGATCGGGGCGAGTTCGGGGATGTCGTGGATCATGACGATTACGAATATTCCGCAGACCGTTTCAGCACTGCTGCTTGGGCTTTCGGACAACCCGTTGGTGATTATGTTGATGATTAATCTGCTCTTGTTGTTCGTCGGTACGTTCATGGATATGACCCCGGCGGTCTTGATTTTTACGCCGATTTTTCTGCCGATCGCGCAAACGCTTGGAATCGACCCGGTTCACTTTGGCATCATCTTGATTGCGAACTTATGTATTGGCTTGTGTACGCCGCCGGTGGGGACCTGCTTATTCCTTGGTTGCGGAGTTGGGAATACTACCATCGCTCGTGTAACGCCTTTTATGATACCGTTCTTCATCGCGATGTTTATTGGGTTGATGCTTATCTCGTACGTTCCGGGTTTGTCTATGTGGCTACCGGGTTTGTTTGACCTTTGATTTTGGGTAACGCTGGATATCGATTTTCTTTATCCGAAAAATGGAACTTTACTCTTAGAGACTGTTGAATAAGTCGAAAACCTGTAAGGCCAGGGCTTGCACTGTGCCGCGATAGAAGATTATGCTCGTGCTACGTGGCGTGTTGCAAGCATCAGCCCTACGTCGAATATGTGGACCTATTCAACAGTTTCTAAAAGAGCAGGTTTTGCCGCCTTGATAGCGGTGGCTTTCGCCCTTACTCCAAACCTGGCGGTATCCGGCGCCCCGGTAGCTTTCCCGGGAGCTGAAGGTTTTGGCGCGTATGCGGAAGGCGGTCGCGGAGGCGATGTTTATACGGTGACGAATGTGGAGGATTCGGGACCGGGATCCTTGAGAGAGGGCATCCGTTCGGCGAAGGGACCGCGAACGATCGTGTTCGCTGTATCAGGGCTTATTGACTTGGAATCAAAACTGAAAATCGATCGAGACTTCATCACTATAGCGGGGCAAACGGCTCCTGGTGACGGTATTTGCGTTCGGAATTATACGTTCGAAATTGCGGCGGATCATGTCATTGTACGTTACATACGTTCTCGTTTGGGAGATCAAGCCGGGCA
>JBNMOQ010000282.1:0-6615 GCA_051275055.1 Candidatus Pelagisphaera sp.
TCACTCCGGACTTCACCTGGTCTAACGTGGTGCAGTACGACAATGTTTCTGACTCCTTGGGGGTTAACAGCCGGTTGATCTGGGAGTATCGTCCGGGAGCGCGTATTTTTCTAGTTCTAAACCAAAGTTACCTTGATGAAAGGACCGGATTCGTCCGCAAGCAAATGGATACGACCCTGAAACTGAGTTCAATATTCCGGTTCTGACAGTGTGTATTGAGGAATAGAGGGTGGAGTTGTTTTGACATCGCTCCTTTGTCGCTGGATCCGCTGTGCGGCGAGCCGTCTTCGCCAAGGCTACGCCGAGCCAAGGGATCCTCATGATGCGAGGGTAGGACTGATTGAGCTTTTGGATTTCAAAAACCACAGAGGTAAGGAGGTTGGATGGATGATTTCGCCTCCGTACCTTCGTGTCCTTTGTGGTTTATGAAACGTTTGAGTGAGTACTCATATCAAATCGCCTCCTGCATTTGAGATTCAATGAGTTCGTCTATATCTAGTTTTCGCAGAATAATCCTGCCTCCAAATCCTGACTGCTCTCAACGCTTTTAACGTGACGATACCCCGTATCGGGGAAATAAGGGATAAAGAGGGTTCATGCTTATTCGGATTTCATGTATCCAAATATTTAGGTATATCAATAAGGGCAGCCTGCCCCCTTGTCGTTTTTTTCCTGCGGGAAAAGCTTAATATCAAGTTTTAAGTACTGACCCTTTTTATCCGCTTACCTATGTCTCCGGTTCATACCCACGCTTGTATCCAACCCTCCCAGCAAGGCCTGCAGTTGGGTGCAGTCCAGTTCGAGGCGATCGAGGTCCTCGCCGGGCGCGGGCCAGCGGAAAGTCCCGCTTTCGAGTCGCTTCGCGCAAACCCACAATCCCGACCCATCCCAATGAAGCGTCTTTATCCGATCGCGTCTCCGATTGCAGAACACGAATACGTGACCATTGGAGGGATCCTCGCCGAGCTTGTCATTGACGATAGAATACAGAGAATTGAAGCTCTTTCTCATATCGGTGACCCCGCAGGCGAGCCAGACGCGAGTCGCGCAGCTCGGGCTCAACATGGGGAGCCAAGCTCGCGGGCCAAAGCAACCGCCGAGCGTTCGAGCGCATCGAGGGGCAAGTCCAAAGTCGTTCCTCCGGGAAAGCGAATCGTGGCGATCGCCTCGGCATGCCCTCCGATGGAAACCTCGATAAATCCATCGCCGCGCCTAGGCACTGGATCGGGCGAATAGAGCCAGTTGCGAAGAGTGGCCACGTTCAGGCCTCGGCTGTCTGCGAAGCTCTTCTGGGTCATGCCGCTTTCGCGGAAGGCGGAGATTGTGTCCTCGCGCTCGCCCTTGGCGAATCGCGTCTTTTTGTTTCGGTTTTCCTGTATCGTCGCACAGGATTCTACCGAATCGCTGCGAACTTGTCACCACGTGGAAATAGAACGCTTACCCCAAAACACCGTCTAGAAACCGTGTTTGATGGTATCGTCCAATCCGGATGCAACAGAATTGCCAAAAGTGTTACATCAATGAAGGGGATTTTGGGGAATTACAGACATCAACGCCGTACTCACCAAGTAAGGTGGAGTAACTGGTTGGCACAAGGCTATGTCACCCCGCCGCAGTTGCGGACAGCTTCTTTGACTGCGGGAATGCTAGGGGGCACTACACTCAGGGAAGAAATGCCGCATTTCTCCAGCCGTGACGTGGCTTCGGTCCGACATGCCAACTCGCCGCAGACTGATAGAGGTGCGTCAGGCACATCATTATGGACCATGCTAATCAGTCGGAAAATGAGATCGTGGGTGTCATCGAAGTAGACATCAACGGCCGCATTCTCCCGATCGGCGGCGAATGAGTACTGTGTGAGATCATTTGTGCCGAAGCTCAGGAATTCAGCGTGCTGCAGAATGGCAGGCGCATTATGGGCCGCCGCTGGGGTCTCAATCATCGCGCCAAGTCTAGGCACGCCCGAAGCCTTGGTTCTTGATGCTGCCTCCTTTAGGGCTTCCTTCACCGCGCCCATGTCGCTCGGTAGCGTGACCATCGGCACGAGGATGTGCAGATCAAAATCTGATGCAAGATGGATCAATGCGTCGAGCTGTGTGCGTAGTAGGTCTGGGTATTCCAGAAGGAAGCGGATGCCCCGCTGCCCCAGTGCAGGATTGATCTCTCTTGGCATTTCAAGAAAGGGAAGGGACTTGTCCGCCCCGACATCAAGTAATCTGACGTACACGGGCAAACCCTTGGCAGGCTGCAACGTGTTCTGCATTTCTTCAAGAAGTTCGGTCATACTGGGAGGCTCTTGACGACCCAAGTATGCTTGTTCAAGACGGTACAGACCTACTCCATCAGCGCCGTTTTCGATAGCGACCCGCGTGTCATCCGCGTCCCCCACGTTTGCAAATACCGCGATGTGCTTCCCGCCTCTTGTGACGGCTGGCTCATGGGCGCGAATGCGCGCCTGCGTCATTGCTGTCTTTTGCTGTTTCCGTTTTACGCGGAATGCCTCCCGCTGCTTTGGAGTTGGGCCGATGATGGCCTCAGCCTCATCTGCATCTACAATGACGAAAGCGTTTTCGGAAACCGTGTCCAGTAGTCCTTTTAGGCCAGCCACACACGGGAGTCCTATTTCGCGAGCGAACAGGGCTGCATGCGAACCCTTGCCGCCGACTTCCAGCAGCACGGCGGCGGCGGTATTCCGTGCAAGGAAGACTGTATCCGATGGCAACAGGCGATTAGCCACAAGTAGGCTGCCACGTGGGATGTCCTCTAAGGCATGTGAATGGACGCCAGCCAGCGCAGAGACAAGCCTTCGAGTCAAGTCCCGCATGTCGTCACCCTTCTGTTTGGCTACCTCTGCCTCCATGGATTGGAACCGACGCTCCCAGCGGCGGAACACCGTCCTCACCGCGCTCCCCGCGCTTACCAATTCCGCTTTGATCTCCTTCTCTACCTCTTCTCTCAGGCTTGGGTCTTGCACCATCGCCAAGTGCGCGTGGAACACGCCCGAGAGCTCAGAGTCAATCTCTCTCTCCACGCGGCTCGCCAAGTCGCTCAGGTCATCGGAGATCCTCGCAAGAGCTCGATCCAATCCTTTTAGCTCTCCCCCGACTTGAGCCTCGTCGATATCGTAGAACTCATCGAATCGCGTCAGGATATCGCGGTAGACGAACACCCGGCCTTCACCCATGCCTGGGGAGAGAGTCTTGCCACGTAGCGTCCTGCTTGTATTGTTGTCAGGCATCAGTTTTCGGAATTTCCTAACTCGACTTGTGGGAGTGGGCGGATTGGTTCTGAGGGGTTCATGGTCATTGGGAATAACGGTTTAATTACGTGGAGGAATCTGGAGCTGGGCGGACGATTTTCGCTGCTCGAGCTTTGAATAGAAAAGAGCCAGTAGGCAGGTTCGCTTCAGAACCTAAGTTGCTGATGAACCAGGTTTTCCAAGGGAAAGGACTCGGGCGCCTTCAAAAAAGACTGTAACTGAACCTGACGATTCCGAGATGACAATTGCGAGGGAGTCTGTTTTAGCGGTGGCTGCGGCGGCGGCTAGATGGCGGGATCCAAGTCCTTTTGGAACTTTAACATTTTTGGTCACTGGAGCATCGAGATACACGCCCGCTGCAACGACGGTGCCTTTTCGATCTACTAGAAACCCTCCATCGAGGGCGGAAAATTCCCGTAAGGTCTCGGTGAAATCCCGATCGTGTATGTTGCGGGATTTTTTGGGATGCCCTTCGCAGGGATTGAGTATGAGCTGGCGGGCTATCGTATCCAGTTCATCGATATTTCCCAGCAGAAATACAGTGCCTATAGATTTCCCTTCCCGACCTTCCGCCGCGAACTTTAAAGCGATATCAACCAGGCGAACAAATTCCTGAGAGATGGGCAATTTGCTTTTCCGTTCCTTGCCTCGGTCTTTGAACCACTCGAAGTCCCGTTCGGGATTTATTATAAGCAAATTGTCCAAACGCTTGGATCCAGCGACGCCAACCACACAGACCACCGATTCATCCACTTCCACACTGCCCTTCATAACGGCAATTATCAAAGCCAGAGATACCTGGTCCATACGGCCTACAGGGCTGTGCGGAATTTCCACGCAATAATCTCCCTTCCGCTTATAGTTCTGCACGGAGTCGATGTCTTCAGTGACCCAGATAATGGATTCGTCTTCGCGGTATTTTTCCACCATTTTCCGGTCTGTCACGAGTTCCGCAACCACCATCAGTTTGTTGATTTTCAATTGGCGGGCGAGATCGAACCCGTATCTTACGAGTAGCCGTGCTTCAGTGCCTTCAGTACGATAATTGGTTTTTCGGTCGGGCATCTGGCGGAGAAAAAAGTAAAAGTTGATCAGGGGTGGGATTAACAAATGTAGCGAACATCTTGAGCAAAGACGAGGAGGTTCTGAATGTTTCTGCCCCTGGACTTTCTGACCGGATCGCTCGGCATAACCGTAGGAGGTATTACGGGAGCGGAAAATGGAAACGAGTTCATGATTTTCTGGGGAATGCTGGTTGCTGTTGTCATGTTGCCGATCATAATATTCAAAAAGTTGACATGGATTTAGAACACAGCACCAAGCCGAAAGTTAAGCTCAGTTTTAATCTTGAAGATGCAAGTCAAGTAGCGATAGGCGCTTTTGCGTTAGCTGTGCCCATTTCCTTTTCGGAAGAAGCTTGGAAACTGGCTGAAACACTTCCAGCTGCAAATTTTATTGTGCTTTTTGCGCTATCCGTGGTGTTTCTCTCCTTTTTCGCTTACGAGAGCGTTTTCCAAGGAAATATCAAATATAGGGTTCCCGTATTCATCTTACGAATAACCATCGCCTATCTCATTGCGGGAATAGTAGTCGCTTTGGTGTTATTGGCCCTAAACAAGTTTCCGTTAATCGACGATCCAATATTAGCGATTAAAAGAATGGTTGTGATTACAATGCCCGCTTCAATGGGAGCAATAATTGTGGATAGCCTGGATAAAGAGTAGGCCATGCATAAATCCCACTATAACGAGTCAAAACCTGTAACACTTTTGCCAAAAGTGTTACATAAAAGGCCTCAGATTAATGCAAATGGTGGACCTTGTTTCTTGCGGGTGAGATGGCAAAAGAGCGCACTTCCTACCAAACCGGCAATCGCGAAACAAAATACCACCAAGAAGACGTGTTGATGACCGATTGAGCCCGGAGAACGATCTAAAAGGTACCCCATCACAGGGCTCATGAAAATTTCGGGAGTATAACCTAAAACGGACACGAGGCCGACCGCGCTTCCGGTAAGAGCGATAGGGGCTTTGCCTTCCTTCATCATGGCATAGGGCACTTTGATTTTTATCGTTTTTAGATAATAGAGGCCAAAAAAATATCTGCCTGTTTCTTCATCAATGCGTTGCAGGCGTTTAATTCGGATTAATAAGAGTAAAAACCTAGGTGCGAGCGCTGGCTCATTGGCGTTTTGGTGTATTCCTATGCTGTCGCAGGTTTTTTGTTACGGATTAGAGTGATGCAGCGTTTTAGATTGTATGCTAGATTGCACAATCCTATGCCCGCCGCATTGCGGGCCAATCCTATATAACGAAGCTCAGGACCGCCCATACTGTTTTCTATATAGCCGAATATGTGCTCCACTCTACAGCGAATCGACGACTTCGCCTTGTTCATCTCCTTTTGAACCTCGCTCAAGGGTCGATTCTTGTAGCCTTTCTCGTGTATGTAGTTTTCGACCTCGAGATCGTCGATTCCTTCATGAATTGGTGTGTTCGAGTTGGTCGAATTCAAGAAAATCTTGTTCGAATTGTATCCAAAATCGATGGACGTAGTCAGACTACTCGATTGAGGAGAGCCTTTAGCGATGAAGAGCTGGTCAGGCTGATGGAAGTGGCTCCGGATTATCGAGCACTTGTTTATTTCACAGCAGCGAGAACGGGGTTGCGGCATGGCGAGCTTAAGAGACTTCTTTGGGGAGACCTGCGATTAGATACCGAATCTCCGAGTTTTTACGGTTCGTGCGAGCAACTCCAAAAACAAGAAGGAAGAGACTCTTTCGCTTTTTCGGGATCTTGCTATTGAATTGAAGGTTTATCGTCGAGAAGAGTATGAGCTGACTGAGCCGGTGTTTGCTAAAGGGTTACCGAGAGCTCGAACATTGCGGATAGACCTAGAGAAGGCGGGTATACCGTATCAGGACGAAGAGGGACGTTATGCGGATTTCCACAGCTTGCGTTATACTTGGGGGACGTTTCTTCAGCGAAACAATGTTTCTCAAAGAATAGCGATGCGCCTAATGCGTCATAGTAGTATCGATCTCACATCGAAGCTCTATACCGACGAGTCATTGCTTCCTATCGCTAGAACTGTTGATTCGCTCCCAAGCTTGGATCTTGAAAAGTGTACACAAATACGGATACAGATTTCAGTCGGAGAGGGGCAAAAGCTGTCGGGATCTGGCGTAAGCGAAACCTCTTCGGGCAAGCTTGAAGTTGCTATCCTAGAGGAGTTAGTCGGCTTCTGTCGCAACTTGGCGGACTAGGTAAAGTGGTGGAGGTGGCGGGAGTCGAACCCGCGTCCCTTGAGCTTTTGCGAAAGGCATCTACATGTTTGTTCTCGTTTTTAATCTCGCT
>JBNMOQ010000283.1:0-6588 GCA_051275055.1 Candidatus Pelagisphaera sp.
TTCTTTCGTTGCTCCTCGGTGGCCAATCTATCCAGGGCGCCTTTTCCCAAGCGGTCTAACACTTGCTGATAGTACAGGCTGGCCGGGGCGACCCGCGTTTTGCCATCATGGCTCTGGCCTGAACCGATCACCCAGGAAATTCCCCCTGGAGGGGCTTCCACTAAAAAGTCGGGGGCAACGCAATTATAGAAACAAGTCTGCGTTCCGGCCCAGCCATGCCCCGTTCCCGAGTTACCCCGGAATCGCGATTCCATGAGATTTTCCGACTTCACGTTATCGAATAAAGTGCCGACGGAAAAACGATGATGCGGACCGGCGGAAGACTTGGAGTTCACTCCGATGCAATCTACAAAGACGTTGGGACCGGAGGTCTTCGCCTGCGTTACGAATTCGTGGCGACCTTCGTAGGTCAGGCAGCGCTGCACGAGATTCAATTGCCCATCAATCATGAATGAATAACGCCGCCCCCCGGTGATTTTCGACGCGTGCCCGAGATTAAGGCAGTCCTGAACCGTGGCCCGTTTCCCAGATGCCGAGACCAGCGACCAGCCGAAGTAGTTTCCCGTGACGTCGCGTACCCAGGTATTCTCGGTGTTCTTATCGAGTTGGATCCCGTGCCACGCATGCGCTTCAGCTCGACTTAACTCCTCCGGATTCCCATAGGGATGACCGGCCATCGGCGTTGCGAATTCAGATATCAGTCGGACGTTTTCGATACCCACCTCTCGTATGCGATCTTCTGCCTCATAGCGGTAAATCGCCCCACCTCCAAATTTCTGTTCGATCGGAAGGACGATCGGGGCATCGATAGTAATACGGTTTCCGTCAACCGATAGAATACGCCGCTCGAAATAGAAATCGTAGTCTCCTGCTTCCCATTGGCGCGTTAGGTCGAACTGCTTGCCATCTGCAGAGAAGGGCACCCGCTTCTCAAACGCGTCCCAACTTTCATCCGATTCCTTTAGCAGTCGATAATTGCTGAAGCTATCAAGTCGCTGATAATAGAAGCCAGCCGAGTCGCCTCTCTTCACCCAACGAGCATTGCGAATCTCAGACCATCTGGGCTCCAATTGATCGCATCCAATGAGGTGGATCCAATCTGCCGTTGAAGGTCGGTGTACGACTATCCGATCTCCGACCCGATAGTCTGAAGACGACTGCACCTCGAAGGAATGGCTCCCGATCGGAACATTGGCATCGACGATCGCCTGCTTCGAATCGGTCAAGAGCGTTATATCATCCACTCGGTATCCGTGCTGGGAGTGAACCGAGGAAGAACCCGACCGGGAACCAACCACAATCAAGGCCCGCTGATACTTCAGATCATCGTATCCGGTAGCGACTATTACCGTGCCACCCGGGCCATTGCCTTCGCCTCGAAGGACTGTACCGCTGTGGTTTATTCTAAGCGTCCCCTCGACTTGGTAAAGGCCCCGCTTGAGCAGCAGAGTCCCGCGAAAACCTTTCTCGTCAAGCGGCAACCTCCCCAGCTTATTCAAAGCTTTCTGGATACGCTGAGTGTCGTCGCCTCGACTGGGCTTAAGGGTCATTTCCACAGGAACACGAGGAATCGCTTTTTCACCGGAATGATAACCGACTTGAGAGAAATCGGGGAGACGATTTCCCATCACGTCCTTTGAGTATTCAAACTTCCCCGACGAATCGAAACGGAACTGCTCGCTTGAGCCGCGCTCGACAATGGTCTCTGCCCTCAGAAGGATTTGAAATGCCAAGCAAGCGACAATGTACTTCGATATTTTCATTCTCATGATGCTTCGTCAATTTCTCTGGCAACGCGATTGGCCGAACGCGTTGCGGCCTCCTGGCCCCAGCTCAGATTATCCGCATAAGCGCCAGCAAAATGGATACGCCCGTGCGGGCGAATGATTTCGGGCCAAAAGCGCTTCAACTTTCCCAACCCGAATACTTGTCGTTCGCATACCGGCGACCACGGATCTTGAATCCAGTGATGGGCTAGCGTATGTTCGATTTCGATCGATTTTCCGGGATAGCGCCGACGGTAAGCATCCAGAGCCTGTTCGGGAGTCGTGCCTGCATTGGCGCTGCCGATGAGTATACTGCGATCCCCTTTCACTTCTTCCGCCATTTCCCAGACCAAATGCAGATGCGGAAGCCGGCACGCAATATTAGGACTGTACCCCTCGCGTTTCCAAAACGGCGTACGAGCCTGAAAAACAATGCGCGATTGAAAATCGTAGGTCGTATTCTTTATTACCCATGCCTTTTCTTCGGACCAATAGGGCTCAATCGGAATGCGCTGCAGGATCGTCAAAGGAATAGCATTCACTAGATAGTCAGCCGTCATCGACTGCGCTTCGCCAAATTCCTCGAAGTGCACGGTAACACTCGATTCGCTGTGTTCTATTTTGGTAAGCGGAGAACCCAAACGAACCCGACTTCCTAATCGACTCGCGAACGCATCGATCATCCGCTGGTTCCCGCCTTTAATGCGGAAGAGTTCCGTCGGAACCATGGGTACCTTTCGATGTTTCAGAATCGCCGCATTCCATAGCGCCTGCAAAGCCGATGCATTGCTACCGCCAAAATAGAGCAGGGCTCGCTCGGAAGCTCCCTCGCGCTTCAGCAAGTCCTTCGTCGCCAGGCGATCCAGATCGTCGAGCCCAACCCCTAATGGCTGGTATTCATCTTCGAAAGTATCGAGATAGGGACGGTAAAACAAGGATGGCAGCTGATTGATACCGTGCTCTGAAATATAGGAAGCCTCTCGCTTGCTAAAACCGAATCCCAACAAGACTTTTTGGTCGCGAAGCATCGCTTCGGTATAGGGCTTGTCCCGAATGTAGGTCAGCTGATTCGCGCGCCGTGGGTACGGAAGCAGCTCCAGACCAAACTCCTTGGCGTAGGCTCGGTAGATTTCGTAACCCGGCTTGGTGCATTGTTCCGCGCCGAGATCGGCATACAAGCCGTCAGCCAGCGGATCGTGAATCGTTCGCACGTGACCGCCTGCCCGCTGGGATGCTTCGAGAACGGTTACCTCATGGCCACGCTTCATCAGTTCGTATGCAGTGGACAAGCCGGCAATACCGCCCCCAGCGACGATGACGCTTGCGCCACCCTGCTTAACGCCGTGAGGGATCGGTTTCTCACGCCTTGAGGCCGACTGCCCAGCTCCCGAACTAGACGCTAGAAGCCCAGACGCAACAGCACCTGAGTGTCTGATGAAATCTCGTCTATCCATATTGTTAGCGTGCGCAGGGGTTATTTGGGGTCATCGCACCAATTTAGGTACGTTCGAAACGAAAGGCAATTTCGAACGGAGTATTCAAGCGCCTTATAAGGCGGTCGCTGCCCGGATTTAGTGCCCCTTTGTGGCCAACAAAGCCATTGTATTAAGTGAAAATTGTAGGACGGGTCGCTGACCCGTCAACAAACGAAATGTTATCGCCTCAACGAGACGACCTACAGATTGAGATGCTGGATGAACGATCCAGAATCACCCCAATAAATTGGATACAACCTTAATTCCAAAAAATCTTTGTGCTTTTTCGTGCCTCTTCGTGGCCAATCAAAAACTCACCTATCGAGCATCTTCAATCGCGTAAAGGTGACTATGGGTCCGCAAGAACAGCTGACCATCTGAGAAAGCGATCGTGGCGTTGCCTCGGTCTTCTTTAGCCAAGGTATTCTGTTCGATGGGATCGAAGCGATCTCCGGGTTTAAAGATATGAGTAACACCAGTTTGGTCGGTTAGATACAGTCGGTTTTGAACATGGGAAATTGCGCCCCAAGCTTGTTCGCCTAGGTCATGAATCCAGAGAATTTCTCCGGTTTTGATATCTCCGCATTTGAGCGGCCCCTTGCGTCCGCACAAATAAAACCGATCGCCGACGATGACTCCGGAGCCAACCCGCTGCTCGGAAACTCCATTAAGCCAGATTCGGTGCGACTTCGTCAGGTTGCCGCGTTCGCTCTCGCCAGGAACCCGCATTCCAAATGAAGGCCCCTTAAATCCACTAAAGGCAAGGATCACGCCTTGCCCAACCATGGCATCGGAATAGGCCAGCGGTCCGAGCCCATCGCATCGCCAGATTTCCTTGCCAGTGTCGGGATCGAAACTGGCGAGATATCCAGGAAGCGGCAGCAGGAGCTCGGTTCGTTTTCCATTCTGCCAGATAAAGGGAGTGGCAAAGGAACCGATCAGTTCCTCAGGCTCGGAGCCAATGTGGCTGAGATTCTTCTCCCAAATAGTTTCGCCAGTCTTTTTATCAAGCGCCGTTAGCAGCACGCGAGGTCCCGGTCCACCGAATATTATCACCATGTCTTTATAGAGCCTTGGACTCGATCCGTGCCCCCACTGATGCACGAAGGCACCGAGGTCGCGTTGCCAAAGCAGTTTACCGCTATAGTCATAGGCCGCGGCTCCTACCGAGCCGTCCCAAGTGAAGACGCTCTCACCATCGGTTGCCGGCGAAGCGGCGCACCAGGGATTGGTCGGGTGCGTAGGATCCGGTTCTAGGTGTTCCTTCGAACGTTTCCAGAGAAGAGCGCCGCTTTTGCGATTGAAGGCCATAAGCGAACGTTCCGTTCCATCATCGTTAGCGCAGGTGATAAAAACTCGATCGCCAAAGACGATCGGAGATGAATTGCCCGGAGCAGGCAGTTCGGCTTTCCAAAGCACGTTTTGCCGATCGCTCCACTTCAGTGGAGCAGTCGATTCGTCACTAAACCCATCTCCATCAGCTCCCCGCCACTCCGACCAATTATCGGCCTGGAGCAGTTGCCCAAATGCAAAGAAGAGCACAAACCAAACGGAAGGGCGAAACCAATGGCTACGAATGGTAAGCCCTCGTGAGTCCGCTAATAATTCTAAATTTTCTTGAGGTGGTTGCACTGTCGTATCCATTTCTATTATCGATAGCAGATATAGGCTAGCAATTGCAGCTACTCATTTTCGTCATCACTCAACCAAACGGTGCCGGTGCCGGTCCCTTCATCTACCTCATCAGCATTTGGCAGGCGATCTACTTTCTTCGACAAGAGAACGGCTGCACCGAAGGCGCATGCAAGCGCTGGGATATAGACGAGTAACAAATTTGGTTCACTCTCATCCCCCGTAATCATCATATAGACGATCGTTACAATCGTGCCGACCACAATCTGCACGGAAAACCATACGATGGGTATCAAAAAATAATATTTTAATGGTCTATAGCCTTTTTTCTTCAGTTTCTGCCCGGTCTTCATGCAGAAGTGAATAAGTAGAAATAATTCAATCATGGTGTTTGATAATTACGGAATAGTTTGTCGAACAATCTAGGAGTTCAGCTTCTTTAAGAAAGTCTCCATACCCATCGCCTCGATTCCGCCATTCATAGGAAAGCTATCCGCTCCCGCATGAATCACAATCTTTTGCGTAGCCTTCAGGTCGTCGCAGGCGAAATGATAGCCTTTCGTTATTTTCGGCGAAATCGATCGCTTGATTTCAATAGCAATGGTTTGATTCCCAGGCCCTTCAAGCACTAGATCCAGCTCTGCCTGAGCAGAGGTGCGATAGTAGCTGTATCGCCACTTCGACGAGAGTATCGATAGAATATTTTCGATTACAAATCCTTCCCAGCTCGCTCCAAGTACTGGGTGCCCTAGTAAGGATTCCACGTCGGGTACATTCAAGAGCGTGTGCAGCAATCCGCTATCTCGAATATACACCTTGGGCGCTTTGACCAAACGTTTTTTAGTATTGCCCGACCAAGGCTGAATCTGACGAACCATATAAAAGTCCGTTAGCAAATCGAGGTAATTCCGAATTGTCGTGTGACTAGTTTCGAGACTTTTCCCCAAACTAGACAAGTTCAATTGCTGCCCGTGCACGTGAGCAAGCATTGTCCAAAATCGCTTCATACGAGTCGCCGGCACCTTCGGCCCCATGAGCGGGATATCGCGCTCGAGATACGTACTTATAAAATTGATACGCCATTCCCAACTCGCATCATCGCTACGAGCTAAATAGCTATCCGGATATCCTCCTCGAGACCAGAGCCTTTCCAAATCCTGCTTTGCCCCCTTCGAGCGTCCGATTTCTTCGACAGAAAAAGGGGTAAGCTCCAGAAATCGTATCCGTCCCGCAAGGGACTCCGATGTATGCTGCAGCAAATCGCGAGAAGCAGATCCTAGCAAAAGAAATTGAGCGGCCTTCTCGCCGTTTCGTTTTCGAATATCAATAAGGCCACGCAATACTCGAAAAAGCTCAGGAGCCCGTTGAGCCTCATCGATAATCACTAAATGGTTTTCAAAACGCTTGAGATAGCCCTCTGCATCATCAAGCTTCGCCAAATCGGAATCAAGCTCCAGGTCCAGATAAACGATATCCTTTTCAAACGTCTTTTTGGAAAGCCTCTGAGCCAGTGTAGTCTTACCCACCTGTCTTGGGCCTAACAGAGCGACAGCTGGCGAATCCATTAAGGCATCGATCAATTGGGATTCAAACAAACGATCAATCATCATTGCAAATTGAAATCATAGTTTTCAGATTGCAAGGTTAATTTACTCCTTAACCTCTCCAGAAGAGGACTCAGAGATCCGACAAATCAACCCAGCTCCCCGAAATCA
>JBNMOQ010000284.1:0-6567 GCA_051275055.1 Candidatus Pelagisphaera sp.
CCGTTATCTCTGTGTACCGAGCAACTCGACACATTCAATCTGTGATCTAAACCTATTCACGGGTTTCGCCTTGCTCCGCTTGGAGGCCTTTTTCGATGAGTTCGGCTATGCGGTCGGCGTCGTAGATGCAGCCGGCCCAGGAGCCGCCGCTGGCGTTTTGGAGTGTGGCCCAGAGACGTGTATCGGTCGGTACGTTCGGGTCGGCTATTAGTTCGGGGTGACGGGGTCGATTATCGAACGCGCTGTCGTCTTCAGTTATGACGTTAATTGATCCTTCTAATTTTCGCGTATCGATTTCGATTCGAATAGTATCTCCATTTCGGATACGACCGATCGGTCCGTCGGCCCAGGCTTCGGGGCTTATGTGGCCGATACAGGCGCCTGTGGATACGCCGGAAAATCGCCCGTCAGTTATCAAGGCGATTTGGTCCCCGCCTTTCACGTATTTGAGGGCTGAAGTGATTTGGTAGGTTTCGGGCATTCCGCAACCGGGACCGATGCCCATTAGGACGAGCGTGTCGCCTGGCTGAACGGTTCCGGCTTTGATGGCTTCGATGGCGTTTTTCTCCGAGGTCATCACGCAAGCGGGTCCTTCGTGACGATAGAACCCGTCGTCGCCGATTCGGTCAGGAGCGATGGCGGTGCTTTTCACTAAAGCGCCTTCGGGAGCGAGATTGCCTTGGAGGAAGGTAACGGTGCTAGCGAGTCCACGCTCACGAGCTTGCTCGGGGGACATGATGACTTCGTCGGGATCTATACCGTCTAGTTTACGAAGCTTTTCTTTGAGACGCTGGCGTTGCTCGGAGCTTTCCCACCAGTCGAGATTTTCGCCCAGTGTGCGCCCGGTTACAGTAAGAGCGTTGAGCTTGAGAAGACCGAGTTTTCTGAGATGAAGCATTACCTCGGGAGCGCCGCCAGCGAGGAAGACTTGAACGGTTGCGAAATGCTTTGGTCCGTTGGGAAGCGAATCGACGAGCCTAGGAACCGACCGATTGATACGGGTCCAGTCTTCGACGGTTGGTTGGCGAAGGCCTGCCGCGTGAGCGATTGCGGGGATGTGTAAGACGAGATTGGTCGAACCGCCGATAGCCGCGTGAACAACCATGGCATTGTGAATGGAGTCGTCAGTTAGAATGTCGCGGGTTGTGAGACCAGCGGTTTCCAATCCTAGAAGAGCCTGGGCTGAACGGCGGGCCATGTCTTTCCAGATGGGAGCTCCGCTTGGAGAGAGCGCCGCATGTGGCAGTGTTAGACCGAGGGCTTCTGCGACGACCTGGCTAGTCGCTGCGGTCCCCATGAATTGGCAGCCTCCACCAGGAGTGCCGCAGGCTTTGCAGCCCATTTCGGCAGCGTATTCCAAATTGACTTCGTCGCGAGCGAAACGAGTGGCGAGTGTTTGGACTTTGCCGGCGTCTTCGCCTTCCTCGGCGAGTAGGGTGACACCCCCTGGAACGAGAATGGTGGGCAAGTCAGGCGAACCAGCCAGTGCCATGAGCATTGCCGGTAGACCTTTGTCGCAAGTTGCGATGCCGAGCACTCCGCGTCGCGTTGGAAGCGAGCGTATCTGCCGCCTGAACACGATCGCGGCGTCGTTGCGATAGGGAAGGCTGTCGAGCATCCCCAGGGTGCCGTTGGTCCGACCGTCGCAAGGGTCGCTGCAGTAGGCGGCGAATGGAATGGCACCGCTATCGGAAAACGAACGAGCGGCCTCTTCTACAAGCAGACCAATCTCCCAATGTCCGGTATGATAGCCGAGCGCGATGGGAGAGCCGTCGGGAGCTCGGAGTCCGCCTTGGGTGCTGAGGATTAGAAATTGTTTGCCGAGCAGGAGTTTTGGATCCCAACCCATGCCGGCGTTTTGCGTCCATCCGAAAAGGTCCCCGCTAGACATGCCGCGCAGTTGGTCGGCTTCTAGCGGCAAAGCGCCTGAGGGACCCGCCGCGTGAGTGCGAAGCGTGTAGAGGGCGTCATCTGAGAAATCGAGCAGTTCGTTGAAGGGGGGCATGCCCTTATCGGAATTTATTTTCCAGAGAACGCAATGTTGGAATGGAATTCGTGATGCTCTTGGTCGACGATTGATTGGAACAGAGGGATCGCGCGGTAAGCCTATAGGCGTTAACTTAAGGATTCCCGAAATAATTTTGGCCGCAAAAAGGCGCAAAATCGAGGCTATGCGGCCCTTCGCTATAATGCTTCGAACGAAGTTCTCAGGTGTCGCTCTGACGAGCTCGAAACGGGATTACCTTTTCAACTACTTTGTAGGTTCAGAAGATAATTATTTGCCTCCGAAGTTATAACGAAGGCCACTCAACAGGATTTTTTTGCGCCTTTTTGCGGCTATAAAAACTAGGTTTACCCCAAGATTCATTTTGACGTTGCGAGTACGGGAAGGCGAGGCAATCTGCGAATAATGAACCGACCCCATTTGATTTTCGCATACGTGATATTGTCGTTGGGTTTTACTCCCGTGGTTTTGGGAGAGCTGGGGGTCGTGATCGATCATTCGGCTGCGTCGACGAAGCGGTACATCGGGTCGCCGAGTTTAGCGGTGTTGCCTGACGGCAGTTATGTTGCGAGTCATGATTTCTTCGGGCCGGGGTCGGAGTATTCGAATACGGTTGTTTTTGCTTCGAAGGATAAGGGCGAGACATGGGAGCGGATTGCTGAATTGAAAGGGCAGTTTTGGTCTTCGCTATTTTTTAGTAAGGGGGCGCTTTGGATTATGGGTACGACTCGCGAGTATGGCTCGGCAATCATTCGACGATCCGATGATGGTGGACGAACGTGGACGATTCCTGATTCGCTGGCTTCAGGTTTGTTATTCGACAGCGGAGAGTATCATACGGCTCCGATGCCGGTTATCTTTCACAAAGGTCGTATTTGGCGGGCCATGGAAGATCGGAATCCTCCGGAGAAATGGGGAGTGAATTTTAGGGCGTTTGTTATGTCGGCTCCGATTGAAAGCGATTGGTTGAATGCGGAAAGTTGGACGTCGACGAATCGTTTGAGGTTTGATCAGGATGATCCGGGTCGAGCTTGGCTTGAGGGTAATGTCGTGGTCGAACCGAATGGCGGATTGGTTAATATTCTCCGCGTAGCTCATGAGGATGGGGGAAAAGCCGCAGTGTTGAATATATCGCGGAACGGAAAAAGAATAAGCAAAAATTCGGATACACCTTTTATTAAGTTTCCTGGGGGGGCGAAGAAATTTTCTATTCGCAAGGATGAAAGAACTGGAAAATATTTTGCACTTACGAATTGGATACATCCATTTGATGCCGGTGGTGATCCATCGCACACTCGGAATACGGTTGGGTTGATCTCATCTAGAAATCTGAAAGATTGGAAATTGGATTCTGTTGTCTTGCGTGATCCCGATGTGGCGAAGACCGCTCATCAATATATCGATTGGTTGATCGAGGGAGAGGATATCGTGTTGGTTTCTAGAACCGCTTATCCGGATGGCTTGGGAGGCGCCCATCGTGCTCATGATGCGAACTATATGACGTTTCATCGTATTGAAAAGTTCAGGTCACTCAGTTCTCCTTTTAGAAGCATTCCGGAGTCGATGCCGCTTTGGCCCAAGTCGATGCCGGGCGAGAATGGCGTTGAGGGACCGGAGACGCGGGGTGGCTGCGGAATTAGCAATATCTCGAAACCGACATTGAATATCTTTCTTCCTAAGAAGCCGAATGGGAAGGCGGTGCTGATTGTGCCCGGTGGCGGTTATGGGAATGTGTGCGTCAATGTAGAAGGAACGCCTCAGATCGACGGTTTGCTGGAGCAAGGCATTGCGGCATTTGTTTTGAAGTATCGGCTGCCGAACGGAAATCGGGACGTTCCCATGTGGGACGGCATGCGGGCTTTGCAAATGATCCGAGCTAATAGTGAGCGATGGCAGGTCGATCCGTCGAAGGTTGGCGTTTGGGGTTTTTCAGCCGGTGGTCATCTGTCGAGTTTGCTTTCGAATGGAGTGGGAAGGCCTTATCCCGGATCGAAGGATTCGATTAGCGAGGAATCTCCTGTGCCGAACTTTTCGATTTTGTTTTATCCGGTGATTTCAATGGCCGATTCCATTGTTCACCGAGGATCGCGGCAAAGGTTGCTCGGAAGCGATGCACCGAGCGAATCGGATATAGCGGAGTTTTCTACTGAAAAGCGAGTTACAGGTCAGACTCCTCCGACGTACTTGATTCATTGTGAAGATGACAAGGTGGTCCCGATAGAAAATTCGAAAGTCTATTTCGAGAGCTTGCAGGCGGCGAGTGTAGAGTCGGAATTGCACATTTACGAAAAGGGCGGTCACGGTATCGGTGCAATGAATACGAATCCTGAATGGGAGTCGCAGTTGAATGCATGGTTGGCTGGGCGGTGACGAGGTAGAGGATTTGCCCACGAAGGGAACGAAGAAACACGAAAGAAGTTTCACGCTAAGCCGCAAAGCCGCTAAGGAGGTTGGGCTTAAGGTTACGCGGCACGGCGCAAGCGCCGGCCCTACGAGTAAGTCGATGTTTTCGTATTTCGCTAATTGTAGGAGCGGGTTTACCCCGCGATTGAGCAGGTCTGGATCGGATGGGAAAAGAATAATAGCGGGGTAAACCCGCTCCGACACTGAATTGTTGGACGCTCTCTTTGCGGCTTAGTGTGAGACTTTTTCCAAATCTCGTTTATACCTCTGTGAGGTTGCGCTTCCTTTCGGGCTCGATTGGAAGGCGTGAGCCTAGAAGGCGGCGATCATATTTCGAACGATCTTTTGATTGACTGAGGCGATCGTTCTGAAATCAGTAGTATGTTGTGTATCCGTGGATACGCTCTTCCAGAAAGTTAAAGCCAGTTGAGCCATCGGTTTCCAGTGCGATAGATCTTCAGGTTTTGGAAGAGCCGGGTCTATTGGCCTACTTGGCAGGTCACCTGCTCGATTCGGGGCGTATAACATGGGTAGCATGTCGTAGGCCGGGCAGAGGGTCAATGGTAGTTGCGGGTTAAGGTAGAAACTTGCATTGCCTGCGTGCATGTCTGTGTTGCCGATCAGGTGTCCGAACCAATTGAGTCGGGTCAATTTCGATGCATCCTCGGTTGATATCCATCCGATTGCGGCGAGCTCATTGGCTTGAATTCGCCAAGGCTGTTCGATTCTTCCTGTGAACGTCGATGCGATTGTTCTGAGAGACAGTACCCCTCGACGACCAAAGCGTCCGATTCGATCGAAACGTTCGACTTCAAGATAGGTCCGCTCGTCTGAATTCAAAGCGGATGATTTGGCGGCGGGAAGTTCCGCTTGGCGAAGCGTTGTAAGGGCACGCTCTTCGGCTAGGAGCAAATCTTTCCATCGCCTTCCGTTATCCGATGAAATAGGCCCGGAGAATTTCACTATCGAGTGCGAAAAGCTGCTATCGTCACGTTGCAGGCAAATGGTGAACTTCGGTTGTTCCCCTCCTGCGGATGATTGAGGAGTCGGGCTGCCTTCTGTCATATTGCGAGCAAGCAAATCGAATTGGGCCTCACGATCGTTTTCGTCTATGAAGTTTGGCCTCAATTTCGAGCCTTGAAACGTATCAATCGCCTGGTCGCCGAGTATGAAATTTCCGGGCGCATCACTTCCGAACTCCTGAATGGCGATTAGCGCCTCGTCTGAGCTCCAATTCTCAGGATTAGAGCCGATTCCTAGGGCTGGTCCACTTGCGTGGGCGAAGAGGCGGCCAATGTATCCTTGTGGTCTTATGTCATCCAGGAACCAGGGCAGATCGGGAAATAGACCAGATGGAAAATCTGTGCCGGTGAGGTAGGTGAATTTTTCTTTCGGGACGCTGGATTCGAAATGGAACTCTCCTTGTTGGAGCGAGTGCAAGAGTCCGAATGGTTGAGGGCGTCCCTCTGTATCGACTTGATAGAGATTCCAGTTCGATGCTCTGCCTAATTTGCGAGTTCGAGCATAGCGAGCGTTTCGAGCGTTGCCTATGCGGATGATTTCCGGGCATTGCCGGATTGTTCGGGAAATGGTTGGCTGGCTAATTTGAGCGAGTTTCGAGAGCTCTACTGCGGTCATCGATCCGCGAGAGGAAAGTAGGTTCAATACTGTATCTGTGTGTTTTTTACTCATTTATGAATAGATAAATGAATAGATTAAAATGTTAATTATCAAGATATAATGACTGAATATATCCTATTTATGAATAAATTTGTGAATATTTTACTTTAGAACCGAGAAGAGCGATAGACCGCCCCGGTGCGGCGCCCAATCAGATCAAACCGATGCCTTTTGAGCCGCCAACTTGATGAATCTTCTTGGGTCAAAATCTCATCATGTTCCGGCGACTGCCGGATCAAGCAGTGGCGAAGACGCGTATCCTGTTAAGGCATCGAATTGAGCATTAACGTCGAATTCGTTCCGAAGTCTTGATGGTAACGTTTCCTAACTGGAGCATGAATGATTGTCAGTATCCGCTTCGCGGATACAGGTCGGCTGACGCCGAATAGGTTTTTTGAAGTTGGATTTAATATGATAATGGCAAGACCTGTTGTCGCTTCCTTGTCACGGCGTAACCCGCAGGGCGGGTGAAGGCGGAA
>JBNMOQ010000285.1:0-6547 GCA_051275055.1 Candidatus Pelagisphaera sp.
CACTCGACTTCGACCAATGGGTATTCCCCGAGTTCTCTTGGAAAGAAAAAGACTTTCAAAATCGCTTCCTTGGTCGGTACGGAGTGAATGGATACACCGAGCCTCAAATGGACGTTGAAAACTACAACGCCTACGAAGGGGCAATGGCTCTCGTCGAGACCAAAAGCGAAGCCATCGCTTACCTCCAGCAAGCAATTAAATCTCTGGACGAATCCGGAATCGAAGCCAGCGCCGCGCTCCACTTCGTCCTCGCCAGCATGCTCTACGAGGAGAACCAAAAGCAATCGGCAGTCGAGCAATACGTCCTCGCAATTCGCAAACACCCGAGCTTTTTGCGAGCCTACGCGAACCTCGGCTTTACGCTAATGGAGCTCGATGAGAGCGAACAGGCGCTTCCGGTCCTCCTGAAAGCCGTTGAGCTCGGTGCCAACGAATCCCAAATCCACGGATTAATCGGTCGGATCTACCGATCCAAACAACTCTACGAAAGCGGGCTCACCGCATTCCGAAATGCATTGGTATTCAATCCCGAAAACAACTCCTGGCGCTTTGGCGTACTTCAATGTTTGATCGCTCTCGAACGCTACGAAGAAGCGATCACGATGGCTGACGAAGTCCTCGCCTTCGGTCGGAGCGATGCAGATAACTGGCGAAACCGGGCAGGATTGCTCACTCGGCTGGAACGATGGGACGAAGCCATCGTAGACTTTCAAACCGCCCATTCCCTCGGAGGAGCCACCTTCGATTCACGCCTCTCGCTAACCTACCTTCTATTCAATAAGGGCATCTATACTGAAGCAGCCGACTCGCTGGCTCAGGCAACGGAACTAGCGGAAAACGTCGATCACTTCTATAGCGTGCTCTCAACCGCTCAATCGCTCTCCTCGGCTGGTCGGATTGAAGAAGCCCTCGCTCTCATTCCAACAATCGAAGCGCGATCAGCCTCGCAATCCGTAGAGATCGATCGATCGATAATCCAACGCATCCAGATCTCCGCCAAACTGAAAGAGGAGTCATTCGACGATGCCCTCTCGCTCCTAGACGAACTCATCGAAAACTCGCCCGGCGATGGAGAACTGCATCTCATGCGAGCCCAAACGCTCATCGGCCTACAACAGGCAGACGAAGCAATCCTCGCCTTCCAAATCGCCGCGACTATCGAAGAATTCGCCTTCACCGCCAACTACGAACACGCCCGCCTCGAACTCAGTCGCGGCCAAATACCAAGCGCCCTAAAACTACTTCGAACCGCCTACGGGCACGAGCCCTCCGAATCCCTACGAAGCTACATCCGCGAACTCGAAACATTCGAAGAGTAGCGCAGAGCATTACAATTATTTGCCCACAGATTGCTCAGATTATCGGAGATGGAAATGTGAGAAATAATTGCTAAGAAATATCTGTGTCCATCTGGGCAATCTGTGGGCAAACTTCCCTACTCTCCACCGTCGCCGCCTCCTTCATCGCTGTAAGCGTCATCCCCGCCGTCATCTTCAGAATAGTCGCCGCCTCCAGACGATCCGCCAAACGCGGATCGACCTCGTTGAGCAGGATCCGGTGGAGGCAAATAACGCGGCTCTGTTTTTGAATGTCCGATCAAAAAGCTGTTCATTCGCCCGACCCACTGCTCGAACAATTCTTCGTCATAGCTATAGGCCATTTGGGTAGTTGGAGATCGTCTCGAAATCGCTCGCGCTCTCAACTGCTCCTCTTCATATTCGTCCTCATCTTCATCCCCAAACCGTGACCGCTTCCGAGCCTCAAGCCGTTCTTCTGGCGTCATAAACAATCGAGCCGGACGGTCCAAAAGAACCGCGCTAAAATCCGACTCCACCGCAACCAACGAAGTCAGCAATGTCTTTCGCGTCCGATCATACTCAGGCAAATCTTTAGCTAAGATGATCAACTTCGGCTCCTTAATCGAACGCGCGTACAAAACGTAATATCTCAGCTGAGCTTCCGAGTCGAAGCCCCCGCGCTTCGTTTCATCGACTGGGATAGCTTCAGCGGAATCAGCAGTATCATCATCGCTGCCCGAAGCCTCCTTGGCCTTCTCTTTCTCGATCCTCTCCAATTCTTCCGATTCCTTCACGAACAACATCTCGCGCGGCGCCTCGATCACTAATCCCGCAAAATCCATATTCGCCGCCACCTTCATTGCCAATTCCGCATGCTCATGGGTAGCAGCCAGGAAAAAGCTCTCTGGATCGATTCGAGCCTTCTGCCCGAACCGCTTTATCAGATTAACCCAATCATCGATCGTCAGCGGTTTCTTCCTCTCTCCCATCGTTTTCGGCGTAGGAAACCCCACTGCAAACCCCGCCCCGATTAATTGACTCCCTAAAGGCATTCTAGAATAAACCCTTCCTTCCCACTCGTCGATATCCGCGCTATCCGGCATATTCGGAGCAAATTTAAGATATCGACATTCTTCGTCCAAAACGAACACTGCCGGAGGCGATTTCATTCCGTTAGGGATCACCATCATCGAGCTCACCCAACCACCCTTTGCCGCTCGAACCTGGATCGAAGTATAGTCGACATACTGCGGATCGAACCGTCGAACGAGAGTGAAATCAGATTCCGAATCTTCGCCGATCACCAATCCGTTCCGTTGACCCTCCAAAACTGCCCGCTCACCCAAAGATGTCTTCTGTATCTCAATTCCAATGACATCTTCGAGCTTCATGATCGGCGAATCCTCGGAACTCAAGACTACTGGCGAAATGCCAATAACCAAGATTAACGAACCTACTGATATACGATCGATTAATGACATCATTGAGAAGAAATGTGAATTAGCACGCTTCACGATACCTATGGCAGCAGGGCTTAAAACTAGCCAGACCAAATTCGAATTATTGAATGCAGCCTAAGCGCCTGCCTTCGACTCAATTCGGCTCATCGCAAAAAGCGATACGAGTAAGATCGCTCCACCCACGACAATTCCGATGCCCATCGATTCCGATGCCAAGAACACCGACGATTCTATAACCCCGCACAAAGGAATCATAAATCGAAACGCCGACAGCACGTTCACGCTATAACGTTCAATCAAACGATTCCAAATCGTAAACGCCGTCGCCGACAATATCGCCAGATAAACAGTCACTCCCAGTGTGATCCAATTATAATCCTTCGAAAACGCCTCCCACTCAAAAGCGCCCACCACGACAAGCATCGCACCCCCCAGAAACAGAGACAACGCCGTGATCGAGCGACTCCCGAAACGAGGTGCTACGCGCTTCATCCCGATTGCCCCGAAAGCTCCCATCAACGTCGACATCAAAAAAGCGATCGTCCCCTGAAAGACATCGCCACTACCCGCGCCCGGAGCGTACACCGCTATCGATATGCCTACCGTGCAGGCCGCCAACGCCGCCCATTGTTTCCCCGAGGGAAACGCCGATTTTAAAAACAAAGGCGCCAACAATACCCACCACAAACTACCCGAGCCGACCAACAACGCCCCCAACGTTCCACTCGAAACCCGCAAAGCGTAGTAGAAGAACACATACTGTCCAAAAGTCTGCCCAAGCGTCACCCACAAAAGCGCTCCCTTCGGAACTTCCCTAAAAATGCCAATAACGCTTCGCCTGCAAAACAGCATTACAATCAAACCCGCCAGCATGAACCGCGTGCCCGCAAACAGCAATTGCTCCCCATAACTCTCCAAAGCCAAATGAGCGAAGCTCAGCTTGATAACCGGAAAAGCACTGCCCCATAGCGCAGCGCAAAGCAGGATTTGAAGGTAGAAACTGACAGGAAGCTTTTTCACAAAAATGATCGTTCCGAAGACTCACTTGATAGACTCCCCTCGCCTACAAAATCCGATGGTTTTCAAAAAGAGCTCTCATACTCAACAAGTCGTAGAGTAAAAGCCAATTCTTTATCGCCAACAACCCGTCCAGTCCATTTTCAATCATCCTATGGATTCATCGTATCCCTATTTAGATTACATATGGATCAATTTTGGGCCAAAATTCAATCGACAAAACGATTGCCTTGTCACCCCTACCAACTAGATGGTCTACCTGAAATGCGAAGAATGCATAGACAACCGGGTAAGAAGAGTCCGGCGCTAGGACCAATCACGTTCACCGCTGCCTGCGTGCTCTTATTTCTGTCGAGCTGCGCGACTGTCCCCTCTCCACCGATACCCGAGCTAGAATCCCCAGAGCAATTCCTCAATGCGGATTCCGATACACGAAACGTCTCCGCAAATGAGTGGCTCTCATTTTTCGAATCCAAGGCCTTGTCCGAACTAATCGCAACGGCTCAATCACGGAACCATAATCTTAAAGCTGCCTACTATTCGGTACAGTCTGCTCGCGCCTTTACCCGCCAAGTTCGTTCCGGTCAATGGCCTCAAATAAACGGCGATCTCAATGCAGCCTCGTTCTCAGAGTCTGCCGCGATATCGCCAGATGGCATTTCCGACGACGGCGAACGTTATGACGCCCGATTGTTCGCCGGGTGGGAGCTCGATCTGTTTGGACGTATTCGCAAAAGCATCCTCGCTGCGAAAGCGAATGCCGCAGCCCAAGAAGCCCTCTACGACGACATCATGTTTACCCTGCACGCAGATGTGGCTCAGCTTTTCTTCCAGGTAAACTCTCTTCAGTCTGAAATCGAGCTTCTCGAACAAAGCAAAAATACACGAAGCCAGTCTCTCGAACTCGTGAAAGAGCGCTTTGCTACCGGAACCGTAAGCGAACTGGATGTCGCGCAAGCGCAAACCCTTCTCGCGACCGCCGAAGCGCGATTGTACGAACTGAAACGATTTCAAAACAGCCTTGTTTACGCCCTTGCGGTGCTTGTTGGCGAAACCCCAGCTACATTCGTTTTCAATCCGGAACCCTTAAACCAACGTCTTCCCAAAATTCCAGCGGGTTTGCCCAGCGAGCTTTTGATGCGGAGACCGGATGTAAGACAAGCCGAACAACTCTTAGCCGCCGCTAGCGAGCAAGTTGGAATAGCCAAGACTTCCTTTTTTCCCAAAATCTCCCTTTCAGGGGTCATCGGTTATGCCGGCTTCAACTGGGATGATCTCTTTAAACCTTCCTCCGCATTCGAGAACCTGGCAGCCAATGGCTCGATGCCATTGTTCCAAGGAGGACGGCTCCGCACGAGGCTCGCCCAAGACAAAGCCGCGTTCGAACAGCAACTGGAACTATATAAACAAGTCGCAATCGAAGCGATTACCGAGGTCGACGATTTACTCCAATCGACTCGCCTGCTCGAATCGCAGAGCAATTCATTGGGTCAAGCGGTCGAAGCCGCCCAAAAAGCTCGAGAGATTTCTTCGATCCAATACGAGCGAGGCCTAGTCGATTTTATTACGGCTCTCGATGCTGAGAGAACTGCTCTCGATATCGAACAACAATACGTGCAAGTTCAACGCACTCAGTTCACCAACACGGTCAATCTACTGCGCGCTCTTGGCGGCTCTTGGCTACCCGCAAACCCAGATCAAGAAAATTTCCGATGATCCCTTCCCCTCGCGTTTCTACATTCGTCCTAGCTTCACTTCTTGTGTTCGCCAGTCCGTACACGTATCCACAATCCGCACCGCCGATAGTGGTGGAGAAACCCGAAACCAATGCGGAACCAGCCGTATTCAGATTCAGCGGAACGATAACGGCAAAACGGGAAGCCGATTTATCGCCCCGTGTTGCAGGCCTGATTTCAGTCGCCGATGCAGAAACCGGATTTGCCGCTGAAAAAGGCGCCGTCCTCGTTCGTCTCGACGATACGCTCGCGAAAATAGAACTCCGAGAACAGGAACTCGCACTCGAAGGAGCCCAGGCCGAAAACGCCAATGCAGAACGCCGCCTCAACGAGGCTGTAGAATTGGGCGATGCCAATTTTCCGCGCACGGAACGCGAGACGCGAGAAACCGCATTTCGACTATCTCAAGTAGCGGTTCAACAAGCAGCCAACGCTTTAGAGCGTCAGCGTGAAATCGTAAAACGCCATCAGATTATCGCCCCATTCGAGGGAATTGTGGTCTCTAAAGATGCGGAGGTAGGCGAATGGGTTCAAACAGGAAACCCTGTACTCCACTTTGTGGGTACAAGCGACCTCAGGCTCGATATAGAAGTCCCCCAAGAACAGCTCGATGTCATTCTTCAAACGCAATCCGTATCGGTCTATCTTTCGAAGAAACACGATCAGCCGATCAGCGCCCAGATAGAAGCGCGTTCGCCAAAGGTAAATCCAAACACGCGCACTTTTTTGGTGAGACTCGCCCTCGACAATCCTCCAAAAAATATTAAGCCTGGCATGTCCGCTGAAGGGAGTTTTAGGCCTGCAACCGGGATTAACCAACTCGTCATTTCGCGCGACGCGATTATCCGCTATAGCGACGGAAGAACCATCGTTTGGGTCGTCAATAATAGCGGTGGCGAATCTCGGACCGAGCAACGAGACGTCGAACTGGGCAATACCCGCGGCACTCGAATCGAAGTTGTATCCGGTTTGAAAAAAACGGATCTTGTCGTAGTTCGAGGAAACGAATCGCTGCAGGAAGACCAACTCGTTACGG
>JBNMOQ010000286.1:0-6533 GCA_051275055.1 Candidatus Pelagisphaera sp.
CAAAGAGCCGCCTTTCCAATTAGCGGAGGCGGAGACGAATCCGTCCAGTCGTAGCGTATAGCGGCGCAAGGCGCTACCCTTTCCGTGCCAATAGTTTTCGAGCGCGTAAAGCGATAATTCGTTGGGAGCGCCGGGAAGATGAGAGGCGGTTTCGACAAGCCCCCAGGCAAGGGAATGAGCGCCATAATGCCAGGTTCCCGGGCGTTCTGGTCCCGGACGGTTAAAGGCCTCGTCCCAGCGCTTGAATTGGGTTCCATTCCGACTGGCCATAAAAAGGCTTTCGCTGAGGGCCTGACCATAGCGGGGATGAGCGGCTGAGCGGAGTTTTCGGTTTTCAGGATCAGGAAGTGCTTTCAGAGGAGCTTCGTTTTCACGTTCGATGTATCGAAGAGGGAAACCAACTAGGATGTGAGGGGCTCGGTGATAAGAGAAGACGCCATTGGTATACATCTCCTGGGGAGGAGAGCCCGCGTAGGTCAGGTCGGTGAGGTTCTCCCAATTCTCCAAATCGTTCGAAGTTCCCGTGCGAACGGAGCGCATTCCTTTCGGCTTCCATTCGGTGTCGTTGATTACTCCCTCGGGTGAGGTTCGCCAGTAAGCGCGGTAGTATCCATTAACTGGATCCCAGAATGCGAGATTCTGGGAATCGAAAGCACCCTTCAAGCGAAGAATGGGCTGCGGTAGGAAGGGCGACCACAAAAGTCCGTCTGCTGATTTCAGTACGATGAGTCCATTAGGTGTTCGGGAACGCAGAATCGCTTTGTACTGGGCACTGGTGGGCGTGTTTGGGTTTGCATCCTTGAATATCGCGGAGTGGGCGGCATCTACGTTGAGGCCCTCGATGGGATCGCTCGTAATCGTAATATTGTTCTCCTTGGAGCCGTTAAATTCGTGGAGACCTAGATTCGGCTTGCGCCAGATAATACCATCATCGCTTTCAGCGTAGCAGCAAAACCGTGGATGGATTTCAGTGTCCAGTTTTCCGTCCGGAAATTCGAGTTGCATAGCCTTGTAGTACATCCGGTAACGATCGCCGTCTTTGAAGATGCTATGATATCCGCTGCCTGTTCCCTCCCAAGGGGCGTCGTGAACAATAGCTATTTCGCGAGGAGTAGGATGATTGAGCCGGAGGTCGATCTCTCCTTCGAGTTCTTGGATGAGGTGATCGTCCACAAAGAGCTCGCGGCGAGAGCCAACGTCGATGGGACTCGCGGCCATCGAGAGAACAGGGAGGAGAAGCAGCCAGGGAACCAATTTCATGATCAAAAACATGGCGAGTGAATTGGCCCGAGTCAAACGTGCCCACGTTAAAACGAGCCTTTTACTCCCTTCGGGTAATTACCTCGAAGTCTCTCGCAGACCCCAGCTTGTCGATTGCTTCGTTTCTGACTTTGGTCGCGGCCGATCTCCGAGCGGCCATTGTCGCCAATCCATCGACGCAGTAATCGGTCTCGCAGGCGTGATGCACCTAGTAGACACGCCCATGGACCGAAGCCTGCACTTTCAAGAGCTCACGCCTGTCATTTCACTAATTGAAGAGCGGTTTAACGAAGATCTATCAATGCAGGAGATGGCCGAAAATGTCGGCCTATCAAGTACGCAATTCAATCTTCGATTTCGGCAGATTTTGAGGATGTCACCCACTGAATACCTCCAGAAACTGCGCATTGAAACCGCTCAACGACTGCTTGTTCGAAGTGACAAAAACATCGCCCCCATTAGCTCTGAAATCGGCTTTTACGACCAAAGCCACTTCACCAAACGCTTCCGAAAAATAACAGGACTAACACCGCTCGCCTACAGAAAACGATTTAGACAGAGCGTCAAAACGTACCAAAAATACCAAAGCCTTTACTAGACGAGACCATAGCAATCAGATAGTCTCCGCCAATTAATCATGCTGTCTAAACATACCCAACTCTCAATAGCCTGCATTTCACTTGCTCTCTCGAGCTCTCTCGCAGTCGACGAAATCTCTTTCAACCAAGACATTAAGCCGATCCTATCCGATCGCTGCTTCAAGTGTCACGGCCCCGATGCGAAGAACCAAGATTCAGAATTTCGACTGGACACGCGCGACCAAGCCACGGCGGATTTAGGAGACGAGTTCTTCGGAATCGTCCCCGGCAATATCGAGGAGAGCGATCTCCATTGGCGCATATGGGACGACGTCGAAGAAGACGTAATGCCGCCCTTGGACTCGAACCTCTCGCTCTCGGATGATGAAAAGAAACTCCTCGATCAGTGGATCGCAGAAGGCGCCCCCTACGACGAACACTGGTCGCTCAAACCACTGCCGAAAACGGTAGAAGTGCCAGCGACTGAATCGAAATGGGTTCGCAACGAAATTGACCGCTTTATAGAACAAGGCTTTGCATCTGAGCAAGTGATCCCCGCTGACGAATCATCGCGTGAGAAATGGCTACGACGCGCGAGCTTCGACCTCACTGGTTTACCCCCTTCGATTGAGGACATCGAAGCCTTTTTGGCAGATGAATCAGAACGCGCTTACGAATCCGTGGTTGATCGACTACTCGCGTCCGACGCGTATGCCGAACGGATGACAAGCGAGTGGCTCGACGTGGCGCGATATTCGGACTCTAACGGCTACCAGCGTGATGGCGAGAGACGCGTTTGGCCATGGCGCGACTGGGTAATAAAAGCATTCCAGGAAAACATGCCCTACAACAAATTCGTCACCACTCAATTGGCTGGAGACCTTTTCCCAGACGCCACTCAAGACGACGTTCTCGCTACTGCGTTCAACCGCCTCCACGGACATTTAATGGAAGGCGGTATCGTGCCCGAAGAGTATCGCGTCGAATATGTAGCGGACCGGACTCAGACTTTTGGATCGGCATTTCTCGGCCTGACGATGGAGTGCTGCCGTTGTCACGATCATAAATACGATCCAGTGACGACCAATGAATACTACTCTCTCAGTTCGTTTTTCGCCAATATCGACGAGACAGGCCTAATCTCCTTTTTCACAGATGCCGTCCCGACGCCCGCGTTGGCCTTATCGAACGAAAAGGCCGATAAGGAAATGGCCAAGGCGCTCAAAAAAGCCAATACCCTTTCAGCTAAACTCGCTTCGGTAAATACGTCTCCTGAGGCCGAGGCCGCATTCGGAAAATGGCTGGAGTCGAAGCCAAGCCTCGACTGGCCAGGACGCGTCGCCTGGATTTCATTCGACGAGCGCGACGGCAGAAGTATCGCCAACGTCGCAGCCCCAGACATGCCGGCTACAACAACCGATCTCAACGTATTAGTTCCCGGCGTAACCGGACAAGCACTACAATTTACTGGCGACGATAAAATGGAAATTTTCGATGTAGGTTATTTCCCACGCGAACATCCGTTTTCCGCATCGGTCTGGGTTCGCCCAAATCAGCATGCGCCTCGCGAAAGCATCTTCAGCCGCGGCGGAGGCGCTGACGATTCAGGAAGCATGGGTTATGAGTTCATGCTAATGGACGGCAAACCATCAGCCTCGTTGATTCATTTTTGGCCAGGCAATGCCGCTCGCGTTCAAGCCAAAGAAACGGTACCGGTTGGCCAGTGGTCGCATTTGATTATGACCTATGATGGTTCGAGCAAAGTGTCCGGCTTTAAGATCCTTCTCAATGGAAAATCTCTGGAGCTAGAAACTGTCAAAGATAACTTGACTAAAGAGATTACAAATTGGCGAGGATCACGCCAACATTTAGTTCTCGGGGAACGCTACCGAGACCGTGGTTTCGTAAAGGGCCAGATAGATGAATTTCAGATGTTCGATCGAGGAATTTCCGACCTCGAAGCCAGATTGCTTTATAAGATGAAACCGGAGTCTCAAATTCTGGATACATCGGATGCAGGCACTTCCAACAAAGAGGAACTATACGATCATTTCCTCGCCACGTCCTATTTGCCCACGATGCGCTTAAGATCGGAATTGCAAGCGGCGCGTTCCGATTGGAATAGTACTATGGACAGTCTGGAGGACATCAGCGTGATGCGGGAGACCGAAGAACCAAAACCCGCTTACGTGCTGACACGTGGAGCCTACGATGCCCACGGCGAAGAAGTCACTGCGAACACACCCGCAGCGCTCCCTCCCTTCCCGGAAGATCAGCCGCGCAATCGACTTGGCCTGGCCCGTTGGCTAACGGATCCCGACCATCCACTCACGGCACGCGTTGCGGTGAATCGCTACTGGCAAATAATTTTCGGAGACGGTCTCGTACGAACTCCAGAGGACTTCGGTAGTCAAGGAAGCCCTCCAACCCACCCTGAGTTGCTCGATTGGCTGGCTCGCGATTTCGTTGAAAACGGTTGGGATCTACGCCACCTCTTGCGTGGGATAACGCTATCCGCGACCTATCGTCAAAGCACCTTCGGCGACAAAAAAAGCATCGCCAAGGACCCTGATAACTTGACCCTCTGCCGCAGCAATCCAAACCGACTTGCCGCCGAAATGATACGCGACAACGCCTTGGCGGTCAGCGGACTGTTGGTAAATAAAATTGGCGGAGCTCCCGTTAAACCTTACGAGGTCGCGGTATCCTTTAAGCCGATGGAACCAGACACGGGTGACGGATTGTATCGAAGAAGTCTTTACACACTCTGGAAGCGAAACGCTCCCGCTCCAATGATGGTGGCCTTTGATGCTCCTAAGCGCGATGTATGTAGTCTGAAACGCGAGCCGACGACCTCGCCGCTTCAGCCATTGGTAATCCTCAACGGTCCGCAATTCGTAGAAGCCGCCCGAGTATTGGGCGAAAAACTACTGGCAAAGCACAAAGGCGATCGAACAGCGGTAATCGAAGAAGCGTTTACACTGCTTACCAGCCGACAGCCGGACCAAATGGAGGTGAAGATTCTCGCCGATCTCTACGAGGTCCAGCGAGCTGAATTCGATGCCAATCCAGCGGAAGCCAATGCCCTGCTAGAAGTAGGAACCTCGCCGGTTTCGCTCTACGAAAACCCGAGAGAGCATGCCGCAGCAACCATCGTGATCAATGCGATGATGAACATAAACGAATCTTTGATAAAGCGATGAAAAACCCACTCTGCACAGGCTTTGAAAATCCACTCGGAATGTCCCGTCGGTCATTCCTGAATCAAGTCGGAATGGGCTTGGGGGGTCTCGCCCTCGGCAGCATGATGAACCCCCTTCAGGGGCTCACTAACAATGGCCCTGCCTTGTCGGGAACGCACTTCCCCGCGAAAGCGAAGCGCGTCATCTATCTCTTTCAATCCGGCGGACCTTCCCAAATAGATCTATTCGACTACAAGCCCCGACTGAATACAGAGCATGGCCAGGAATTACCGGATTCCGTACGCCAAGGCCAGCGGCTAACCGGAATGTCCACCAGCCAGGCAAGTTTTCCACTAGCGGGTTCTCCATTCGAGTTCAATCAGCATGGGGAAAGCGGGGCTTGGTTCAGTGAAACATTGCCCCACATGGCCTCGATCGCGGACAAATTGTGCTTTGTGAAATCGTTGCACACGGAGGCCATCAACCATGGTCCCGCCGTTACAATGATGTTGTCTGGTTCGCAAATACCCGGACGTCCCACAGCGGGATCTTGGCTGTCCTACGGACTCGGTAGCGCAAACAAGAACCTTCCTTCCTATGTTGTATTGACGCCGAAAAATGCGAAAGGCCAACCGCTCACATCTCGCTACTGGGGAAGCGGATTTTTACCAGGTCGTCATGACGGCGTTCGCTTTCGGGCAGACAAAGATGCGGTGCTCTATCTCAACAACCCGGAGGGCATAAGCCGTTCCAGTCGCAGCAAGACAATCGATCACTTGAAGCAGCTTCACGAGTATCAGGTGAGCCAGCAGAGCGACCCGGTTCTAGAAAACCAGATTGAGCAGTACGAAATGGCTTTCCGCATGCAGGCTTCAGTGCCTGACGTTTCGGATATAAGCGGCGAGAGTAAAGCGACCTTGGAGCTTTACGGCGAAGGCGTGACTGAGCCTGGCACCTACGCAGCCAACTGTTTGTTGGCCCGAAGACTTGCCGAGCGCGACGTACCTTTTGTCCAAGTATTTCACACAGGTTGGGATGCTCATGGAAATTGTCCTGAAAACGTGAGATCCAATTCAAAGAAGACCGACCAAGCTTCCACTGCCTTGATCAAGGACCTGGAATCCCGCGGCATGCTTGACGATACGCTTGTTATCTGGGGCGGAGAATTTGGACGCACCAATTATTGCCAAGGCAAGATGACCAAAACGAACTTCGGACGTGACCATCACCCCCGCTGCTTCACCGCTTGGATGGCGGGCGGCGGCGTAAATGCCGGCCACACCCATGGCATTACCGACGAGTACTCATACAACCTCGAACAGGATGGAGTACATGTACACGATTTCCATGCGACAATGATGCACCTTCTCGGAATCGACCACGAGCGCCTCACGTACAAATACCAAGGGCGTCACTTCCGCCTAACTGATGTGCACGGCCACGTCGTCAAAGAGGTATTAGGGTAGGTTTTCAATTGCCTCCACGCAGGTAATTTCACAATACACTCAACAAT
>JBNMOQ010000287.1:0-6516 GCA_051275055.1 Candidatus Pelagisphaera sp.
ACGCAGGTATAGGAGGGAAACTGGATGTTTTTCCGCGAATTTCTTATGACGAAGCTATTTCCGCATGCATCAAGTCGAAACGTGCTTCTAAATGATGGAAATTAATCAACCTACGATTTCGATTGTAGTGCCTTCTTATCAACAGGGCCCATATATCAAGCACTGCATTGATAGCATCTTTTCCCAGGAAGGAGTTCAGGTGGAAGTGATCGTATTCGATTCCGTATCTAGAGATGAAACGGTTGAAGTCTTGAAAGCATTTAATGGCCGAGCGAAAGTTTTCATCGAAAAAGACTTAGGCCAGAGCCATGCGATCAATAAAGGGTTGAAGGTTTGTAGTGGGGATATTGTTGGGTTTTTGAATAGCGATGACGTGTTATTGCCTGGGGCTTTAGGAAATGTCGTGGATTTTTGGAGGGAAAATTCAGCGGTTGATTTAGTGTATGGTAAAGCGACTTACATCGACGAAAAAGGGAATGTGATTGGCGATTACCGGACGAGAGATTGGGACTGGGAATCGTTTCAGGGGGAGTGTTTTATTTGTCAGCCGGCAACATTTTGGAGTCGTCGGATAATGGAGAAGATCGGGTTTTTGGATCAACGGCTTAATTGCAGTATTGATTACGACTATTGGCTGCGAATTGTTCAGGCAGGTGGAGTTGTGGGACAGATTGATGAATTTCTTGCATGTTCGAGGGACTATCCGGAGACGAAAACGAGAAGCTTGAGAGGTGGGGTTTTCGTCGAGAATTTTCAGATTTCATTGAGACGGTTGGGTTATGTTCACAGGTCATGGATTTCACAGTATTTGGACTTCTTTAAGTACGAGAGGAAAACGTTCTTTGGTCCTGCGATTCCTGCTCATGGGAAATTTCGGGATTTCGTTACTCGAATCGCTCAGTCCGTTTCATCGGTTTTCGCTAGAGACGTGTACGTTACGGAAAAGCCTTATGAGCAGGTCATCTAGTGAGGGAAATTGGCTATGATGAATGTTCTCATTGATCTGCGCTGGATGGTGATTGGGCGGGTTGGGGGCATGGAACAAATGGCCTTCGAACTGGTGGCGTCTATTGCTGGCGTAAACCGTGTGGATCGGTTTTGGTTGTATTGTCCTATCGCGACTTTTGAGGAGTGGGAGTTTGAATCGGGGTCGAGGGTTGAATTGATTGATAGCGATCGATTTAAACTTGTATCAGAATTTGGATACAGTGATTCGTTTGGTTCATCAGGTCCTTCGAAGCGATTAGGGGTTGTTCAGCGGGGTGGGTTGATTCGAGAGAATCGTCGTATCGTGAATATTGACCTAGTCCATTCCGTTGGAGGTTATATCGCAGAAGAGCTTCGAGAGTATCGAGGAATCTTAACTATCCACGATTTGCAGCACGTTCACTTTCCGGAAAATTTCGATGAGGGCGAGTTGAGTGCTCGAAAAGCGAATTATCAGGCATCGATTGATGCGGCTTCAGCCGTGATTTGCGTTTCGGAAAGCGTCCGGAAAGATGTTCTTGCTAATTTCAAAGTAGACTCGGGAAAGGTCGTGACTTTGTGGAATATTCCAAGTGGAGCATCGTTGCCGCAATTGCCTGACCACCTAGTGAAAAATATACTAGGCAAGTTGGGACTGGATTCGGGATACTTGTTTTTCCCATCCCATGCTTGGGCGCATAAAAATCATGAGAGGCTTATTCTGGCGTTTGCTAAAGTTAAGCAGTCGAATCCAGAGACTAAGCTTGTGTTGACGGGCGGCAAGTTCGGATCCGATCATCCTGCGGCGAAGCGGATTCGAGAATTCGGATTCGAGAGCTCGGTGACACATTTGGGCTTTCGGACGCCGTTTGAAATTCGTTGTTTGTATCGGGCTGCAGGCGCGTTGGTTTATCCTTCTTTATTCGAAGGATTTGGCATGCCGGTGGCGGAAGCGATTCTGGCGGGTACGCCAGTCGTTTGTTCGGATATCGCTCCTTTGCGAGAGATTGGGGGAGATGCGGTCGCGACTTTCGATCCGAGAAGTCCGGATGCGATTGCTTCGGTTATTTTGAAGGTAATTGGCGATTCGGAGATGAGAGCGTCTTTACTTGAGAAGGGCACAGCGCGGCGAATTGCCTTTTCTCCCGAGGGGATTGCTAGAGATACCTGCGAATTGTATCGTTTGGTTGTTGGCCTGGGGCCGATAGAGTATGATTCGTATGTTTCGAAACGCGACCTTCGGCGGGAAAGGGCTCAACATTGGGGTCGAGTTTTCAGAGTCAGGATGGAAGCGGGAAGTTGGTTTGGCGGGTCGATCGCTTGGTTGCGGACATTTGGGAATTCCCCTTTAATGGCTTTACGGGCGAAGGATGGATATTTGAAGCGGGCTGAGACTTCCGAGCTTCGTTCAGCAAGTCCGTTCAAGGGGCGATATGGAGACGGATGGATTGGGCCCGAGTTTCAGGATTGGTTGATGGTTCCTAAGGGAGCAAGGGGGATGGAGCTTTCTTTGGAAGCGCCGCCGAGCCCTTATGTAGATGGGATGCAGTTAGAGCTTTTCCTGGAAGAGAAATCTCTCTTTAAAGGGGGCTTTAAGAAATCGGGAGTCTTGGCGGTAAGCGTCGACCTTGTCGATGATCTGCCCGGGATTGTATCGATGCGTGCGACATGTGATCGATATTTCGTACCTCGCGAGCATGGGCTGAGCGAAGACTCGAGAAAGTTGTCGGCTAAGCTCGTTGGGATACGTTGGCTGTTCTAGCGAAAGGATTTTCGCCACGATTCGGGCATCGATTTTTCGATTTCGATTTTACCGAATTCTTCCGGACTGGCTGGTCCACTTTGCAACACCCATTCGGCCATGGTCCGGATGCCTTCCGTCAAGGTTTTGGGATCTTCGCATTCAAAGAAAGCGCGAATTTTGTCGTGGCTCGCGTAGGCATCTACCACTTCGTTACGGGCTTCCAGGCGTTGAATTGCGTGTGGCTTGTCTAGCGCTCTAGCGACTTCTTCGGCCAGCTCTAGCACTGTGTAAGGTTTATCGGCTCCGATGTTGAATGCTTCTTGGTATGCTTTGGGATTCCTCGTCGATCTTGATATTAGGGGAGCGACATCATCGATATGGGAAAACGCTCGGGTTTGCTTGCCGTCGCCGAAAATCGTCATCGGTTCGCCTTTCAGCAATTGGTTCATGAAGATACCGATTACGTTTCGATATTTGTCGGCGATATTTTGGCGGGGACCGTAAACATTGTGAGGACGGAAAACGATGTAGTTCGTCCCGAACATCTGGTGGGCGGCTTTTAAATCGAGTTCGAATGCGTATTTAGAAATCCCGTAGGGGTCTTCAGGTTGCGGCACGAGCGATTCCGTCATTGGGACCTGGTTTGCTCCATAGACTGCTATCGAAGAAGTGAATACGAAGCACTTGACGTCGTGGTTGACCGATTGATTGAGCAGATTGATCGAGGCCAAAAGGTTCGTCTTGTAGTTGAAGCTTCGAATGAAGTGGGAAAGTCCTTCAGCGGCGTAGGCAGCGAGATGGTACACGTAGTCGAAGGAACGGCCTTTCCAAAGCGATTCGACGAATGCTTCGCTTTTGAGATCTCCTTCGACGAATTCGCAACCTTCGGGTACGTTCTCAATGCATCCACCGCTCAGGTTGTCCGTCGCAACGACTTCCATGCCTAACATTCGGCAATGCTCCGCGACATGGGATCCGATGAAACCAGCAGCTCCTGTGACCAATACGTTCTCATTCATATTTTTCGAGATTGGCTTGTCGGCCTGATGCATCTGCCAAAAAGATGAAGGGGTCGCTTAACTTTCAAATGATTGTGAAGCCTGTTCATGCTTAATCATTTTGGAAATTATCGTTTCCAGGGTTGTTTCGGGCGTCCAACCTAGGATTTGTTTGGCTTTGGAGGCTTGGCCGCAAGTTCCTGCGATATCGCCCGGGCGGTAGAATTGTTTGTCGATACGCACTACTAGTTGACCGGATTCCGAGTTGTGTGCGGTTTCGTCGAGCCCTTCACCTGTCCAAACTAGACTGATGCCGACTTGTTCAAACGCGCTATCGACGAATGCTTTGACAGAATGGAGTTGTCCGGTGGCAAAGACGTAGTCATCAGGTTTCGTTTGATCCATCATGAGCAGCAGTCCTTTCACGTAATCTTCCGCGTAACCCCAGTCGCGTTCTACATGAATATTGCCTAAAGATAGAACGCCTTCCTTGTTATTGGCAATCTGGACGACCGATTTGATTATTTTTGTTGTTACGAATTGATCGCCGCGAAACTCGCTTTCATGATTGAACAATATCGCAGTAGCCGCCCAAATCCCGTAGTGTTTTCGATAGGTTGTGATTAGATGGAATCCCAATTCCTTTGTGAGCCCATAGGGACTTTGAGGATGTGGAGGAGTGGTCTCTGTCTGATTGCCATCGGTGAGGTCGCCGAACATTTCAGAACTACCTGCGAAAAGGAGTTTGGTTTTTGAGGATTTATCCCGGATGGCTGTAGCGATATTTGTAATTCCTAATACGTTGGTCTCGATCGTTTCTCTCGGGTGTTGAATGCTGCGAGCAACCGAACTTTGAGCGGCCAGGTGATAGACCTCATCAAATTGGCTGAACCGAATTAGCTCATCGATGAAATCTTTGCTGGTTACATTTCCTTCGTGAAGTACAAGTTGCTCGATCTCGTGCCGTTCGAGGTAGTTCAAGGAACCTCGTTTAGCGGGAGAGGCCGGTCGTAAAAGTCCGTGTATTGAATAGCCTCTTTTAAGAAGTAGCTTCGTTAGAAAGTAGCCATCTTGGCCGCCGATACCGGTTATTAGGATTTTTTTACTCACTGATGGCAGCTATACCAGCTTCGAAAGGAGAAGCTCAATGGTTAATGGCCGCGAGATGGATGAAATCCGCAAAATCGATACGTTTTCTCGCTAGGCGAAAAATGGTGCGGGTAGACAGAATCGAACTGACGTAACCAGCTTGGAAGGCTGGGGTTCTACCACTAAACTATACCCGCAATAGAATCGAGTGGTCAAACATCGACTTGATTCGGTTTGCGTCAAGATCTTTTTTGGATCCGTAACGGATCTCCAAAATAGCATGGAATCGATAGAGGAATGTTCGATGGCGAAGGAGTGGCAAAAATCAGACTAGTTTTAATGCTAGGGTCATTGCTAGGTATTAATTCGTACTACGATCTGCCAGCTGCACTTATAGACATAAAATTCCGACTGGTGTAATCTCGCCTCGGGTTTAGAAACTCATTGGAATCATCTCCTCGGAGATGGCTAGGGTAACAGCAGGCTATATTTCTTTGAGGGACTTTTCTCACATACAAGAGTTGGATTCCTGAGTCGGCGATCTTAGATCGTCGGCTCTTCTTGTATCCAGAGGTCTCGCAGAAGACATTTTGGAGAGGACAATTCGTCCGTTTTAGGCAAATTTTTGAAGACGAACTTGCCAGTTGCGCTTCGTGAAGTACTTTTGGCGTTTTTCAGAAAAACCTCTGGAAGTTTTTGAAACGGATGAACTGGATAAGCGATATTGAAGAAGCCTTGGCGGCTCGCGAACAGCAGCAAAAACGTCTGCTTATGATTTTCAAAGGGGCTGGCGATTGGTGCCCTTGGTGCAACAAGTTGGATGGCTTGCTAAAAGAGAGTGCGGCTTTGGATGATTACCTCGATACGGAAGGAATTTTGGCTGCGAAGATTGGAATCCCTCGAAAACCAGAGGATGTGACCGGCATTCGGGAGCGTTTTGGAATCACTGGCATTCCGTTCTTGGTCTTCTACTCGGAAGACGGGCGCGTCGAAGGTACGACCGAGTACATCGATGACGGCAACGCTCAAAGCTACGTGGATTGGATCGAGAGCGTCGATTCGAGCGGTCTGTAGGATTCGCTTCTATTTTAGAGAAAACGATCGTCGTTCGCTTTCGTGTTGGATGACGATGTTTTCTTGGGAAATTTCGATGATCTGCGCCCCGGAAACGAAATCGCCGGCTCGGAGAATCTGTCCGTTGATTTTGGCGGCAGGTCTAGGAAGATCGTAGAAAATGCGGGAAACGTGGATCTTTGGAAAGAGGCCTACTGGAGCTGTGGCGCTCGTGTGATCGGGATTGATTACAAATTTAATCGTGGTTTCTTCGGGAATTTCTTCGGCGATCAATTCGGCTGCTGTGATCGTTTCGGCTTCCGCATCGACGGGAATATCGTCCCAACCAAATGCTGGAGGAGATGATTTCGGAAAAAGATCGCTTTGAGTGAAGAGAAATAGGGCACAAGTTGCACAAGTGATCACGCAGATTGCGCCGAATGTGATTTTGGCGATTAGATCGAACCTATTTTGTTTTTGCTTCATGGCCTGGTTGAATGGAGCTTTTCGATTGTTGAGGGGAACCTATTCTAAGATGCCTCTCCAACGGGTATTCCCCATAGACTCTTGAGAAATTCGAACGCCTTTACTTGTTTAGAATCGGATTTCCCTCATCGAAATGCGTCTGGAATAGGTAAGGGGGGGTCAAGCTTAGGCCTTGGAATC
>JBNMOQ010000288.1:0-6476 GCA_051275055.1 Candidatus Pelagisphaera sp.
AAGCTCGGGTTGCGATTCCAGTCGTAGCTGCATCCGCCTCCCCAGCGGGGCACATCCCAATGATTCACCCATCCGTGACGGTAGGGGTACTGTCCCGTCATAAAGCTCAAACGCGTCGGCGTGCACTGCGGCATGACGTATGCATTGGAAAACTTCATACCCGTAGCGGCGAGAGCATCGATATTAGGCGTCACCACATTTTCCGCGCCATAAGCGCTCACCCACTCCTTCCCTAGATCATCAACGAGAATGAACACAATGTTCGGTTTATCCTCTCCTTCCCCCAAGTCTGCCGTATCGGACTGACGGTTACAACTCGAAATGAAGAACCCAATTAACAAAACAAAGAAAACAGTAAAGACGCTCGATTGAGAAAAAAGTCGTTTCATAACTGCGTATTCAAAATGAAATGCCCATACACACAAGAACCGACTGAAGTAAATATCCTCTTTGTGGCAGAAATTCATCATAGGACAGTTAACCTCGCAGTCTCATAAAACTTACCACGATAATCTTGTAACTTATTAATGATGTCATTGTTGAAGGATAATTGAACCCGTTTTCACAACCTCACCTAAAGTTGTCCTACAAAAGTCCTAAGCAACACTCAGCTTCAAGTGGAATGGTCAGGGTCGCCAAAGGCGACATAGGTGTCGCTGCCGCGACAGCAGGTTTCGCTATTATCGAGCTAGTTCGACTTTTCCAAAACCTATTCGGCGTTAGCCGACCTGTATCCGCGACGTGAGTCCGGCGTGGTTGAAAACGAAGCCTGGAAGCGGATCCTGACAATCATTATTCAGTCAATTCATGAAACGTTTGGGTTAAGTTGACGCATATGGGACAAGCCCCGATGTATTCAAAAAGTAGCGACCGATCACCGAGCGCATTTGCGTCAGCTTAAGCCCAAGGCATCACAAATCTAGGATTTCAATAAGCTTATCCCTCATTCGAAATCTTCATTAGTTGGAAACATGAGATTATGTCAGGATTCGCGTCGCGAATATAGGTCGGCTGAAAGCCGAATAGGTTTCAAATACCCTTCACTGGCAAACGAGGACCGGAACGAAGACGCCCAGCGAGCGCCAAACGAACCTAATGTCGCTTTAGCGACACCTACGTTGCCTCCGGCAACCTTGACACCCCCTCTTTTTTTTTAGCAGCAAAACGCTTTCAACGCGGTCTCCGCAAGCTGAGCCCCTACAACCTAGATAAAAGAGACCAACCGACTCTCTCAAAAAAAAGAATCCCTCCGCCTTTCGGCAGAGGGATTCATCACTAACAAACTACACTATACAAACGTTACTACAAATCTGTTGAAACGGAGAAAATAAACTGACGCGCTTCGTTGGTCGCTGCACGTGAACGAACGAAAAACTCATCCGTCGCATTGTCGATATTGATGCCAAAAGTGACTTCACGACCGCCAATCTCAGCAGGGAAACGAGCAAAGAAGTCGAAGGTTGTGTATCCATCTTCCACAACCAAGCGGTTCGCTTGGTTACCGAATTGCTGAATTGGTCCTTCAGCAAACACTATACCACCACCAAAACGAGCGCCTTCAAGAGGACCTTCTTGGACCGTATAGCTATTGAAGAATGTGAAACGATGAGGAGTCGCACCTTCCAAGCGAAGACCCGAGGCTACATCTCCCACAACTCTTGCATCAATATAACTGTATGCCGCTACCATATTCCAGCTGTCCGTCGGATTGTAGAAAAACTCGAATTCAATTCCCTCGCTCTCGTCATTCGTGATCGCTTGATCACTCATAAAAGTCACCGGGTTGTAATCACTACGAAATACATTGTTCTTCTTAATGTTGAACGCAGCAACCGATCCGCTGAGCTTGCCATTGGCAAGGTCGAGGAATTTCATTCCGATTTCGATAGCATCGCTAGTCTGAGGACCAATGAACTCACCAGTATCTGGATCAGTTCTGTTTTGTGGCTCAAACGCATCCGCCATATTCGCGAAAAGACTCATATTGGGATTAATTCTGTAAACAGCTCCTATCTGGGTATTCGTATCGCTATCCTGAAGCGCTCCGGATTCGGCACCACCGAGGCTAAAAGATTTTTGATCAACATCAACGCTGCGTAGTCCAAGCAAGAGGTTGAACTTGCCGTCGTTGAAATAGATATTGTCCGTCGCATAATAGGTTGTGACGTCCTGGAAACTGCGGCCGTTTTGATTCGAGCGCACTCCATAACTTCTAATTTCAGCAGGGCTTGGCACGTCGTCTTCCCAAATGCGTACTCCATTTACGATATCATCTTTATAAAGGAAATCACGGAAGACCTTACCCGTTGCTGCTTCGATTGCTCTAAGTCCCATTGCTTCAGTACCGTTTACGGCACGAAGACGATAAGTTCCGTCGCCGCCTGAGGTGCTTTCGGACTTACGTGCTCCGAGGAGCAATTGGTGTCTTACTTCACCTGTATCGAAATCAATAATGTCGTTAATCGTATGCACTTCATCGCGACTGCGAGCATCATTGAGCGAATTATTCGCATTAGACTCGTCGAACTGGTCAAACGTATTGAACTCCCGGAACGAAACGCGCTGATGCGTATCATTGAAGTTATACTTGTATTGCAAATTATGACGATCGCTGAAGCTATGGCGCAATCCCATCGACAAGAAGTCATTGTCCGACTCGAAGATATTTCCAGGAGTTGAAGTCACGTATTCCTCGGGAATGAATGTGTTGTTGTAACGAGCATTGCCCTCTCCCACGCCTTCCACGTTGTCATCGAAATCACCGTCTCCATTGAGGTCGGTTGGGATGCGTTGAAACGACCATGTCGCACGTTGAGTTGGAAAACCACTCACTTCATTATTGGCGACCAAAAAGTCGAAATCAGTATTCTCTGCCAATTTATAATTTCCAGAAAGTCCCATGAAGTTGGTTCTCGATCCATCGACCCATCTCCAGCCGTTAGTTTCCTTGTTATCAGTCATGACACGCAAGCCTAGCTTGTCGTCCATAGCGCGAATCGTGTAATCTAAACGAATTTGATACCATTCGTTATTGCCAACTTTCAATTCAGCTTTGCCGCCTTCTTGAGCCTGAGGAGTCTTGCTGATAACATTTACCAAACCACCTGGATCCGACTGACCGTACAAAGTATTCGGTCCCTTGACGACTTCGATCCGGTCAATCATTTGCGTAGGCAAATATAGACCGCCGAGTACGCCATCGACCAAAAGATTACGATTACGGAAACCGCGAATCGAAAATGACGAAGGGCGAGTAGCTCCAAGGTTGTTACGCGTTGTCTGCGTAATTGAAGAATTGTAGTCCAAAGCTTCGACGAAATCGCCGACTAGACTATCATCCAAAAAGTCCGATGTGATTACATTGATCGCCATTGGAACATTCATCAACGGCGTGCTTAAGCCCGTACCGGAGATTGTATTCGTAGCAGTATAACCTTCTGTTCCCGTTACCGAGAACGGGCTCAGCTCGATAGTGTCGCCATCCTGGGCGTACCCAGAAAGGAAAATAGCCGAGGAAGAACCTAAGGCTATTAGTGTTTTTAGATTTATTATTGGTAGTTTCATATCAATAGGGTTTGTATTCGTTTTTGCCTGTGCTCTGTTAGTTCAATTAGAACACTGGGGATTGAAATTGCTTTAAGGGGTAGAAAGGACTGAGGGACGAAATTGAGCGAACGTCCAAAACACTGTTTCGAATGGGTATGATCAAATCTGGAATGCAAGTTACTAGTTCGAGCTAGCCTAGGTACAAAACCAATAGCCTTACCGTGTCAACAAACCGTCAAAACTTGTTACTTAAACAATTAAGTAAACTCGATCAGTCAAAGCCAAAAGATCCAGATATAGTCTCTAAACGCTCGTGGACCGACGTATCAAAAGATCGTCGCCATGCAGGAGATGGCGAGACCCCGTACAGGTTTGTTTCTGTTCGATAAGCTCAATCGCTAGACTAGCCGCCTTCGCGCCAATGCTTTCGTTTGGACTGTTTACCGTCGACAAACCAATACTCGGAAATTCACTGCCGGGTTGATTGCCCATTCCGACAACCGCCACGTCTTCCGGCACCTTCAAGCCCATCCCTTCCAAAGCGCCAATCACCTGGATACCATAAATATCCAATCCGCAAAATAACGCATCTGGACGGTCCTTTTTAGAAAACATCTCAACAACACTCTCAGCGATATCAGCTTCAAGGGGAAACAGGCGCATCCAATCTTCTCGAACTTCAATCCCCTCTCGCTTTAAACAGTTCTTATAAGCCTCAACACGAGCGCGAATCATACGCCGTCCGTCATCCCAACCCAAAAAACCAATCTTCTTACGTCCAAGAGAAATCAAGTGATTCATCGCTGTCTTAGAAGCCTCACGAGCATTCCAGGCCACCATATCGACATCCGACATTCCCTCAACGGTATCATTCAGAAAAATCAACGGCGTCCCATTATCGATGATACGCTGGTAAGTCTTTCTGCCTTCCTTGAAGGGCACCGAGATAATCGCATCGAATCGATGCTGCAACATCAACTCCACTTCCTTTTCCAGAAGCGCCGCATCGAATTCATGCGTCGATAAAAACGGAGAGTATTCCGTATCGCCAAGAACGCTACGGACTCCTTTTAACGATTCATCAGCCCAGTGATGCTTAAGATGATTATACAAAAGTCCAATGATGCTGCTACGATTACGGCGTAGGTTTTTAGCCAATGCATTCGGAACATAACCCAGGTCTTTCGCGAGCGCCAAGACACGTTGCTCGGTCTTTTCCGAAATCTTCATTTTGCGAGCCTTGCCGCTCAAAATAAATCCGGTGGTGGAAACGGCTATACCCGCCTCCTTGGCAATCATCGACGTACTAACCTGTTTTTTCATAGAAAACGAAGCGGCAAAGACCATCCAATGATTCCTACCTCATCAAGCATTATCGCAAAACAAGGAAACTCGCTTGACATAGCTAGCACGTACTAGCTTATTGCCATTCTTAATCCCTAAACACTTGAAACCCTACAACCTTCTAATAATAACGCCGGATCAGCTTAGAGCTGATTTCCTAAGTTGCTATGGCCATCCTAATATTGGGACGCGTCATATCGACCGTTTATCTACGCAAGGAGTACGCTTTGACCGCAATTATTGCCAATCGCCACTCTGCGCCCCGAGTCGTATCAGTTTCGCTACGAGCACCTATGTAAGCGAACATGGCTGTCGGAACTATTGGTCAACTATAGATCCCGCGATACCGAATCTCGTTACGTCGCTCAAGCAAGCCAATTACCATACAGGGATGTTCGGGAAGAACCACCTGTTCACTTACGAAAAGCTCGATCAGGTCTGGGATGAGCTCGATGAGATTTGCCTTGGAAACTACGACGCACACCCGAAGTACAAAAAAGCTTACAGCGCTTTCGAACTCGAGCCGAATAGTGAATACAATATAACTGAGCGCCTTACTGATGAAACGATCGACTTCATGAATCGATCAGCCAACAGCGACACGAACCAGCCTTTTTTCGCCTGGGTTAATTATCAAGATCCCCACCCAGCCTTTACGTGCCCGCAACCTTACAAAGATCTTTTCGACCCTCAGTCCGTTGCGCTTCCCAAGTCCTTCACCAATTACGACCCGAAAAAACAGCCGATTCGCAATGAAACGTGGAGACGTCATTCGCAAATGGAATCTTGTTCCGAAGGCAACATGCGAGAGGCCATAGCCACTTACATGGGGCAAATTCGACTCGTTGACGATAACGTAGGCCGCATGCTAGACTCCCTGGAGAAATCAGGAGAAATCGACAACACGTTGATTCTCTTCTTCTCCGATCACGGCGAATTCATTGGCGACCATGGCATGACGCATAAAATCCCCGCGTTCTACGACAGTCTTGCTCGCATACCCGTCATCATACGACACCCCGATGGACGTTGGGCAGGTTCCACTTTCGAAGGTCTGACCGAAGAAATCGACCTAGCTCCAACGTTGCTAGAAACGCTCGGCATCCATATTCCAATGACAATGGTCGGAAAATCCTGGAAGTCCGATCTCGACCAAAGCAATCACTCCGGAAAAGAAACGATTCTCTGCGAAGCCGGAGGCGGTGCCCCGACCTGGAAAGAGCCCATACAAGGACTCACGCTCAACGCGCCCCACCTTCCAACAAGCCTCGGCCCCGGAGCCATGCTACGCAAAGGCGATTGGAAAATATCAATCTACCATGACGATAGAGGAGAATTGTATAACATAAAGGACGACCCCGAAGAAATCGACAATCTTTACGAAAGCGACGCTCACAAATCTAAAAGAGAAGAGATGACCCTTCTCCTTACCAAGCGATTGCTTGGCGTAAAAGTACGTGACGTCGGAATGCGTTGGCCCCCAACCGAAGGCTCCGTTGACGTCCGATTCGAATCGCTCCATAAAATCTCGATCTACGGCGATAAACCGGAAACCAACCCCACCTTTTCTCCTAATCGGAAAACTG
>JBNMOQ010000289.1:0-6465 GCA_051275055.1 Candidatus Pelagisphaera sp.
AATATGAAGATTGAAGTACCCCTTAACGAAGAAGAATGGTCACTACTGAACGCCGCCGCCGACAGTATCGCATCTAGCCCGGAAGAGCTAGCTCGCGTATCGCTAATGCAGCGTTGCATGGTGATGTCGGAAGACAAAGACGTCTGTACCCGCACTCGCGAAATGATCGGCCTATCCTTCGCAGGAGTCTGAGTCCTACCATTTCGACAAGCATCGCTCTGCTCTAATCTAAACAGATTAGACCAGAGCTTTTTTGCGTCCCGTTTCCGGCTAGTTCTGCGTTTCCAACTTCTCGTCGTAAATCGTGACGTCGCCAAATCGTTCGAGCGACTCGCCCACTTCTTCGCGTTTACCGACAATGGCAATGAGACTCTTGCTCGGATGCAGATACTTGTTCGCCAACTCCAAAGCTAATTCAGGCGTTACGGACATCAACTGCGCCACATAGGTTTGGTAATAATCAGGCGCCAAGCCATAGACGTCTATCTCCTGGACATTCTGAGCAATCGTCATCGGACGCTCCAAGCTCAACATGTAATTGCCCGCCAAATACTTCTTGTGCATATCCAGCTCCGACTCCGGGATCGGCTCTTCTCGAATACGATTCAACTCGTTGAAAATTTCTCCAACCGCATCCGCAGTCACTTCATTCCGAACGTCCGCATAGGAAACGATCGCCCCCATCTTGGCCGCATTAGCCGCGTAGGAACCAGCTCCATAAGTGTAGCCCTTGTCCTCACGAAGATTCTGAAACAATCGCCCCGAAAATCCACCGCCTAGAACCGACATCACAACTTTTAGCTCCGGCGCATCCGGATTCGATTTGGGAACCGATTGCTGGGCTATTCGCACTGTCGATTGAACCGAATCCGAGCGATCCAGCAAATGAACGGAACGCTCCCCGATCGTCGGAAAATTCAGTTCCGGTTGCTCCGGCACGGATCCTTTTCTCCATCCTCTCAATCGATTCTCCACGAGCTCTATTCCCTCTTCCCGTCCGATTTGTCCGACAATCGCCAACGAGGCATTGTTCGGGATGAAATGTTCCCTATGAAAGGCAACCAGATCGTCCCGCGTAATCGACGCCACGCTCTCTTCGCTCTGAAAAGCTCCGTAACCGCCTTCGCCATAGACCAATTTGCGTCTTAGTTTATCGACCAAAGCATCCGGCTCGCTGCGTTCGGAAATCAAGTTCGATACGGTACGCTGCTTAAGCTTCTCCAGCTCCTCCTCCGGAAACGTAGGCGCTCGGACAACTGAATTCAAAATACCGAGCAATTGCTCTTTGTACTTGGAAAGTCCCGACACGGAAACCGCTATGAAATCAGAAGAGGCCGAAGCCGACAAGCTAGCCCCAATAAAATCGATCTCGCTAGCCAGCTCGAAGGCGCTCTTACCTGCGACTCCCTGATCCAGCATCGAAGCGACGAATTCGGCCAATCCCGTCTTTTCCCCATCGAACAAACCGCCCGAACGGAACATCAGTCGATAGGTTATGGTCGGCTGGCGATTCGATTCGATAACGTAAAGCGTCAACCCTTCGACCGTCGTTACTGTTTCGTAATCAGGAAACGATGACTCCGGTGCTGGGCCGGGATCAGGTCGCTTGGATCGATCCAACGGCTCCATCGCTACGGATTTTCCGGAATCGGCGCTGCTTCCATTTTTCGAGTCGCAAGCTACGAATGCGAACGGAAGGGCTAATAGAATAATAATTGAAATTGTTTTCATGCTTCTAGTTCCTCGTTTCGTATTCATTTACTAGGCACAGGGTAGTGCAGCGTATTTCTGCGTTCTTTTAGCAAGTACTTCTTCGCTACGCGTTGCAGGTCCTCACGAGTAACCTTCAAGTACGCTTCCAGTTCATTATTCGCGCGCCCCGCATTTCCATGCCACAAGTGATAATAAGCTAGAGATTGAGCCCGGCTGCTCATCGTGCCGACCGAAGACGCGATCTCCGCCTCTTTCTGATTCAAGGCCTTCTGCAATTCCTTGCTGGTGACCCCTTCGTCGATAAGCCTTTGCACCTCCTCTTCAACCAGCGCATCCAACTGCTCGATTGAAACACCGCGATTTCCGATCGCGTAAGCCGCTACCAAGCCAGCCTTTTCCTGAAGCCACGTAAAAGCCGCCGCATTGACCGCTGCTCTTTCCGTATCGACCAGACGTCGATACAGTCTCGAGCTCTTGCCGATCGCCAAAATGTTTATCAGCAATTCAATGGCCTCGGCATCTTCATCAGTCAAAACCGGCGCTCTCCAAATATGAACCGTCGCCGGCAAAGGCGTCATCGCTTCCTCGACCACCTTAGTCGTTACCGGCGCTTCAAGGTCCCATTCGATAGCGACACGCTCGGGATCCGGTCCTCTCGGAATCTCGCCGAAATACCGCTCGACGAGTAGCTTCGTTTTCTCGATGTCGATATCTCCCGCAATCGCCAAAGTCGCGTTGTTCGGCACATACCAATTCTTATAGAAATCACGGAATTCCTCGATAGTCGCCGAGTCGATGTATTGAGCCGACCCAATCGGCGTCCACTCGTAAGGGGTTCCGTTGAAAACCGCTTTCGCCATGTTCTCCATAATGGAGCCGTACGGCTGATTCTCATAGCGTCCGCGGCGCTCTTCCTTGACCACCTCGCGTTGCGTTTCGACTCCATCGTCGTCAATCACCGCATGCATCAATCGCTCCGATTCGATCCACAGCGCCAGTTCTAATTCGTTTGCCGGCAAATTGATGTAATAATCCGTCTGGTCAAAAGACGTCGACGCATTCAAATTTCCGCCAGCTCCCGAGATGAGCTTATCGATTTGCTTCCGCTCGATATTCTCCGAGCCCTCGAACATCAAATGCTCGAAGAAATGAGCGAACCCCGTCCGATCGGAACGCTCGTCCTTGCTGCCCACATGATAAAGCACATATGACGAAACAACCGGAGCGTCGCTATTTTGGTGGAGGATTACGTGCATGCCATTCGGCAAATCGTACTCTTCGAATTCGATATTCAGCGACGCGGCAAACGCTCCCAATGGAGCAGCTAATCCGACGCACGCCATGAGTCGCGAGAAAGGGATAAATTTCATAAGGTTCTTAAGGCGAAAATCGGCTTGGATAAAATCTTCTATGCAGACCGAGCACAAGCAGATAAAAAAGGTCGGGCTTGATCGGTGAGCGAGCCGCAAAAGATAGCTCCATTCCCCAGACGAATTGAAATTGCCAGATTCCAATATTCCGCATAGATATTCTTCACTCCCAACCCCCTCGCCCCATGAAATTCATAGTTCCCTTCATCGCGCTCGCCAGCGCGCTTATCTACCCAGCTCTACTCTCGGCTGAATTCCTACCCGTCCACCAAGTGGAACAGCAGCCCTTCGCCTCCGCGACCGAACGTCTAATCGAGGCCCTTCGCTTCGCCGGAGCCCCTCTCGATCCTGCGGATGAAAACGCGATCACGGCATTGCTTACCGAGACCGAAAACGCCGAAGCCATCCAGCAAGTGCAGACGATTCTCGATGCCTACTGCGTCGCAGGCGTCCACATCAATCCGGAAAGTCGAGTCAGAGTAGAAGAAGGCCCAGCCTCCAAAATTCTCGTCGAGCAAGGCTGGCGTACCTTCCTGGTCAAAACCCACAACGAAGCAGGCATCACCCCCGTCCTTGAAGCGGTCAGCCCCAACGCCGCGCCGCAATACCGAAAAAGCGACTCCAGCAAATCCCCATCCATGGACATAACCATGTCAGACGTCGCCCAACGCTGGCTCGACATGGAGATGTTCGATCGTCGACCACTCAATCCGAAACTCTCCGGACTCGCTCTGGAATACCGCATCATTCAACTCTACAGCCGCGACGTCGGCAAACGCGAAGCCCTGCTCGCCTTCAACGTCGGCCAAGGAACCCAAGACATCGGCTTCCGCAATGAAGTCGCTATCCTCTTTCACTGCGAACCGGCCATAAAGGTCGACATTGACCTCAAGGACTTCGACGGAGCCGCCACCAGCGCCGCATTCGTCATCAAAGACGAGCGAGGTCGCATCTACCCGAACCTCGCTCGCCGCCTCGCTCCGGATTTTTTCTTTCACGATCAAGTCTATCGAGCCGATGGCGAATCGATCCTGCTGCCGCCGGGCGAATACTCAGTAACGGTTTCCCGCGGCCCCGAATATCACCCCCAAACGAAATCAATCATAATCATGCCCGATGTAGCCAAGCAAGCGATTGACTTCAAGCTTCAGCGCTGGATCTACCCCGCCAGTCGCAATTGGTATTCAGGCGACCATCACATCCACGCCGCCGGTTGCGCGCACTACGAAAATCCGACTGAAGGCGTTTCGCCCGCCGACATGATGCGACACATATTAGGCGAAGACCTAAACGTCGGTTGCGTTCTAACCTGGGGACCATGCTGGTATGCTCAAAAACAACACTTCGACGGAAACGTATCCACTCTCTCGACACCGAAAAACATAATGCGCTACGACATAGAAGTCAGCGGATTTCCTTCCTCCCACGCCGGCCACCTTTGCTTGCTCCGGCTAAAAGAAGACGATTACCCTGGTACCACCTTAGTAGAAGAATGGCCCAGTTGGACATTGCCCGTTCTTCAATGGGGAAAGCGCCAAGGCGGCGTCGTCGGCTACAGCCATTCCGGTTGGGGACTCGGTCTACCGGACTACGGCCCCAACGGCAGCCGCTTAGTCAACATGCCCTACCGCAGACCTAACCGCGTTCAAGCCCAAGTTGGGAAAGCAGCTGACAAATTGCCCGACTACGCGATGCCCCCATTCGATGGAATCGGAGCCAATGAATACATCGTCGCCGCCGCTCACGACGCCTGCGACTTCATTTCAACCGTCGATACGCCAGCGATCTGGGAACTGAATATTTGGTACCATACGCTCAATTGCGGCTCGCGAACCCGCATCTCCGGCGAAACCGACTTTCCTTGCATCTACGGCGACAAGGTAGGCCTTGGACGTGTATACGTAGAACTCGACGACAATCAGCCGCTCAATTTCGAAAACTGGATCCAAGGCCTTAAAAACGGACGCAGCTACGTCGGCGATGGAATGAGTCACTTAATGGATTTCAAAGTCGGCGACGTTTCAGTCGGCGAACCCGGGTCCCAAGGAAAGATAAGCCACCTCGACCTAAAGAAACCTGGTAAAGTCCGCGTATCCATGGACGCCGCCGCCTTACTCGCTCCCCAGCCTACCGAAACAACCGAAAGTATCCGCAACAGTCGGCTCGACGAAAAACCCTACTGGCACATAGAGCGTAGTCGCATCGACGACACCCGTAACGTCGAAGTTGAAATAATCGTCAACGGCTACCCTGTCGCGACACGCAAGCTCCGAGCAGACGGATCAACCAAAACCCTCGAATTCGATATAGACATAACTCAATCCAGCTGGGTCGCCGCTCGCATCTTCCCCAGCGCTCACACCAACCCTGTTTTCATAGAAATCGACAAGCAACCCATCCGAGCCAGCAAACGCAGCGCCGCCTGGTGTATTGAGGCTGTAGATACTTGTTGGGATTCCAAGGTCGGACAGATAGCGGAAGCTGAGCGCCCAGCCGCAAAAAAGGCCTACGATCAAGCCAAAGTCTTCTACCAAAAAATCCTCGCCGAAACGAAAACGCCATAGCCAGTCCATGACGAGCGGACTACGCAAACCGATCCAACGAGTCGAATTATGGAAATTCGAATATCCGGCCTAACCTCAAAGCTTTGACTCTTCTCCCTTAAGCCTGAAGGTTTTCCCCCCGTGGTTGATAAAATATCCAAGCTACATCGATCCTGGCTTATGAGCCGGGTGCCGGGAAAGAATACCAAACCCGAGCTTATCGCCCGTAGCTTACTTCACCAACTGGGCTATCGCTTTACAGTCAACGGTCCCAAGAATAAAGCGCTTCCTGGGAAGCCGGATATAGTGCTCCCAAAATACAAAACGGCGATCTTCGTCCACGGATGCTTTTGGCACCGGCACGCTAACTGCAAAAATGCGTCGACTCCAAAAACGAATACGGATTATTGGCTACCGAAATTCGAACGCAATGCGCAAAGAGACCGTGCAAATCAGAACGATTTACACTGCCTGGGCTGGCAGGTAATCATTATCTGGGAATGCAAACTCAAAAAACTGAATACGGTAGCAGCCCGACTGATCGCGGCTTTGCCTCGAGAAGCGAGCTATTCGTTGCCCGAAGAATTGGATGACCTGGCTCTGGTCGCGGAGAGCCGGAAGCGGTATGGTACCGACAAAAAGTAGAATAGGCTTCCAGCCTGTTGATACAGGCAAGATGCCTGTACTACATTAACATCTACGGACGGCGGATTACGGGCTCCTTAAGAACCGTGATTTCGTTTTCTTCGTTCACCATAACCAGCTTTGGTCGAAACTTATCGATCTTCGATTCCTTCACATCGACAAAACTCGCTATTATCACTTTTTGTCCCGGTTGA
>JBNMOQ010000290.1:0-6447 GCA_051275055.1 Candidatus Pelagisphaera sp.
CGATCCAGAGAATGAGTCCGGAACCGATCATGATGCCGATGATGGCTTCGAAGAAACCTTTGATCGGAGCGATCATTGGAGAGACGTCTTGAAATCCATGTAGGGAGGGGACGGTTACAGAAAGGATAGTGCCGAAAAGCACTGCTCCGTAGGAAAACCGATCGGGGATTTCCATGTGATCGAAGTCGATGAATGTGGCGCAGATCATCAGCGAAATAAACAATAGCAGGCAAGCGGCTTTGGCGTGCGGGTGTTGAAGCCACGCGGCGAGAAAGAGCCCAGCGGTCAGTAGTTCGATTAATGGATAGCGAAAGCTATAGGGAGCTTTGCAGCAGCGGGCTTTGCCCTGAAGAATAAACCAGCTGAAAATTGGAATATTGTCGTACCATTTGATCGGCTTCCCGCAGGCGCAGGTGGATCCGGGATGTACGATGGATTTTTTAGCGGGTATTCGATAGATGCATACGTTTAGAAAGCTTCCTATGAGTGCGCCTAGGATAAAAATCATGGATGCGAAAAACGCTGGAATTTCCTGATCGATGGCTTTGATGTCTGAGAGCATGGCGTGAAGGGGATTTAGGCTATGGCGTTTCTTGCGGCACGGTCCATTGTGTCAGGGTTGACGGGATGGTCTGTCCAAATTTCAAGGGCTCGAACGCCTTGGTAGACGAGCATCGAAAGACCATTGGCCGCGCGGCCTCCGAGCGATTCGACTGTTTTCATCAGAGCAGTGCGCGGCGGATTGTAGACCATGTCGTAGAGCGCGAGCGATTTTGAAAGCGCGTTCGCGGGCAACGGTAGCGGGTCGTCGGGTTTTAATCCGAGCGAAGTGGCGTTGACTAGCAAAGAGCATTTCGGGATTTCGAGAGTTGGGTCGTTTGGAGCTTTTCCGATGAGAGGGATTTTTCTTTCTTTGGCGATGGGGCTGATTGCTTCGATGAGCTTGGCCAGTCTTTCAGGATTTCGGTTGACGATTGTTAGTGATCGACAGCCGCTTCGCAACGCTTGCACGGCGGCCGCTCGACCGGCTCCGCCTGCGCCGAGTATGATGACTTCACTGTCGGCGAGCTCTCGTTTTAGTTCCAAGCGAATGCCTGATTCGAGTCCGAAGCCATCGGTATTGAATCCGACGTAACCGGTATCCATTCGTCTTAGAGTGTTGACGGCGCCGATTTCTTTGGCAGCAGGATCGACTTCCGGTAATGCGGGCAAGGCTATTTCCTTGTGTGGCACAGTTAAGTTCAGGCCGAAAAATCCTTTTTCATAGAAAAGAGGGAGAGCGTCCAGGAGCTCCTCTGGTTTTACTTCGAATCGGAAGTATTTCCAGTCAGCGTATTGTGAATCCTCTCGGGTCAGCTCTTCCAAGGCGGCATTGTGCATTGCCGGGCTGATGGAGTGGCGTACTGGATAGCCGATTACGGCGAGACTGATGCCGTCGCGTTGCCAGTGAGAGAGGTCGTCTAGAGTGTAGGTTTGTTCGGAATGGAAGCTATCCATGTTGGGAGGGAACGAATTGGATTACTTGGCTTTGGGCGAGACAAATTTGGGAAGAAATCACACGTGCTTCTCGTAGATTTCTTTAAAGTCTTGTAGAAAGCCCTGAAAGAGCTCTGACATGGGTTCTTGTCCGGATTTCGAAAAATGGGGTACAAGGTTCCGGCAGATGCGCGTTAGTGTCTCCTGGGTTGAAACTGGGGCGAGGTGACTGAGGTTTGGCTCCATGCTGACAGCTTCTACGCGTTTGAGCAATTGGCCGGCAGTGAGGATTTGGCCGCGCTCGAAGGAGTCGATGTAGAAAGGAGCACTTTCTTTGAAGCAGCCGATAACGAAATGGCCTGGCGCTCCGATCGGTTCAAAGGGAATGCCGAGTCTCCCGGCGACTAGCAGATAAATGACTGAAAGGGTGATGGGTAAGCCTTTGCGGGTTTGGAGAACGCTATTGATGAAGCTATTGTCCGGGGCGCTGTAGCTTTCCACATTTCCTCGGAATCCGTATTCATGAAAAAGGACTCGGTTGACGACGAGGCACTGTTCGCGGTAGCTGGCGGGGCGAGCGATGAGTTCTTTGCATCTATTGGCGATTTCGTCGAGTTCTTGGCAAACCTTACCGACGTCGATATCCGGGTAGGCAACTCGACTGATCATTATCCAACCGGATTCGAGTTCGTAGTTCATCGAGCGAATAAACGCTCTGAATTCGGCCGCAGGGTAGGCTCTTTGCAGTTCCGACAAATAGCGGCTGGCGTGCCAGCTAAGTAGGCGGTTGGAATCTTTGATCGCTTGGTTTAGCAAGTCGATTCCGTTGCCCTCCATTTGATCGAGGGTTCTGAGAATTGTTTTTCGAACAATGGGGCTGGGATCGTCTAGAAGACTCAGAAGCGCATCTTTCTCTTCCTTTGTGATCTGGTCGCCTTGCACGGGGAGAAGCATGCAGATCGGGCAGCGGACCGCAATAGCGAAGGAGCTAATTTCGATCGCGAAACTCGGAAGGCAACAGGGTGTTTCGAATGTGGATGCACTGTGTTTCTGGTTTGAGCTTGTAAGGAATCATTAGATTCGCGGCCCTATGAGCTATGAACGCTATTCCTTAGGGGTGGATGTGGGTTCGACGCTCACGGCTTTTTGTAATACAATGGCGAATATCCGTAAGTTTCGGTTTATCAAAGCCTTAAGAAAATTCAGTTATAAAAAGGGATGCAAAAAACGAATAGCGCGTAAAGGTTGGTTTTAGCCCGTCGATGTCTCCACCAAGGCGTATTTAGCCAAACGAATGGAAGCTAGAAGCATCGAGCATGGACCCGCTCTACATAAAAAATACTTTAGAACAGTCTTTCCCTTACTATCGCGAACGCCGCGAGAAGGATGAAAAGCAATCTCCGATGATCACGAGTCCCGGAATCGAGGATGATGAATTCGGAGAAGATGGAAATTCCGATGACGGGACTTTGTATTTCGAAATTCCCTACGCGGGTGGCCCATCGGGAAAGCACCTGAATACTACAGCTTGAAGAAGCGGATCCTTGGGGTTCAAGGTTATGCCTAAACGACTTTGGGGAAGTTTTCGCCCGCTTTTCGGGTCAAGCCTTCCGTGACGGTCTTCATGAGGCTCGCTGGTAAAAACGGTTTCGTGATGAGTCCGGCGATTGCTTTGCCTGCGAAACGATCTTCGATCTCTTCTTTTAAAATTCCGCTCATTGGGAATATTGCGATATTCGGATCGATAGCCACGATCTCGTCGTAGAAATCTTCGCCTTTCAGTTGATTGAGATTCAGGTCGAGAAGAACGGCTTGTATTGAATTGGCTCGGTCGTGTAGCGCTGTGAGCGCTTCTTTAGCGTTTGCTGCGCAGATTGTTTGCATGTCTGCGGTTTCCAGAATAATCCGCAAAAGATTTCGAAGGCTTTCGTCGTCGTCGATGATCAGTATCGTTGTTGGGACCGTATCGGACATAAATTTAAAGCAGGTTTATGAAAGGTCCGGTGAAATGCAACGGGAAATCATATAAATAGCTGCGACTGGGCGTTCGCTTGGAGTTGCGATCCGTTTTTAAAGAGTGTCTTTGGGATGCAAATACGCCACGGAAATCCGCGAGTAGAGTTGCGCGGTCTTTGGATGCAATTTGTTTTGCTATTCTCTAGCGGTCCAGGATTCTTTGGGAGTGACACTTGGTAAGGTAAAAATGATAGGAAGCCTGGCGATTGTCGGCTTGGTGATTGGCGGATTGTTCGTTTGGCGATACCAGGATGAGATTCTAGCAATCGACGTTCAGGCGATGGTTGAATGGATCAAGTCGTTTGGGCCGATTCCGTTTTTCGCGGCGATGGCTATCTTGCCTTTGTTTTGGGCACCGGTGTCGCCGTTCTTGATTGTGGCCGGCGCTGCTTACGATCTTCCTGTGGCTCTGGGGGGATGCGGGTTGGCCTTGTCTGTAAATATGGCGGTCTCTTGGCTTTTGGCGGGAAAGTTATTTCGCCCAGCGTTCGAACGTTTGGTTCATCGGTTTGGCTACAGCGTGCCGGAGATTACTCCGAAGACGATGATCACTGTTGCGGTCTTGTTGCGGATTACTCCGGGACTGCCATTCCCGTTGCAGAATTATTTGTTGGGCTTGGCCAAGATGCCATTTGGGTGGTACATGGCGATTTCGGTTCCGCTGACCATGGCGATGGCTACTAGCATTATCATTTTCAGTGACGCGATATTAAAGGGGAACAAGACAGTAGTGATACTAGCAGTTGTTCTTTTCATCGCGTTGGGTTTGATCGTGGGTCAGGTGCGGGCTCGTTTGAAGCGGAATTCGTTAGCTGAGGATTTGCCGTGAGCCGTTCGTCTGGATTGCAGTTCGGAGAAGAAGAGGCTCATACCGTCACGAGCTTTACGCGCGAAATAAAGCGCCTTCTTGAAAGCTCGCTCAAGGCTGGGTGGATAAAGGGAGAAGTATCCAATTTTAGAAGACAGGCGAGCGGGCACCTATATTTTTCTTTGAAAGACGAATCTGCCCAGCTTCCGGTTGTAATGTTTCGGGGGAATGCGGCTGGGCTTGATTTCGAATTGGATAATGGCGTTGAAATTCTCGTGTACGGAGAAATCAGCGTGTACGAACCGCATGGGCGCTATCAGTTGATCGCTCGAGCGGCTACGCAGGCGGGGCATGGAAAGTTGCATCGCGAATTCGAACGACTAAAGCGTAAATTACTGGAGGAAGGTCTCTTTGATAAGGATCGAAAAAGGCCGTTGCCAATGGCGCCCAGTTCTATTGCTTTTATAACATCGCCGAGCGGAGCTGCCGTGCAGGATTTTATGCGCATTTTGAAGCGTCGCGGATGGCGGGGACGATTAGTCGTTTTGCCGGCCAAGGTACAGGGAGCGGACGCGGCGGATACAATACTTGAGGGATTGATCACGGCGGAGCGACTGGATTGCTTTGATGTGGTTGTCGTGGGGAGAGGCGGCGGAAGCTTGGAGGATCTTTGGTGTTTTAACGACGAACGTCTGGTTCGGGCGCTTGCGGCTTTGACGATTCCGGTGATATCGGCAGTCGGGCATGAGATCGATTTTACATTGTCGGATTTCGCTGCCGATCTGAGAGCGGAAACGCCGTCGTCGGCAGCGGAGCTTATTAGTAGTTCCTACCTTGATTGCGTGAATCGAATCGAACTAGCTGGTGAATCGCTGGATGAGCATTGGGAGAATCGTCTGTCAGGTTATCGACGTGATTTACGCGATTGGGCAGTACGTATGCGGGCAGTTGCTCCTGAGAGGCGCCTGGAATTCGCCAAATTGAAAATGGATGAAATGGCGAGTCGTATCGAGACGACCATGACGCGCGAAATTGCCAAAGCGCGTCGTCGCTTCGGGGTTTCTCATGGCGCTTTTGGAGAGATTCGTCCGGAGCGTTTTCTTTCTGGTTGCCGTCAACGGTTACGATTATTGGACGAGCGTGGTCGCCGCGTGGTTGACAGTCGATTGTCAGTTTTAAAGCAGCGGTTTATAGAACTCGGCGCGAAGTTGAGAGCGATCGGTCCAAGCGCGACTTTGAAACGTGGCTATTCTATATTGGCGAAAGAGGATGGATCAGTGATCGCATCCGTGTCTGATTTAGCGGAAAACGAGCGAATTCGGGCGACGTTGGCTGACGGAGAATCGTGGCTGATTCCGGATAAGGAATAGTCCCGAAATTTCAATTTTTCCCTTCGATTAAACACCTCTGCGCTTGGAGCGTGTTGAAACAGTAGCACAGTGCTTTAGTCTGAGTCATCGATAGAATAAGAACTCAGATTAAAGCACTGAGCTACTGAGCATTGTCTTTCTGTCGCTATATTTTGAATACATATGGGTACGTTATTCTGTTGGCTAAAAATGCGGAAGGGGTAGCTAGGCAGCGACTTCCATCTCTTCGAGAATACGAATAGCGAGAGGTAGGTTTTCGACTTTTAGGACAAGTCTGGTGGAGGATCCTGTTTGGTCTACGGATGCGTAGACGTAGTCGATATTTATATGGGCTCGAGCCAGGGCCATTGTGATGCCGGCTAGGCGACCTTGGCTATCGTTTAGTCGAATGGTCAGAACGGATTCGGCTTTCGCGTGGAAACCGTTTTCCGCAAGGACAGCGGAAGCTTCGCCAGGTGCATTTGCTATGAAGCGAAAGTGACCGCCATCGGTATTCTCAGCTATCGATATGGCGTTGATGTGAATATTCGATTCCGAGAGCAATTCGCTTATGCGAGCGATTTGTCCGGGTTCGTTTGCAATAGTGACCGAGAGTTGCGTTTCGATCTCGTGTTTCATGGACATAGGGGAAGGGAAATAAAAATTCTATTAGACGATGCCAGTTGGAGAGGTTTCTCGCGGGTTCCGGCAAATGAAAAACCGGGCTCGCAATGAGTCCGGTTCGAGAATTTATTTAGGCTTCCTTGGGATTAGTCAAGTTGAGAGTGAACTCGATTT
>JBNMOQ010000291.1:0-6444 GCA_051275055.1 Candidatus Pelagisphaera sp.
GGAACCAAGACGTCCGGGAGGCGCAATGTCCACTCCTCGAGAGCGTCGAACTTATGTAGTCAAGGCAGGGGATAACCTCTACAACATTAGTCGAGAAGTTTACGGAGACGGTGGTCGTTATAAGGAAATCCTTCAGGCCAATCGGGCGACTTTGCCGAGTGCGAGTCAGTTGCAGCCGGGAATGTCGTTAATCATTCCTTAGCGGATTTCAGCTTATGCGAATGATGGATTTTCCACCTCCGGCTTGAATGCGGTCGCCGGTTCGTTTGCCGATCAATTCGCTGCCTACAGGCGATTTCGAAGTGATTACGGTAAGAGGTCCTTGTTCGGTCGAGAGTTCTATGCCGCCGATTCCGGGAACCAGAAAGAACGTTTCGCGTCCGGCGGATGAAAGCGTCGTGATGATCGCTCCGAGCGCGATCGGGCTCGAGCTGTCGAATGTTGGCAGAGTGAAAATGCGAATAGCGTCTAAGCTCTCCTTTAGCTCCAAAGCGTGGCGGGCTTGGCCGCTGGCGAGATAGGAGGTTTCCAGTCCGCGTGTATCGTATTTGCTTTCGGCACGGGCTTCTTCGTGCGTGGCAGACTCGGCGGATTCAAGTGCGGCGTCGCTCGCCTGGGCAAGATCGGATTCAAGTTGGGCGATAATGGCGCTGATGAGCGTCGTTTTTTCCATGGCCTGGGAAAGGTGCAAAAAAGGGATTTGGCGACTCGAATGAGTAGTGCGGATTCGACTACCCGCGTTGTACCCATACGACCCAGTCGCCTGGCGTCGGAGTTAGAAGGGTTGTGGAGTTTTTGGTGATCTCAGCACTACCGTTCCATTCGCCTGTACTTGGGTTGAACCAACTGAACTTTCCGCTCGAAAAGGGGAGTTCCAGGGTGAAGGTGGTGAACGTCTGGCTTGTATTGGAAACTTGGTCGGAATGCATGCCTTCGTAGCCGTTCGGGCTATGGGCGGCGTAGGATTCCGGGTTAGCGATATAGGCGATGCATTGGGTCGCGTCGTTCGAGATCATGGATTTGACCAGAAGAGGATTCTGTCCGGACAAAGTGTCATTGGGTTTCCAGTTTTCGAGGCTGATTTTAGTGTCGGAGAAAAACTGTTTTATCTTGAGTAAGTCGTGGGCTCCGTAGCGGAGGTGTCCGCCATTGCAAGAGTCGTAGTAGCCTTCGATACCATTGTAGTTCCTGTCGGAAATAGAGTCGGTATTCAATCCGCGATAAGAGGGCATGCCTCCGGAAAGGAAAGCTCCCCAAAAAAGACGGCGAAAGAAGTAGCGCGGGAAACGGGGCGCGTGATGGTGCTCGCCGCGATCTTCTACGAGCAAGATCGGTTTGCTGATTTTCGCCCGTTCGGACAGGATCGAGTCGCCGATGACTTGTCCTAGCGAGCTGAGGGAGAGAATGGATTGCCATTTCGCTTCGGCGGCAGGTGGGGAGTCGAAGCGTTTCCCGGCGACGGTGATCAAGCTGTTCCAGGGGTCGTTCTCGTAAAGGGATTCTCCGGCCATATTTAGAGCCGATTGGAGATTTTCGTCGTCCAGCGAGAGTTTGTTGGCAATGCTCCAATGGACGTTCGGCAGGGCCGCAAAACGTTCGATAGCGTAGCGTAGCGTTAAGTGGGATAGCGGATTTCCGTCGCCAAATTTCAGGAGAGCTTCCGTGTCTTCTCCAAAGAGAATGAGTTCGAATTGAATCTCAGGGTGACGCTTCAGCGCATAGACGAGACGTTCCTCGATCGCATCCCAGGATTGCAGATTCAAGGATTTGCCATCGGCTTTTGCGAGCGTGTTGCCGGATGGATCAAGCTGCGTTCGAATTCGATTGAATCCTGCTTGGGCAGCTTGGTCTATGTAGGGCTTCCAGCAAGTTTCGTTGGGGTCTAGGAAGCGATAGGCGTTGTCGCCAAAATGCAAATACCATTTGCCGGAATCGTATTGAAGTTGTCTGGCGTCATTTTTGGAAATCCTCAGCTTTCCGGGAAGCGGCGAATCGATCGCTTGAAATTCGCCAGTTTCGATACAGCGTCCAGCGAGGTTTTTGGCTTCCCATTGCCATTGTCCTCCTTCGGAAACGTAGCAACGCGCTTTCATGAAGCCGTTGCCCGTCGCGAATCCTCTTGAGGTCTTTATCGCTCCGCTTGGTAAGGTGTAGGCAACGATGAGTGGTAAATCGTTGACGGTTTCGTCGCTTTTGGGAAACGAGATCTCGTGACAGCCCATGGCGAAAGCAGTTTCGCTAGAGCTGATTATCGATTCTCGCGTTGATGATTCATCCATAAGGGGAGGGCTTCTTGAAAAAAAAGGGATGATCTACTCAGATCATGGAATGCGTTCTTCGTCAAATTCGATCATGTCGGCAAAGGAAACTAGCTCCGTTCGGTCGGAAATCCCCATTTTCTCTTTGGCTGATTCAAGGGCTTCGCGTCCCATTTCGCTCATGCCCTTTTGGACGACCTCGCGATTCCATTTGGCGATTCGAAGGTCTTCGGGAAGGATTTCCAAAAGGCGGCGATCGATCTCGGCATCATCTGCACTGACCCGTACAATCTCTTCAATTGCATCGGGCTCGATGCGGAGATGGACAGCGAGAAAGCGGTCGAAGCCTCGCTTGTAGTTGCGTTGATAGGATTTTCCGAGCTCCCCTTTTACGGCGCGTTTCGCTTTGGCTATGAACCGTGGCAAATGCAGCAGTCCGCAAGAATGAGGAATGTAGGGTGAGGGCAAGTCGTAGTGGATTTCTCCAGTGTCTGGTCTGCCAGGTAGAGTCATGTAGAAGATTCTAGTTGGGCTGCTTCGATTTTCAACCTTTTATGCCTGGGCCGTTAGAAGTACTCGTGTTTGAAAAAGCGAAGAGGGTAGAAATCGCTCTGGCATAAGGGATATGCGCTACCCGATTGTGGGTAGTTCTAGCGATGGAACGTCGATGCGGCTGTGTTTGGAAAGCGAAGAAACGACTTGAGGGAGCGGGGCTGCGTAAACGACATTGCCGATGAATGGATCGTTCGGAAAGGCAAGCCTTTGAACGTCATTTTCAAGATCGAATAAGGCAGATTGATCGGCTCCGTGGGAATTACCTCGAGGATCTAGGTGTATCCATTTATTGAGTTCGGTGAGAAATATCCCATTGAGGCCGTGCAGACTGCCACGCTCGTCGAATGTCTGATAGCAGAAGCCGCAAGGGATTCCCGCCGACCGCATGAGAGCGGCAAGCAGGTGGGCTTTGGCATAGCAAAGGCCCGTTCCATTTTCGAGGACCTCGAGCGAGGAACAGGAAATTTCCCGGCGCTTGGCATCGTATGAATGCGATATCTCATCGCGAACCCATTCGAAGAGTACGCGAGCTTTTTGCGATTCGTCGATTAGCGTCCCGATGATTGCCTGTGCTTGACCGCTAATCGCCGGGTGGTCGGATTGAATAACCGGCGAGGCTTTAAGATAGTCCTCTAGGTTCGGCGATTGCGCTTCAAGCGAGATCATGAGTTTGGTCTTAGTTGATTCCCTTTAAGGGAGTTTCGAACTTCAGCAATCTGCCGTATATATTGTATTCGGTTACGAATACGTTTCCTTGGGCATCGAACGTTATTCCATGCGGGGTGGTGACTCGGCCAGGCACCCAGTTTTCTGGTGTAACCTGGTTTGGCTTCAGGCTTTTGGCTCTTACTATCGCGGGCGTGCCCAGTTCTTTCACTAAGTTGCCTTCTTTGTCTAGAATGCTCACGGCGCCGTTGATTTCCGCTACGGCAACGTAGTCGCCGTAAAACGAAACCGCGCTTGGGCGCTTGAGGCCTGTGATTATTTCGCCGATTAACTCTCCTTGGAGATTAAGGTGAAGCAGTCGGAGATTCTGTCGATCGCAAGCGAGGATGCGGGCTGGCGAGAAGCGGCGGTCGATGGAGATTTTGTGGCAGTTGGCGAGTTTGAGCGGCGCTCCTCGTCCACCGAAGCTTTCTAAATAAGTGCCCTCTTTGTCGAAGCGATGAATGAAGTCGATGCCGTATCCATCAACTACGTATAGATCGCCATTGTCGGCTACATCGACGGCGGTCAATTTGAGCGTTTTCTTTTGTGGCTCCTTGCCATCCTTGGGAAGCGGTCCTTTGAATTTGTCGGGGATAACATCCGTGGGAGTCGCCGATGGTTTCGAGGCCTGGAGGAGGCTCTTCCCAGCTGCGTTCATCGTGTTTGTGGTCGTCGTGCGCGAAGACCGTTGGAGTTGCGAAGGTAAGAGCGAGTGCTGAGGCTATGTGGATTTTCATCGTTTTGTATACTTTGAGTTGGATCTTGTTGGATTGCTAATTGCTTAGCTGAGAGTGGTTCCATTCTACGCTAAGGCGTAGTCGAGAGCTTCGATGATTTCGTCGGCTGGCTCGGCTCCGATGCTGAATCGGATGAGCTCGGCGTTGATTCCCGCCTGGTCGAGATAGGCTCGGCCCGATTCCGTTGAGATCAGATCGTAGTGAGCGAGGTACATGAATGGACAGGCTAGGGTCTGGGTCATGCCAAAGCTCGGTCCTTTCGCCAACAGCAGGCGATCGTAGAAAGTAGCCAAATCGAGTTTTAGAACGAACGAAATCATTCCGCCGATTGACTTGGGTGTCCGAGCGATGCGTTCGTAGTTGGTTTTCGAGCGCGCTTCTTTCGACCAGTAGACTTTACTGACTTTCGGATGGGCGTCGAGGTGCTCGACGATTTTGATAGCAGAAGCGTTGATGGATTGAATTAGCGGGAGGTATCCATCGATTTGTTGGGCGAGTCGTTGTAGATTCCGCTCGTAAGGTGGTTCGACGTTTGAGCGAATCCTCTCGGTAATAGCATCGCGTTCGGGGCATTGCTCGGTGGCACAGATGGCTCCCATTATAACGTCGCCTTCGCTGGAGGCGTACTTCGTCAGGCTGTTGACTATGATGTCTGCGTAAGGCGAGACGTCGACGTTTGCCGGAGAATTGATCGTAGGGTCGAGAATAAGGTAAACGCCGTGCTTAGTCGCCAACTCTCGGATACGATCAAGGTCCATTGATTGGATCAGCGGATTGGTGGGCGTTTCGGTTACTATTCCGGCGAATTCGTTGGGTCGGCTTGCGAGCAATTCTTCGAGTTTCTCCGTGTCGAAGACGTTGTAGAGTTTTTGGTTGTCGCTATCTTTGTGCGAAAGCTTGTCCAAGATGGACATTGTGTCGGTGTAGAGCCAGCCAAGCTTTATCCAGGACGTTCGACCTTTTGGCGCCTGGACTTCATTGACCGCCTGGAATGCCGCATAGATGGCGTTCATTCCGCAGTTGGAAAGGATAATGTCGTCTTTGTTTTCGGCGTTGAGAAGGGGCCGGAGCGTTTCGAGGATCTTCGCTTTCGCGTCGCCTTGGAAAAGCGCTTCGGGTTCGACTTGGCTTTTCAGCCCATTGGCGACCAGATAGTCTTCAGCTTGTCGCGAACACGGGTAGCCGCCTACGTGCTGGAGAAAGAGTTTTGCTTTGCGATTGAGTTGTTCGTCAGGAGGTATCCTTAGTCCGGATACTCCTTGGTGCTTTTGAAATTTTATTCCAGGAACGTCAAGGTGCTCATTCAGCTGTTGGGCGATTTTTTCGGAGGAAGTGAGCCAAACGGGTTCGCCTGGTTTGTCGAAGAAGGTTTCCCAGTAAGATTCTATTTCACGGAGCCATTCGTGTTTAACGAATCGCGGATAGCCGGAATTCATCTTGGCGAGGATTTCGGGATCGCGTTCTTCGTAGCCGATCACGCCCGCCATTGTGGGCAGGCTGACCGAAACGGCATGCGGGACGTTTGGAATGCGTTTTCCTAGTGGAATCTGTTGGCTGAGACTCATGAAATTGGTCGCGACTCTAGGACGAGCTATCTGCTTGTCGAGAGCTCAGTTCGTCATAGGTCTGAGCGGGCTGATTGTCCGCGAAAACGATTGCTTGCTAGATGATTCGATCTATCACGGAGCACATGAAATTCATCTCGTGGAATGTGAATGGTATTCGAGCGGCAGTCAAAAAGGACGCTATGTCTTTTTTCGCAAACAGCGGGGCGGATTTCATTTGCTTGCAGGAGACGAAAGCGACCTGCGAAATCGTAGAGCAAATCGGCTGGCCCCAGGGCTTGCATGTCTTCGCGAATGAGGCGGACAAGAAAGGTTATTCGGGCACGGCGATTATTACGCCTCACGAGCCTCTTTCGGTGGAGTATGATTTGGGCATGGAGGAACACGACAAAGAAGGTCGGGTTGTGACGCTCGAATACGCGGATTTCTTTTTGACGACTGTCTATACGCCAAACTCTCAAAACGAGTTGAAGCGTTTGCCGTATCGACGAGAGTGGAATGCCGCTTTCTTGGAGCGGATGAAAGAGCTGGAAACGAAGAAACCGGTAGTGTTTTGTGGCGATTTGAATGTGGCCCATACGGAGGAAGATTTGGCGAACCCGAAGACCAATCGGAAGAACG
>JBNMOQ010000292.1:0-6424 GCA_051275055.1 Candidatus Pelagisphaera sp.
CTGCGGTCGCCGCAGGCGACGCCCCTACAGGTTTTCGACTTATTTAGCAGTCTTTAAGAGGTCTCTCCAATCTACCTCATGTAAACAACACTTTCCCTCCACCGGCTTCGCATTACCTGCCTGGTAGCCCTGAGCATCCTTAGCCTTGCACTTCCACCTTAATTTAGCCTTACCGAGCGATCCCGTGCCGAAGGCACAAAGATCACGCGAAGAGCCCAACGCCTCCACATTTCCGTCGGGGACAAAAACTGGCGCAACTGGAAACACCTCGGAGTATTCTACACACCCTTTCGCGAACACCCTGACGACAACGCTGCTCGAGGCGTATCCACAATACCAGACATTGACCTATCGGTAATCCTATACGAAGGAGGCCAACACGGACATGCCCGTATTGGCCTACTAAATATTGAAGGAGCTAAGGTAGATCGTTAAGAGGCTGTTAAATAAGTCGAAAATCCGTAAGGCCGGCGCTTGCGCCGTGCCGCGATACAAAATTCTTTTCTAACTACGCGGCGTGGTGCAAGCGCCAGCCCTACGTTGGAATTGGTTGATTGAAGACCTATTCAACAGTCTCTAAGATTTCAGGCTCCTATTGCGCGTTCCTATTCACAGGTTCATCGACAACGATCGATGCAGGGAAATCCGCGGAGTTCCACCCTCCCCGGCGACTATAACGCTTGTTTCCAGAGTAGTTGCCCGGCTGATTCAACGGAATCGCCATACCGCCCGCGTCATCCATCATCGCGTAAAGCTGATCCTCCATCTTCTCAACGATCTCCAAGTGATCGGGACTATTGATCAGGTTATTCGTTTCGCCCGGGTCTTCCTGAAGGTCATACAATTCGTCCGTATCCCAAAGCCCGTAGTAAGTGTTATACTTATACCGATCGCCGCGCAGGCAAAATACAGTCGGCGACTGTGGATAAGCCTTCTCCCAATAGTAAACATAGAGGAAGTAATCGCGCCATTTGATCTTCTTTTTCTGCGCTAACTTGATGAAGCTTTTTCCATCCATGTGACCTGGAGTTTTTAGTCCCATCGCATCCATAATGGTTGGTCCAATATCGATATTCGCAACGACCTCCTCCACAACAGTACCGCCTTTAAATAAATCCGGACACTGCATCAACATGGGAACGCGTATCGACGTTTCGTAGGCAACTCGCTTATCGATCAAACCGTGCTCGCCGAACATGAAACCATTGTCCCCCATATAGACGATCAACGTCTCATCGTAGATACCCATTTCCTTGAGCTGATCCATGATCCTCTCGACCCCTTCATCAACAGCCCGAAACGCTTCGCAGTACCGTTTGTAGTAAAGCTCTACATCGAGTTCGCTGTGATAAGGAAAATCAACGCCATGCCAACTATTACGCTGATCGCGAACCCAACGAGGCGATTTTTCCGCAAGCTCGCGAGAGAGGTTTCCGCTGTCCGGCATCTCCCAATCCGCTTCCCCATAAGAACCTTCATGCCGCTCTGCAGGCGTGAAATTCGCATGAACCGCTTTGTGAGACAGGTAGAGAAAGAAAGGCTTATCGTCAGGCTTCTGATCCTTCAACCAATCCAAAGCGTAGTCGTTTAGCTCATCAGTGATGTAGCCCTTTTGCTTCACGCGTTTCCCATTCATATTCAGCGTGTAATCATCATTCGGCGGGAAATAAACGCCCTGCCCCTTAAAACTGATCCAGTGATCGAAACCAGGACGCGGCTCGTCATTGCCTCCACCCATATGCCACTTTCCCATGAACGCGGTGTTGTATCCGGCCTTCTGCAAATATTGGGAAAAGTAAACGATATCGTTCGGAGCATCCCGCTGATTATCGATCACGCGATGCTTGTGCGTGTAGAGACCCGTAAGAATCGACGCGCGACTCGGAGAGCACAACGACGTCGTCACAAACGCATTCTTCAAATGCACCCCTTCAGCCGCGATCCTATCGAGCCCGGGAGTCTTCAGAAACGGATGACCCATAAATCCCATCGCATCGTAACGATGATCATCGGTCAGAATGAAAATGACATTGCGGGGCTTTGCTCCCTTTTGCTTTTCAACATCAATCGACGTAGGAAACACGCCTCCAAGTAAAGTGCTCGGCACGACGGCCAAGGTTAACAACAGGACAATTAATCGTATCATAGGAATTCTCGGTAGTTTGAGGATTAGAGTTAAAACGAAGACCATCTTTAAACCCGCTTCAGGCCCAAAACTCTAGAATAAAATCAATACTGCCATTCGATCAAAACCGTCCCAATTTCGTCAATTCTGACAATTTTGTCATAAACTCGTTCGGTTTCAAATCGGGTCTCTAATGTAGATTGGCTGAGTGAATTTATTTTATTTCGCCAAAAACACTACTTTTGCCGCCATTCTCTGCGGGGTATTGTCCTCCGTTCCTTCGACTTTCTCCGCGTCAGAACCGGACGATGATCAACTGATCGACTTTGCTTCGATCATTCAGATTACGTTCGAGCAGAACTTGGAGATCGCGGCCGCTCGGTTTGATATTGAGGCATCCGACTATCAATTCCGGCGTTTCGAACGAAACCTGAGCCAATTCGTGCCCTTGATTGTCGAAACGACTGCGGAACGTGATTCCGATTCGTTTTTGGACGACGATGAGCGTATCCGCGAAGACGACGATGAAACGGCCGCCAGCGTCGGATTCGAAAAGGAGTTTTTCGACGGAAAACGAATTTCGGGCGCAAGCGGTATGCGAAAGACCTCCAATAGCAACGGCACCAATAGCAATCCGTTTATCGGAGGCGAAATCCGATTTCCGTTGTTCGGTTCTTTCACGACTCTGGAACGCGTTACCGAACGCAATTTCGAGGAAAACGAGCTGCTCAACGCGTGGCTGGATTTCATCGATACAGTACGCGAAAGCATCAGCGAATCACACGAAGCCTACCTCGAAGTCGAACAAGCAGTTGGGATAAACTCTCTGATCGCAGCGGCCATAACGGATTTTAACCTGATCCGCGAATTGCCAGTTAGCGCCGGCCTCATGGACGATGCGCTTCAGGTCGATGACCAGATTCAAGACCTACAATCGCAATCGGTTAATTTCGCTGGCGAAGTCGACGCGTCCTTGATTGGGCTAATGGAAAACCTAGGCTTGGATGATGTGCGCCTAGACCAGATTCGCCATCTGGAATTAAATGGAGGCGACTACTACGGAAAACGCTACATAGACTCGGATATCGAAACCATCATTAACGAAGCGATCGAAAACGATGTGGAGATCCGAGTGATCAAAGTCGCCCGGAGCAATGCAGAGCTGAAAAAGGATTTGGCGAAAAAAGGGAAATGGGATATTTTCGGAAAACTGTTTGGCAACTACGACTTCGAGCAACGCGGCGACGATCGTCGCAGACGCTCCAGCTATGAAGTGGGCTTGGGGTTCAGCGTGCAACGTAACGACCCGAAACTGCTGCTCCTTTCCATGCAACAAGCCGACGCGGAGATAAAGCGCTTCGATGCCCAGGTCGAGTGGCGCGAACGAAAAGTTCATCACCTAATCAAGCGCAAGATTTCACAAGCGAGAAGCTCGAGGCACCTGATAGAAGAGCTCAAAACGAGTCGGACCTTACGCCAATCAGTCTTCGCGCAAAAACTGGAAGCCTATAAAAGCGGAAATGAATCGATCGACAACCTGATCCAGTCACGCGACTCCCTCTTCGATACCGAGAAGGATATCGTCGAACGAATAGAGGAATTTTTTGAGATTGTCATCGAACTCGACGTGACATCCGGGTTTTACTTCAAACACCTCGGCGATCTTGTAAATGAGATCGGAGAGGCCTATGATTTCAATCATAGAGAAAACGGCAGCTAATCCCCTCATTCGAAGCCCCGACGTCAATCGATGCGTATTTTAGTAGTAGAAGACGAAAAGAAGATCCAATCGTTTATCCGGAAAGGACTGACGGAACAGGGATACGTAGTCGACGTTTCATCGGACGGAAACGAGGGCCTGATCCTCGCTGAGACGCGTCCCTACGATGCCATCGTACTCGATATCATGTTACCGGGACGCGATGGCTTGAGCATCCTGCGGCTTCTTAGAAAGAAGAAAAACAAAGTTCCCGTCATCATCATCACCGCCCGGAGCGATGTCTCCGAACGAATCGAAGGACTCGACCTAGGAGCAGACGACTATCTCGTTAAACCCTTCTACCTGGAAGAGTTGATCGCCCGTTTAAAATCAATCTTGAGACGAAGCGCCGGAGAAGGATTGAGCATCCTCGAAATCAAGGACCTACGCTTGAACCTGATGACACACACAGCAAGCCGAGGGGGCGTCGACATCGAGCTCGCTCCTCGCGAATTCGAAGTACTGGAACTTCTTATGCGAACACCCGGCCGAGTACTGTCGCGTACTCAAATCATCGAACAAGTCTGGGAATACCACTTCGATCCGGATACGAATCTCGTCGACGTCTACATCCGCAGACTAAGAAAAAAGATCGATCATGAATTCGATGATAAACTCATCCAAACCGTTCGAGGAATTGGATACACGCTCTCTGCAAAATGAAATTCTTTCGATCCATAAGGTTTCGCTTGGCGCTTTGGTCAGCGACAATCACAGGCATCATCGTATTAGCCTTCAGCGCCCTATCGGCTTATCTCATCCACAATAGCTATTTGGATACAATAGACAGCGACATGGAGCAGTTTGGCGAAGACCTCGTTGAAGAGCTCGAAGACGACGAAAGATTCAACCGGGAAGACCTCGTCGATTTATTCGATCTATTCGACGATCGCAAAAGCCTTCACCTGATCGCCGTCGTATCACCAATAGGTGAAATTATTTTTCAATCGTCCCACTGGAAAGACCATTCCCTAGAGTTAGACAAAGAACGTTCATCGTACCACCAATCAATCAAACACGACGGAGACCATTGGCGCTATACCCGTACCAAAGAAAATCGATGGCAGGTCTTCGTAGGCAGTCGACTCGACGAAGTCTCCGAGATTCAAGAAGAACTCCTAAACTCCTTTGCAATCGGATTTCCGCTTGCCATTATCTTAGCCGCTATAGGCGGTCTAGTCCTTGCAGGCCGGGCACTGAAACCCGTTAAGCGGATCACTCGAACCGCCCAAGAAGTAGAGGCCCGAGGACTTGGAAAACGAATCGACGAGGAGCACCTCGTGGACGATGAGATCGGTCAATTGACCAAGGTTCTCAACTCCATGTTATCTCGACTGGAAAAAAGCTTCGACCAAGCTGCACGGTTCAGCGCCGACGCCTCTCACGAACTGAACACACCCCTCGCCATCATGCAGGGCGAATTGGAAACCGCCTTGCAGCGCGAAGATATATCCGAATCGGACGAACGCATTCTGAGCAATCTCATTGAAGAAACCCAAAGGTTAAAAACGATCACCCGAAGCCTCCTCCTGTTTTCTCAATCGGATGCAGGAAACCTAAAGCTCGAGAAGACGTCTTTCGATCTCAGCTCAACGATCCAAACTTTAGTCGAAGATACTCAAGCCCTCGACGCTTCCAGCAATTTAAGCTTCAAGCTTAATATCGAAAAAGAAGTGCCCATCCAAGGCGACCAAACCCTACTGCGACAAGCCATCCACAATTTACTAACCAACGCCGTTCGTTACAATCGCCCAAACGGAACCATCGAAATCTCGCTTATTGAAAAAACAGGAATGGTTATCGCCAAGATATCCAACACCGGTCCTGGAATTTCCCCTACAAATCGAAATTACATATTCGACCGCTTTTTCAGAGAAGACTCTTCCCGCACAAGAAAACACGAAAGCTTCGGTCTAGGACTCCCCTTAGCCCGCGAAATCGCGCAAGCCCACGGAGGGAACATAGTACTCGTCGCCTCCAATTCCGAAAAGACCACCTTCGAAATCAAGCTTCCCCTTGGCAAGTTAAAGTAGCACAGGCTTCCAGCCTGTTTATTCACAGGCAAGATGCCTGTGCTAATATCCATCTTGAAAACCTAGCGCCCTGCTCTTACCCCACCCAATTCCGGGCATTCCTAAACATCCTCATCCAGGGAGAATCTTCGCCCCAGTCTTTCGGAGCCCAGCTTAGTTGGGCGGTGCGGAATACGCGTTCTGGATGCGGCATGAGAATGGTCGTGCGACCGTCTTGGCTCGTCAGACTGGTAATGCCGTGTGGCGAGCCGTTGGGATTAAGTGGATACGCTTCGGTCGTTTCGTGATTATTGTCCACGAAGCGAGCTGAAACGAGACCTGACACGCTAGCGCGATCTGCAGCTTCTTGGCTCTTGAACTCGGCCCGGCCTTCGCCGTGGGCTACGGCGATGGGAAGGACGCTGCCTTCCATGCCTGCAAAAAGCACGCTGGGGCTCTCTTCAATTTTGACTGAAACGAGACGGCCTTCGTAGCGTTCGCTGCGATTTTGAACGAAGTGCGGCCAGT
>JBNMOQ010000293.1:0-6421 GCA_051275055.1 Candidatus Pelagisphaera sp.
TGGGTCTATTAGGCCAACTGTGTCTATTGCAATTGATGAACTCCCAACGCCTCCCATTCCGGGGTTTAGGAGAATCGCTAGTTCGTGAATAGTCAGCTTTGGCGTAGGCTTTTCGAGTTTTGGTTTCTCTAGCTTATCTTTTTCTTCGGGACGATCTGGGACGGGTTCGATGACGATCGGAGCAATTTCTTGAGCGGTGTTGGTTGAGGTGGGGTCAATGAAACCTGTAAATAGGTTTGGTATAATTTGGAGGATTGGAATTAGTGCGAAAATCGCAGCAGTGACGAGAAGGGCAAGTCCACCTCTGCCAATGATGGATCCACTGTGTGTTGATTGAGTGTAGGTTGTGCTCATAGTGTTTTTTGAGATTTAGGATTAAGGATTGATGGGATTTTTTATTACTGACTACGGTTGTAGTCCGATAGAGCATTGATGGCAAGTCTTAATTCCTACAATTGTAGTCTTGTGATTGAGTGAATGGTTTAACTCAGAATACCAGGGCTTTGAGCACAAAAAAACGGACAGCTGTTAAGCTGTCCGTTTTGGAAAATTGAGTGTGTAAGATTTCTTACGGATTGAAATCCATACGTTGCTTTACACGTACTGCAACGGGCTTGCCGTCTTTTCTAGCGGGAGTCCATTTGGAGCGCATAATCGATTCGATCGCTGGTTGATTGAACTCGCGATGAGATGATTTGACTACTCGAGGTTTTAGGACGCGTCCGTTGACATCGATGACCCATTCGAGGTCAACGTAGCCACCGATCTTCGCTTGTTTGAGCGAGTATGGGTAGTTTGGTTCAACTTGGAAGAGTGCTCGGGGAAGTTTGTCTACGTCACGTAAATCGAAAATTTCCATATCGCCAAGAGCATCGATTCCGGTATCGAAATCACCGAAACCGAAGTCGCCCATCGCATTACCTGCACCCGGGTTGAGGGCCATTTCCAATTGGCTTAGCGTCATTGGAGGAGGCGGTTCTTCCATCTCTGGCTTTTCTTGTTCGTCCTGTTCTTCTGGTGGAGGAGGCGTATCTTCCGGCGGTGGTGGTGGTGGCGCGTCGCTAGCCTCGTTGGTTGCTACCTCACGCGTTTCCATCGTGATCTGGCCAAGAATGTGCATGGCAGGTAATACGATGAAAATTAAGGCGGTGAAGGCGATTCCTAGGAGACCATTGGAAAAGAAATTCCCCTCTTGATTGGATGCTGTGTAATTCGTGCTCATAGTAAGTGTAGCGAGCTATTTATTTGCGGAATTGTTGGAGGGTGATGCTTTCGAGGCGAACGAGGAAACTTTCGTAATCGATAACTTTCTGGCGAAGGAAGTAGATGACGAAGTAGCCGGGGATCGCCAAGCAGAGTCCCATTTGAGTAGTGATGAGGGCTTCATGGATGCCGCTCGCGACGATATTCGTCGTTTTTTCGGAGCCACCCAAGGAAATGCCGTAGAACGTTTGAAGCATTCCAAGTACCGTTCCTAGGAGTCCCATTAGAGGGGCTGTGTTGACGAGAATCGTCAACATCGTGATGTTCTGATTCAGACGAGGCATCTCTGCTGTCCGAATTTCGGAAAATCGATTTTGGATGTCGTTGAGTGAATCAACGCCGTCCTGCGAGTAGCGAATGATCTCGCCAACTTGTCCTTCCGCTTTGGAGGAGTCTCTAACCCATTCTTCGCATTCTTCCAAAGAGGTCTTTCCGAAGTGGCCTTTTAGAAAGTAAAGGAAGAGGCGTGCAGCTACATAGAAAGCGAGAAATCCCAGAATAAAGAGGGGGATCATTATCCAGCCGCCAGAAGCTATGATTTCAATCGCTTGATCGAGATAAGGTTTATCGTTCATTGAGGTAAAATGGATCTAATCTTTTGCGCGTATCTTCTTTAATGAAACGTCTCTTGGGAAAAGACGATGTATGAAGGAAGCAAATTTGAAATAGCGTTTCATATCATGAGTCAAGCGTATCCCAGCGTTTCTAATGCAGGAATTGCAATCATCGCTTTCGCATCGTCGAAACAATGTACTACGAGTGTAGGATCAGTCAAGGGGCTATTACTTGATTCGGTGAATGTTCTGGAGGATGTCGCCGAGGATAGGCCCTTAATTAAAATGCAAAAAAGCCTGAGGCGCAGCAGCGTCTCAGGCCTGATTTGTAAAGTGGTGGGCAGCGTTTTAGTTCGTTGGAGTTGAAGATATTGGCTGATTGTATCGAGCGGGTAGTTCGATGATCCCCATCTCGTATGCGCAGCGGGTCAGCTCGACGGCGCTCCGGGCATCGAGTTTCTTCATTAGATTGGCTCGATGAGCTTCGATCGTCTTGACGCTTACCTGTAACATTTCAGCGATCTGTTTTGTGCTGAAGCCTTCGGCTACTGCCTGTAGGACTTCACGTTCGCGATTGGAAAGCCGGCCTTTTTTCTTGCTGGTTCCTGAGCGGGTTAGATGAGACTCGCGAAGAAGGCTGGCTGCGATGGGGCAGAGGTAGCCGCTTCCATTACAGACCTCTCTCATGCCTTCTTTCAATTTGGCAGCAGAGGAACTTTTAGCGATAATTCCGTGACAGCCCAATTCGAGGAGTTCGCGGATTGAGTCGGGAGTAAAGTTAGCCGAGATCGCGATAAAGCGCGTTTTCGGGTGTTTGTGTCCGTATTGGCGAAGAATTTCCATACCATTTAGTCCGGGCAGGAACAGATCGAAGATGACCAGGTCGGGGTTCTCGTCTTCGCAAGATTTCATGCCTTCTCTTCCATCGGTTGCCTCGGCGACAACAATCATCCCAGGGATGGACCCCGCCATACTTGTAACGAGGTCTCGCAGCATTATTTGATCTTCAATTACGACTATGCGTGTAGGGCTTGTGTTCATTATTTCGTTTTCGTGTGGGAAGGAGTAGTGTTGGGAGTGAGCTTTGAACTAGGGTTTTTATTGATGTTAAATTCCTAGTACTTAGGAAAACATCTCTAGTCTATTGGGCAATTCAAGAATACGTAGAAAAGGATTATAAGCGTAATCATAAGAAATACAAGGTGATTTCACGTAGGGATAAAGTCGAACAGGCCCAGGCTGCCTGACTATTTCGTATCCTTTTTAAAGGTTGAAACCCAAAATCGGACACAATTTCGTTTAACGATTGTTGGTCGAATTTAGCCCAATTAAGTGAGGAATTGGCTGAATAAAGCAATTTTTGGGGCCAGAGGGATGTTTTGGTTTGCCTCAATCTTAGATGAAGCTATCGAAAAGTTCTATGGCTAAAGATTCTCCAAAAAAGCCCAATGCGGCATTCATGAAACCTGTCACCCCCGATGCAGCTCTTGCGGCCGTTGTTGGTGCCGATCCGATTCCTCGTACGGAATTGACCAAAAAGCTCTGGGACTACATCAAATCTAACGATCTGCAGAACCCGGAAAACAGACGTGAAATCCTAGCGGATGCAAAGCTGAAGGCTGTATTCGATGGCAAGGATAAGGTATCGATGTTCGAAATGACTAAGCTCGTTTCGAATCACGTAGTCAAATAAGGCGTACCTCCATTAATTTCAAATGAAGCTCGAGACCTTGGTCTCGAGCTTTTTTGCGTTTGAAGGTATGTTGAGTTCGATGAGGACGGGCAGGTGGTCGGATGCGAAGCTTTTGATGGCTCGGGCCGCGTTGACCTTGTAGGGTTCGGGAGCGAGCACGAAATCGAGCCCTCGGGAAGGGAAGTGAGCAGGGAAGGTTCGCTCGTTTTGCGGGTGGTAAGTGTATTGGACGTGCTGCGCGGATCGTATCAAAAATTGTCTTACGGCGTCGCTAAACGCTTTGGATCCCGTATTGAAGTCGCCGCAAATGATCGGAGGTTTAACGTCTTTCGCAAGGGGTAGTCGCTTGATGTGCTTCAAAATAGATTCTATTTGGGCTATGCGCGTGCGTCGCGAACGAAAGTCTAGGTGGAGGTTTATGAGGTCGACCGTTTGCTCTCCGAGCCGTACTTGAGCTTCCATGAAGCCTTTTTCTCCGACCGTCTTTTCGCCAAAGGGATGGACCTCGCAACTTACGATTGGGTACTTCGAAAGGAAGGCATTCCCGTAGCAAAGCGGTTTTCTTCCGAATCTGGTGTTGTGGATACCATGTTCGGAATGAGGATAGCCGGTCTCGTCTTGAATGTGCTTAAGCAGGTCGATGTGCTTGTTCCAGTGAGAAGACTGATCGATCTCTTGGAACGCGACGATGTCCGGCGAATGTTCGCGAATGATTCGAGCGATTTTCTCTAGGTTCTTCCGAATGCTGTTCGAACTATGAAACCCTTGGTAGAGGGAAAGACCTCTTCCATGAGCAATATTGAAGCTCATTAAACTGAACTTCGTTGCGTTTTCCGACTCGCGCGACATCTGGTGTTTTACGCTACATTCTTATTTGACCGAGGAAAGAATTAACATTCTGCGAATCTGATTATGATACGCTTTTCGTAATATCGAGCTTAAGAAACTTTCGAAGTAATTACCAACAGAGCCTGAGTGAAGTCGTTTGAATCGCTGGAAATCCGTTTGCGCATTCCGGACCTATGGCAACAGCAAGCCTTGGCGAGCTTGCGCCAGGGAAAGGACGTGGTCGTGCATGCTCCGACGGGAGCGGGCAAAACCTATTTGGTCGAACTGTTGTTCTCTTCGAATTTTAAGAAGCAGATCGTTCACAGCGTACCCACGCGGGCTTTGGCAAATGACAAGCTTCGCGAGTGGAAGGACAAGGGATGGAGAGTGGGAATCGTCACTGGAGATCTTTCGGTTGATGGGGATGCCCCATTGGTGGTCGCGACTTTGGAAACTCAGAAGCAGCGTTTTATCGAAGGCGAGGGGCCGGATTTGTTCGTTGTCGACGAATACCAGATGCTGGGGGATTCGATTCGTGGCATTAATTATGAGCTGACTATCGCAATGGCGCCGCCTCAAACGAGATTGCTACTTTTGAGCGGCAGTGTTTCGAACCCTGAAGCGGTGGTCGATTGGCTGAAACGAATGGGGCGCGATCCGGTTTTGGTGAAGACAGATGATCGCCCTGTTCCGTTAGAAGAGGTGCGGCTCGAAACGATGAACTTTAATCCGCCGAAGTCGGTGAAAGGTTTTTGGCCCCGACTGATGGCGCGGGCTTTGATGGGGGACTTGGGGCCGATTTTGCTTTTCGCTCCCAAGCGTAGCGAATCGGAAAAGCTGGCCAAGCACTTGGCGGCTGCATTGCCGATAGAAGCTCCGCTTTCGCTTTCGGCCGAACAAAAACGGCTGGCAGGTCGGACTTTGGAAAAGCTGCTCGTGAAGCGAGTTGCGTTTCATCACAGCGGACTGAGTTATCAGCAACGGGCAGGTTTGGTCGAACCGTTGGCGAAGGCCGGTCAGTTGCGCGTGGTGGTTTCTACGACGGGCTTGGCGGCTGGGGTGAATTTTTCGATGCGATCGGTTTTGGTGACAAGCGGCGAGTACCAGGTAGATCATGTTCAGCAATTGCTCAGACCGGACGAGTTACTGCAAATGTTCGGACGGGCGGGGAGACGAGGATTGGACGAGGTGGGCTATGCTTTAGCGGTTTCGGATAAGCCGCGTTTGCGTGATGCGAGGCCTTTGCCTACGAAGCGTCCGGCTATTGTTGATTGGCCGAGTCTTTTGGGGATTATGGCTGTGGCTCATGACCGAGGGGTTCCGCCGTTTCAAGCTGCGGCTGATGCGTGTTTTCGACTATTTAGTCGGGAACCTGTGGCGATAGGTGTGGAGCGTTCATTACTGAACCCAGAGATGCCCTGTGGGCTGATGATCGATGCGTCTCGCGCACGGCATGCTCGGGCGGATAAACAGGAAATGTTGAATACAGCTGGCGAGTGGGAACCGCTTCCTGAGGCAACTCCCGTTCCTTTGAAGAATGTACGACAGTGGGAGGATTCGAAATTCGTACCTTTTCTTTCGAATGCGGAAAGCGTTCGGGACTTAGGAGCGGGCGGCTTGGTCGCGATGGGTTCGAAAGGCGAAAAACGTTTCGGCAAACGCTCTGCGATTGCATTTCGCGATCGAGGTTCGGAGTCGGTGTATTCGCTTGCTGGATGGTTTCGGCGATCGATGGCCACTCGGCGAAAGGTCTCGCTGGAGGATATTCCCAAAAAGTGGGAGGCTGGCGCTTTGGGCGAGCTCGAATTGGATGTTTTGACCGAGATAGCCGCTCAAGGGCAATGCGTGCGCTCGCGAGCTGAAGGCAAGCGTTGGGTCATTCATTTTGATATGATTGCAGTTGAGTTTTCGGCTCATCTTGATGCAGGAGGAATCGGGATTACGAATCCGCAAACGCGGGAGGCATTGCCTGCGGAATGTCGAAGTTGCGATCAATTGGATATTTGCGGGAAGGCGTCGATTCGCCGGTCGCCGGCATTGGCCTGGGAGCAGCTAAAGTTGATGGAACCGAATGGCGTTCCGA
>JBNMOQ010000294.1:0-6416 GCA_051275055.1 Candidatus Pelagisphaera sp.
TCTTTGGATAATTTCGACTTTTCCAAGTGGAACTAATGATGAAGACTATGTTTTTCCGTTTATTGGATAGATACTCATAGACGGCTTTGTCTTCGCCTTTAAAATACAGTAATGGCTCTTTATTTAGGATGTCTTGGTTAGATATATTGAAGCCGAGTGGCGCGCTGAGAACCTTTGCGTTTCTGTCGATCGTGTTGCTTTGGTATGATATGTTAACCTTCTTTGTATAAAGTTTTGACGCTAGTTTTTCTCTGATTGATTCTTTGTCGAAACCGGCAACTTCTGACTTTAAAAGCCTTGAAACCACAGCTGATTTGATGAGTCCTTGAGCGTCGATTACTAAATCGTATTGGTTCTTGGAGAGCTTTCGTATCCGTGCTATTTGTTTGAATACAGTAAATTTATTCCTTTTAGTTTCTTTTAGATCAATTTTATGAATACGATCTATGTAGGGATTGTTTTCGAGGATTTGCGCGAAAGATGCTTCTACGACCCAGTCGATTTCTACCTTCGGGAACCGATTTTTTATATATTGTAGAGCCACCATCGAATGAATAATATCTCCCATTGCAGATAGTTTTACTATAGCGATTTTGTTGATAATTGGAGGCATTAGTGGGGGAGCTTATCTGTATATGATCCAATTCCTATCGGCTTTCGCGAATTTTTTTGACTATATTGCTCGTCGAAAAGTCGTTTATTTTCTTTATAGAGTGTCCCTTTGTGTGGTGTTTTTGCATGGTTTCCCATTCAGTCCAAGTGGTTGGGTTGCCGTAGTCCGGGCCGTTGACTTGGGTGTGTGGTTTTACGCTTTCAAGTAGAGAAAGCATTGGTTCTTCGGCGTATGATCCGGGCATTAGTACGACGTAATCGACGCAAGTGAGGGCGGCGAGCATCGCGGCTCGCGCTTCTTCTGGTATAAGTGGACGACCAGGACCTTTTGCTGCGATAACGGCTGCGTCGGTGTTGACTCCCACGAAGAGGATATCGCCTTGCTTTCGTGCTTCTTCAAGTTGATCTAGGTGACCTGCGTGAAGCAGGTCGAAAGAACCATTGGTCGTCACAAGTCTTTTCCCCTTGCTCCGTAGTTCGTCAGCTACTTGTTCGGCTTCGGCGGGTGTTAGTATCTTTTCGTTGTGCCAATTGGATCTGTTAAATCTTGTAGTCTTTTGAGTGATTGTATCTGCGAATTGATGAAGGGAGTCACATACTAAATCAGGTTTTACGTCTAGGGTTTCCGGAGTCCAATAGTCGCATCTAATTAGAGCTGTTTTGGCATTTATATTCTTTCCGAATTCGATATCGGATTCTTTGTCGCCGATCATCCAGCTCTGAGAACAGTCTATGGGTCCTATTGCGTTTTCGATTTCCTGAAGTAGTCCGGGATTGGGCTTTCGGCAATTGCAGCCCGAGTCTCTGTGATGAGGGCAATAAACGATCGCATCGAGAGTTACTCCTGTTTGTCCTAAGAGTTTCTCCATGTGTTGGTGGAGAGTGTTCACTTCTTGTTCGGTGAAACGTCCATCGCCAACACCGGCTTGATTTGAGACAACCACGAGTGTGTATCCGGAATCGCTGAGGTTTTTTAGGGCCTCTGGTGCGAGTGGAGCGAAATCCCAATCGGAGACGCGGTGCACATAACCATGGTCAATGTTTATTGTACCGTCGCGATCGAGAAAAATAACGCGTTTTGGAGTTGGATTTGGTGTGTTCAATTAGTTTAAAAAGATTTTCAGGAGTTCTTCTTGGGTAAGTGCTACGGCGCCTATTTTGCTGGCAATGACAGCGCCTGCGCCGTTGGCGATGTGTGCGACTTCGACATCGTTAGCACCGGAAAGTTTCGCGAGTACAATGGCAACAGCTGCTGTATCGCCGCAGCCTGAAGTGTCGGCGACTTCTACGCGATGGATTTGCGGGACATGAGCACCGTCGGTTTTATCGGTTTGAATATAGATTCCATTTTCGCTTAAGGTAAGAAAGACATTTGTTTGGAACCTTGCTTTAAGTTGGGCGGCAAGTTCCGCTTTGGGCGTGCCGCCTTGAAGAAGCTGGTTCAGTCCGAGGTATTCGTGGGCTTCTTTAAGATTCGGTGAAATGTAGGAAACTCCTTTGAATAAACCTATATGAGTCGGCTTAACATCCGCCATGACGGGGATGTTATGAGCATGAGCAGCGGCAATTATTGCCTCGGCAACTCGTGGAGTAAGCAGTCCTTTTGAATAGTCGGAAACGATGATAGCATCGACGGAATCAGCATCCTTATGAATAGCGGCGACTACCGCTTCTTCGATTTCGGTGGAAATGTCGTGCGTCTCCTCGTAGTCGACTCGGAGCATTTGTTGTCCACCGACCATGAATCGCTTTTTTTCAACGGTAGATCGGCTGGGGTCTTTGATAAGTACAGCTTGGTAGCCTTCGGAGAGAACTGCTGATTCAAGTTCTTCGCCGGTTCGGTCATTGCCCACTACGCTGATTAGTTTGGCGGTTGCACCTAGCGCAGTAGCATTTTTTGCGGTATTGCCTGCTCCTCCCGTTGCTCGATATTCGTCTTTAGCGTGGAGGATTGGAACTGGAGCCTCTGGGTTTATGCGTTCGACTTTGCCGATTACATAGCGGTCGATCATGATGTCTCCGATTACCAAAATACGCTTTTGGCAAAATTGATTAATGAGTTCGGTGGCTCTGGCGGAGCTCAATCCTTCTAATTCGGAAAGAGTGTTTTTCATAGTTTAATCGTTCAACGCGGCTCTAGGGTTTCACAAATTAGATGAATGGCATGGAGGTGAAGTTCCTGAACGATGGCAGCTTTGCTGCTTGGGCTGATGATCGCTAGGTCCGCGGTATCTTTTAATGATCCCGTGTTGCCGCATAGTGCGATGACTTTCATTTCGTGTTTTCGGGCGCTTTCGGCGGCATTGAGAATGTTTTGGCTGTCTCCTGAAGTAGTAAGGCCAATGAACACGTCTCCCGCTTTACCAAGCGCGTCGACCTGGCGAGAGAAAATATTGTCGTATCCGTAGTCGTTTCCAATGCACGTCAGCACCATACTGTCGGCTGTGAGTGCGATGACTGGGTAGGCTTGTCTGTCGGAGCGGTAGCGACCGATCAGCTCGTCCGAAAAATGTTGGGCTTCGGCTGCCGATCCACCATTGCCAGCTATGAGGACCTTGTTTCCTTTGGCGAACGCTTCGGCTAATTGAATGGAAACTGTTTCCACTTGAGAGTGGAATTCGTCGATATTGCTACAAGCGTTAATCAGTTCCTGGGTGTGTGCCAGGAAGAGGGATTTCACTGATGTATGCATGGATAATAATAAATTTTATGCGTACTAGGAAGTTTTCGTCACGAGATTCTCTCGTTGGCTAGAACCATACTTTATCAAAGAAGAGGCGTATGGTCTTAGAGTTCAAGAAGGAAGCGATTGGGTCGCATTTTATGCGGCCTCTATGCGAGGTGTTTTGATGGGGGAGGAGTGTCTAATTTAGCTGTTGGTCGTAGAGATTCCGATACAGCGCGCAGCGATCGTATAGTTCGGAATGCGTTCCCTCGTCGTCGATTTCTCCGTCTTTGAATACGATGATTTTATGCACGTTTCTTATAGTGCTGAATCGATGGGCGATGATGAGAACCGTTTTGCCGACCACAAGTTGATCGAGGGCTTGTTGGATTTTCTTTTCGCTTTCGGAATCCAATGACGAAGTGGCTTCGTCCAAGATGAGGATTGGGGCGTTTCTTAGGAAGGCTCGAGCGATTGCGATGCGTTGCTTTTGTCCTCCTGATAGGCGAGTCCCGCGTTCGCCAACGATCGTATTGTATCCGTCGGGTTGGTCTTTTATGAATTCGTCAGCAAATGCTTGGCGGGCAGCTTCCATAACTTCTTGGTCGGTCGCATCTTGTCGGCCGAGCCGAATGTTTTCGATTATTGTATCATCGAAAAGTACGGGGTCTTGCGAAACGACTGCTATATGTTGTCTTAGATCCGTGGTTCGCAGGTTTCTGAGGTTGTATCCGTCGATCGAGATACTTCCGTCGTTTACGTCGTAGAACCGAGGTACGAGATTGGCAAAAGTACTTTTGCCGGCACCGCTTGGGCCGACCAATGCGCAAACGCATCCGGGCTCAATCGATGCGGAAACGTTTTTGAGGGCAGGGGCGTTACCGTAGGAAAAAGAAACACTCTTGAATTCTATCTTTCCTTGTATCGACTCTATGGCGACCGGGTTTTCCGGTTCGTCAATCTGTATTGGTTCTGATGTAATCTCTTGAATGCGTTTAAGAGATTCGGCGCCTTTTTTGAGCTCCCCAGCGAGATAGCTGATGCGTTTAATTGGTGAATAGCTGAAGTAAAGAGCGGTGAAAATAACGATGAAATCTTCGCCGACAATACCTTGATGATAGCCGATTACAAAAGCGGATCCGAGACCGATCGAAGAAATGATTTCAACGATCGGCGAGAGAGCGAAGGTGTATTTTACGACCTTCATTTGTGAGCGAAAAAGTTCGCTCACTTTGTTGGTAAAACGCGTATTTTCTCGTTCTTGAAGATTGAATGCCCGCACTTCTTTCGCGGCCCCAATGTTTTGGGAAAGATCACTGGTTACGTTGGAAAGCTCTTCTTGTTGGGATTTCGCCTTTTCGCCAAGCTTCTTGGTTAGCTTTCTTACCGGAATAACGACCAGGGGGAGGAGGGCGATGCTGCAATAAACGTAGACGACGCCATCGTTTTCCCAGCCTTTGTAGGCGAGCATTGCAACGGCGCCTAGGAACGTGAGGGGAGCTATTGCGAGGTCTCGAGCCGTTATCGTTAGCGCGTATTGCATGGCTTGCGTATCGGCAGTCAGCCGAGCGATAAGATCGCCTGTTTTCTTCGTTTGGAAGAATGCGATCGGAAGGGACTGGAGGTGTGCGAATAGGTCCCTTCGCAAGTCGCGAATTACGGCGAGACCGGCAAAATTTAGGTGATACGTACTTAGGAAGGTGCTGATTCCAATGATTAAGAAAAGGACAGGAAATGCGCTGGCCATCAGAATGACTTCGCTGAGGTCGCGGTCGTGGGATCCATTGAGTACGATGGCAAACAGTTTCCCCGCTCCGAATGTGATCCCAGCTCCTGTGCACAATCCTGCGATTGCACCGATGAAGAGAGCGAAGCGAACGCGTCGCTTGTAGGGGCGGAGTAATTCCAAGAAGAGCTTTAGGTCCTTCAGCATATTCGGGATCAGACTGGTATTTGTTTGGCTGGGTTCAATCTTTTGATGATTTCACATCTAGCGCGTCCCTCAAACCATCGCCTAGGAAATTCATGGAAAAAAGTGTGATTGAGAAGAACGCGGCAGGAACGACGAGAAGCCAGGGGAAAGCAGTCATCTTCTGGGCGCCATCGGCGATCAATGATCCCCAGGATGCGTCAGGCGGTTGAACGCCCAAACCAAGGAAGCTTAAGATCGACTCGAGTATCATTATGGCGGGAACGGATAGCGTTGCATAAACGATGATGGGGCCGAGTAAGTTGGGAATCATGTGTTTTGCTATGATCGTTGGCGTTTTCACGCCGATCGCCTTGGCTGCTAAAGCGAATTCTTGCTCCTTAAGTTGCATTACCTGATTGCGAGTGATTCGGGCCATGGTAAGCCATTCCACTGCTCCGATGGCAATGAATATCATAATGATGCTTCGACCAAATACGACCATCAGGAGTATTACGAAAATGGTAAACGGAAGCGAATATAGGATTTCAACCGCACGCATCATTAAGGCGTCGATGTGACCGCCTTTGTATCCGGAAATAGAGCCGTAGCTTACGCCAATGATTAGGGAAATTAGGGTTGCTAGAAAACCGACGCCCAGAGAAACGCGGCCACCTTGCATTATGCGTGCCATTAGATCGCGCCCGTGTCCGTCTGTACCCATTAAATATGTCACACCTGATTCGCGGTATTCGATTTCCTTGTAGGAAAAAGCGGCCCCTTGTTTAATCGATTCTAGAATCTCGTTTGGTAGAGAACGGTTTCGTTTCTTGAAGTCGTTTTTAGAAACTTGGTTCGTTTTTCCAAATTGGTCTTCGAATTCTAGTATCTCTGCGAATGGGGGTGTGGCTCTAAGAGAGCGTTGTTGCTGCTCGGGTGGGTGCGAATGAAAGATAGGTCCAATGAAACAAAAGAGGACAATGCTTACGAATATCCAAAGACTGGCGACAGCGAGTTTGTTCTTTCGAAGGCGATCACGGGCGTCAACCCAAAGGGAGCGTGGCTTTTCGGCGATCGATTCCATGGTTTTCATGGATGGCGTAAGACGTTGCGGGTTCATGTCGTTGGCTAGGCTTTCCTTAATTTAGGATCTAAAAGCGTGTGGCAAACGTCCACTAGCAGGTTGGCGAGAATGACAAGTGTCGCGTAGAAAATAGTAGTTCCAAGAAT
>JBNMOQ010000295.1:0-6391 GCA_051275055.1 Candidatus Pelagisphaera sp.
TCGGATCGTCGGTGAGGATGATGACTTCTTCGTTAGGAAGTACTTCCAATCGCCCGGCAGTTGCGGTTCGCTCTTCCTGGACGATGCGGACGTTTCCGGTCGCTAAAATTCTTTGTATTGAGCTGAAGGCTCCGATGGCGGCTTCTTCGTCTTCCTCATTCTCTTTCGTCCTAGCGAATACTTCGAGTTGGTTGCACGTGATGACGAGATTGGTGCCGGTGAGTTTTACGCTGCCGCTGAAAATGAGATAGCTTTCGCCGTCATTGGTTTCGCTTCGGCTACGTTCGGCTTCGATGACGGTAGGCTGGAGTGGTTTGTCCGTCGGGGTCGGTTTCGACTTGTCTTGCGCGAAGATCCAAGTGGATACGCAGAGAACGGTCGCGATGGTGAGTGCAATTCGTTTCATTTGATAAGGGTGCCGATCTGGTCGAAAATAACGATTCTGACGTTTTGGTTGATGACTACGCGGTTGTTCTCTTCTTGCCAAATCCAATCCTCGCCAGTGAGGCGAAAGATATCGTTTTCGATCAATATTGATCCGGGGCCCGATGCGTGACTACGGCCGGTTTTATCGTAGCGAAAGAGGGCTTCGGGACTTTCTATCGCTCCGATGACTGCGTCTTGAGCGTCGCCGGAGTATTGGCTGAGTTCCATATTCGTTATGCGGATATCCGATTCGTTGGAGTAGACCCCTTCGGTTCCTCTCAAGTAGCCGGTCCGGTAGCCTTCGTCGTTGAAAAGCGGCAATTTGAAATTGGTGATCGGGCCGATCGGTGCGGACGGCGTCTGGGCGAACGCAATCGCTCCCAATAGGAGGAGCCCAATTAGCGGCTGTCGTCGCGCCCAAGTTCGTAGTTTAGCGTTCATTTGAATCCGTGTTGGTGTCTATTGAGAACGCGCGGCGAGGATATGGTTGCAAACTTCACGCACGGCGCCGTTTCCACCGGTTTTCACGGTGACGTAATTGGCGGCGGCCAAGGGTTCAGGTTGAGCTTCGGGAACGGCTACTCCGATGCCAGCCAGTTCGATGGCTTCAGTATCGATCGTGTCGTCGCCCATGTAGACGGCTTGTTCCGCATTGAGGTTTAGTTCTTCGAGGAGGGAGGCCAGGGCGGTGACTTTATCTTTTCGTCCTTGGACGACGTATTCGATCTTAAGTTCGTTGGCTCGTTTCGTCGTCGCTTCGGAACCGCGTCCGGAGATCCAAGCGATCTTTACGCCCGCTTCGCGGAGCTTCACCAAGCCAAGTCCATCTATTATAGAGAAGCGTTTCGCTTCCGACCCCTCCGAGGAGACGTAAATGCACCCATCGGTTAGGACGCCGTCGACGTCCATTGCGAAAAGTTCGATGGCGTTCCAGTTGAGGGAGGATGATGTTTCGTTAACCACGGATGATTTAGGTTTTGTTTTTTACCACTGAGGACACTGATTTACACTGATGATGTTAGGCTCTGCGATTTGTTGGAGAGTGATAGAATCAAAATTGGTAAGTGAGGTTCAGGCCTTTTCAATTTGGCAAATATCAGTGTCATCAGTGTCATCAGTGGTTTAAAATTATTTGTTTGGTTAGCTTGGATGAGGTCTTGTTTTTTACCACTGAGGACACTGATGATGTTAGGCTCTGCGATTGGCTTAGAGGATGACTCGTTTCCATTGGAGTTTTGGGTGTTTGAAGTTTATGAGGTATCCGAGTTTGAGGCCTGTGACTTTTAGGTAGTTCATCATTTGCCCGATTTCGGTGGGACCGATTGTATCGATGACTTTGGTGTCGATAATGATTTTTTCGAAGGCGATTAGATCTGGGACGTATTTTCCAACTGAGATTGTTTTGTAGAGGATTTCGAATGCTTGCTGTTGGACGAAGGGGATCTGTTTGTTCTGAAATTCTGCGACGAGTGCGTTTTCGTAAGGTTTTTCGTTAAAGCCGTGACCCAGCTCTTTGTGAACCTCAATGGCGCAGCCAATGATTTTTTGAGACTCCATTTTATATAAAATAGTATCAGTGTTCATCAGTGTCCTCAGTGGTTTAAATTTCTTGGTTGGTTATTTTTGATTAGGTTTTGTTTTTTACCACTGAGGACACTGATTTACACTGATGATGTTAGGCTCTGGATTTTGTTGGAGAGCGATAGAGTTCAAATTGGTAAGTGAAGTTCATGCCTTTTCAATTTGGTAAATATCAGTGTTCATCAGTGTCCTCAGTGGTTTAAATTTCTTGTTTGGTTTTTTGGATTGGATTAGGTTTTGTTTTTTTACCACTGAGGACACTGATGATGTTGGGCTCTGGTTTTTGTTGGAGAGCGATAGAGTTCAAATTGGTAAGTGAAGTTCATGCCTTTTCAATTTGGTAAATATCAGTGTTCATCAGTGGTTTAAAATTATTTGTTTGGTGGTTTTGAATCTTCTGATTAGTCGGATTCGATCCAGTCGATCATTGCGGCTAGGATGCTGTCCGTGTTGGGGCGGTAGTCGGCTTCGAGTTCGGCTGCGAAGGGGACGGGCATGTTTTGGGATGCTATGCGAAGCGGTGGGGCTTCGAGGTCGAAGAATTGCTTTTCGGTGATTTGAGCGACGAGCTCGGCACCGAATCCGACGTTACGGCGGCTTTCGTGGATCACCACTAGTCGGCCGGTTTTCGAAACGGACTCGCGGATGCGGTCTAGGTTAAGCGGCGCGAGCGCCCTCAGATCGAAAAGGTCGCAGCTATGCTCGTATTCGTTTTCTAGGTACCCGAGGGCTTTGTTCGCCCAGAGGGTCATTTCTCCGTAGGTAACCACGGTTGCGTAGTCGCCTTGGCGGCGAAGAGCGGGTTGCCAGACGTCGCGGTAGTTCGGGTTGAATTTAACGGGCGCTTTGAGGAGGTTGTAGAGATTTTTGTGTTCGAAGAAAATGACGGGGTTGTCGTCTTCGTAAGCGGCCAGCATGGCGTCGTAGGCGTCTTGCGGCGTGCTGGGATAGAGGAATTTGGTTCCTGGAATGTGAAGGTAGAGCGCCTCGAGGTCTTGCGAGTGGAAGGAGCCAAAGGTGAGTCCGCCGCCGCAGGGGAAGCGAAATACCAAGGGAGCTTTGGCTCCGGAGCGGAAGTGGTAGGTGCCGGCGTTGAGCGTGATCTGCGTGGTGGCGTCGGTCGCGAAGTCGGCGAATTGGAATTCGACGATGGGTCGGTGGCCGTTGACGGCTTGTCCTGTGGCGTAGCCGACCATTGCGGATTCGCATATGGGCGTATTGACGACGCGGCTACGTCCGTGTTTGGAAAAAAGTCCTTTGGTTACTTTGAATGGGCCGCCGTAGTCGGCGATGTCTTGGCCCATGATAAGCGACTCGGGCGAGTCCTCGAGAATCTTGGCGAGCGCCCGGTTGATTGCTTGGGCGAAGGTGACGGTCTCGGCTTCTTTGTCGTCTTCAGCTTTCCAGTCAACCTTTGTTGTCGATTGGGCGTAGACGTCTTCCATGAGCCCGACAGGTTCGCACATGGGGAGCTTGAGGGCGCGATTGACGGTCTCGGTGACGAAGGATTTGAGAGTAGCTTCTTCTTCGGCGATACGGTCGCTGTAGCCTTTTTCGATGAGGCGTTCGCGGAGATTTTTAAGACAATCTTCGTCGAGCCACTTTTGGGAGAGCTCAGGGTCGATATAATCCAGAGTGTCGTAGCCAGCGTGTCCGAGAAGACGGAGCGTATGCATCTCGATGAGCATGGGCCGTCCGGTTTCGCGGGTCTCGTCGATGGCGTCTTGGAACGTTTTGAGATTTTCTTCGATATTGGCCACGTCGAGCTCGATGCCTTTCATGCCGTAGCCTTTGGCTCGGTCGACGAGCTTGCCGGTGAATTGCTCGTGGAGTGGGGTGGAGTAGGCGTAGTTGTTATTTTCGATTACGAAAATGACGGGAATGTTGAGCACGGAAGCGAGATTCATGCTCTCGTGGATTTCGCCTGTGCTGGAGCCGCCGTCACCGAAGAACGCGATTCCTATGGATTCGTGGCCTTTTCGGCGTTGGGAATCCGTGCCGCCGAGTACGTTGGAGGGCATCTTTCCCAAATGGCTGATCATCGGGTAGGAGCGGTTCTTCGGGTCGCCGTGATGGGCGTTGCCTTCGCGGCCTTTGGTTGGGCTGCCGGAGTTTCCGAGAAATTGGCAAACATGGTCGCCAAGGTGATCGGACCAGACGAGGTGGCCGGGCATGCCGCGATGGGTCCAGGAAACGCAGTCGATGTCCTTGTCCATCATGAGGGCGAGAGGGGCAACAAGGCCTTCGTTTCCATCGGAGACGGTGACGGTGCCTTTCATTTTACCCTGGCGGTAAAGCTCGAAGATGCGCGTGTCGGTGAAACGGCTGTAGGTCATCCAACGGAAGGCGAGAAGAAGGTCTTCGTCGGTGACTCCCGAGGCGGCGATGTTGAGATCGCGTTCGAGCAGGATGCTGGGCGTTTCTGGATAGGTGACCTGGCTGCTTACGGTGGACATGGAAATTGCTTGGATTGGCTCAGGGCTCGGTTCGCGTTTTTGATTGCGCAGAGCCTAGGATCTTTAGCCAAGGATTCGAGTTCCATGCGGCGGGGATGGCGAGGAAATATGTGATTGAAAATGGGGAAGGATGAGGTATCAAGGGCACGTCCGTCGTTCCGCAACGCAGAGCTATGGAGGGTAGACTGATGCCGCCCTACCTTTTAACTAGTTGAGGCTGATGAAGATGCGGAACCCGCTGGGCTGGTTTGGGGCTGTCGTTCTCGAAAAGCGACGAGGCCTTGTTTCTGACCAATCTCGACGAAGCCTTCACCCCGAACCGCTTGACTCAGATGGTCCGCGACTACGTGAAGAGGGCGGACCTGGGCAAGACGGGGTCTTGCCATCTCTTCCGCCAGGCCTGCGCCACTCACATGCACGAGAACGGCTCCGATATCCGAATGATCCAAACCATGCTCGGGCACGCCAAGCTCGGTATACACGTATTTCTCGATTAAGCAGCTTTAGGAGGTCCACGCGGCCACGAATCCGGCGGCCAAGATCGGCAAGAGGAAAGACAAGCTTGCTGAAGGCGAGCAATAGGGTAGTTTGCCTGAGATGAATGAACTAGTCTTCGAAGTTACGCAGGAGGCGGACGGCGGTTACGTCGCCGAGGCCCTCGGCGAAAGCGTCATTACTGAAGCCGACAGCTGGGAGGATCTTCGGGCGAACGTGCGGGAGGCCGTGATGGCCTTTTACTTCGATCGAGAGGTTCCGTCCTCGATTCGCCTGCATTTGGTCCGCGACGAGGTCCTCTCCGCTTGATGAAGCTTCCCCGCAACTTGAGCGGCGATGAACTCGCCAAGGGGCTTTGCAAAGGTTGGGAATACGCCAAGGTCAAACAGGTCGGCAGCCATATCATCCTTCAAACTGAGGAGCCTAGCTCGCACCGCATATCGGTTCCGGCTCACTCGCCGCTGAGGGTCGGCACGCTCAACGCGATCCTTCGCAGCGTGGCCGCTCACAAGGGGATTTCGCGCGAACGCATAATCGCCTCTCTTTAGTCTCCGAATTGGTTGCTCTTAGCTCATGGATCGAACCCGAGGAAGCCGCTAACGCGGCTCTTTTTTTGCGTCCGAAGTAAAGCGATCCGTATCCAGAAAACAGTGTCTGGAGTTTTTCTGAGGATATCCCCGATCGCGTCAGAAAAACCGAGAGCAATCGGAACGATAATGCTTGGGTGGGGTTGTAGGTAAATGTCATCGTTCGCTAAGGCTCGCTAGGAGTCGCCGCTAAGCGGCGCCAATAAGGTTCAGCTACGCTGAATAGAGTTTTAAGAGGTAGGGCTGACTGTCCCAGTCAGCCGCGTTGGTTGAGGAATATCGCTTGCAGCTGCTCAGGGATGCCACCCTGCCTTTTTGCTAGTTGAGGCTTACGGAGATGCGGAATCCGCTGGGCTGGTTTGGGGTGATGGATCCGAGTGTGGAGACACTTAGCGATTCGCCGGTGCCGAGGTTGAAGGAGTCGTTGGTCCAGTTGATGAAGTCGGTAGAGCGTTGGATGCGGTAGATGCGGCCGGCGGCGGAGGGGAAACTGATGAGGACTTTTTCGGGGTCGGTGGGGTGTTGGGTTATCGTGAAGGGGAATTTCGAGGTTTCGTCGAGGGGGTCGTTGAGTGTCAGGAATTCGAATACGTCGGATAGGTTGTCGCCATCGAGGTCGCCGCGTCCGTCGCGGTCGAGGGTTCCGAAGTTGAGTTCTTCCCAGGCGTTTTCCATGCCGTCGCCGTCAGAGTCTTTGAGTTGGTTGAGACTTAGATAGAGCGGGAAGGTGTTGTCGGATTTGTCTGGCTCGTTGAGGGTGTTGGCAGGGTCGACGGCGAGGGTGAATCGGTGTTCGTTGCCAGCGGGAGTGTTGATGGTTGTCGTGACCGAAGCGCTTTCGCCTGC
>JBNMOQ010000296.1:0-6344 GCA_051275055.1 Candidatus Pelagisphaera sp.
GCCACCAATCGGCACGATCCGGAAATCGCCACTCGCATCGCCCAGTACGAACTCGCCTATCAGATGCAGGCCTCCGTGCCCGACCTCGCCGACTTCTCCCAAGAGCCGCAAAACGTGCTCGATCTCTACGGTTGCGAGCCAGGCGATGGCACCTATGCGTCGAATTGCCTCATGGCGCGACGGCTCGCCGAACGCGGCGTGCGCTTCATCCAGCTCTATCATCGCGGCTGGGATCACCACAGCAATTTAGAGAAAAACTTCAAATCAACTTCTGCCCTCACAGACCAGCCCACCGCTGCCCTCATCAAAGATCTCAAGATGCGGGGCATGCTCGATGAAACGCTCATTATCTGGGGAGGCGAATTCGGTCGCACTCCCATGAGCCAAGGCAACACGGGCGACGGACGCGATCATCACATAAAAGGATTCTCCATCTTCCTCGCCGGCGGAGGTATTAAAGGAGGCACCGTTTATGGATCGACCGATGAATTTGGATACGCAGCCGAAGAAAACCCAACAGCCGTCCACGATCTCCATGCGACCATGCTGCACCTACTCGGAATCGACCACAAACGCCTCACCTACAAGTTCCAAGGACGCGACTTCCGACTCACCGACGTCCACGGCCACATCATCAAAGGAATATTGTCCTAAATACTTAAATACAATTTCGCGATCGCCAAGTACCTGACTCGCTTCAGCGTGAGCCCAACTATAGGTTCAATAATCCAACTGCAAAAGACGCCAAGATCGCTAAGGCAGAGAGCCTAAGAAGGGGTCCGCTAAACACGCCAAAGAACGCGAAAATTGACATTATTGTACATTTATATGTACCAACATTTTTAGCGTCATTTCGCGTATTTAGCGGATAAAATTCCTCAACCAAATCCTCACCGTGATATCGCCCGCCCGCCATTTGGGCTAGCGAAGCCAAAGGAAACCGCCTCACTTTACGAGGAAGGATTTGCTCAGTACCAATTCCACTATCAGGTCTTGAAAACCGTTCCCGCGCAGTTTGGCGCTCTCGACAATTTCATCGATTTTCTTGCGATCCCCAAAGCTGGGTTCTCGCCCCGTAGCATACACCATTAGCTTCTCGGTCAGGCATCGTGAAAACACGTCTATATGATCTACCAAATAACGCTTTAGATCCGCCACATCCTCTAGAGACGTTCCATCGGGAAGTTGACCTCGAGTATCCACTTTCTGCCCATCGAGCGTCACAACCTTATCACCTTTCTTTTCAAAGATCGGGTAGTTCTCCCGCCATCGCCCTACTGGGTCGAAATTCTCTAAAGCGAATCCCGGAGGATCGATTCTCCGATGACAACGAGCGCAACTTTCATCGGCCTGATGCCGATCGAGCAATTCCCGGATCGACTGCGCGCCACTCGTATCCGGTTCCACGGCAGGGACGTTAGCAGGCGGTTCCGGAACCGGATCCCCCAACACGTTTTCCAACAACCAAACTCCACGGAGAACCGGCTGCGTATCCACGCCATTCGCAGTCGCCATCATCACGCTTGCTTGCCCAAGAATCCCACCATAACGGCCTCCTCGCTCCAAAGGAACGCGCTCCATTTCGTTACCTCCCTTGAAAAGCCGGTCGTAGAGTTTCGCATTGTGTCGATTCAAATAGGTGAAATCCGGATCGATGAATGTTTCCAACGGATGGTTCTCACGCAGTATCTCGGCAATAAACAGTTCCGTCTCCGCCGTAATAGCATTAAGATAATTGTCGTTCCAATTCAACAAACGCACATCCGGCATGATCTCAGGCAATAAACGAAGATCCAGCCACTGACCAGTAAAGGAATCGAGGAAACGCTCGACCTGCTTTCCTGCGAGCAACCTTCGAGTCTCCTTTTCCAACGTATCCGGATCGGACAATGATCCCGCAGCGGCCCGCCTCAAAAGCTTCTCGTCTGGAGGAGAACTGGTCAGGAAATAACTCAAGCGACTAGCCAAATCAAACTCATCCAATTGCCCGTCCTCCAATCCGCGATAGAGAAAGCTCGGCGAACAGAAAGCGGCTCGTATGGCGAGATGGATACCATCTTCGAATCGATGCCTCTCCCCCGCGTGAGACAAGGCCATATCAACGTACTTATCCACCTGATCAGCGGTGGCCGGACGACGAAAGGCGCGATCGAGAAAACGCTGCAGAATCGCTGATGCGTATTTGCTATCGCTGCGCCCCTGACGTTCGCCCATGAATCGGGCGGTACGGAGACGCTGTTCTTTCATCTTGTTATCTTCAACCAAACGAAGGGGTCCATCTATCGTCGCATTCCCTAAATCCAAAGCAGGCCCGTAACGGATCAAATCTTGTTGAGCAATCCAAGCGAACGGGTTACGAACAGCTCTAATTCCCAAATCGGGCAACTTTAGCAATACCGAATCACTTGTATCCAAATCACCACTATTAACCAATTTCATAACTTCTATGTAATACTCCGCCCGCGTAAGTTCGCGCGCGCGGCCAAGTTTGAGATAGGCGGCATGGATACGCTTATCTTTCACGAGCCCTCCCAACGCCTCCGGCGAAAATTGCGTATTTCCTTCTTCTGAATAAAGCGGACTGTTTCCCCAACGAAACCCAATCGTCTCGCCTTCTGCCAATTCGACTTCCATCGTGAATGTCTGAGACCGAGGAAGCTTGGCGTTCAAACGAAATTCCGCCAGTTTCCTCATCGATTCAATCGGATCATACAAATTGCTAGCGCTCTCGCGGGCAAACAGCTCGATCAAAAACGTATCGCTCTTAGCATCAAACAAACCTCTCGCATCCTCGAATGAGGCCGCATCGAATGCGACGCTGTATACACCGCTAACCTTCGCTTCGAAGCGTGACGGCCAAACGACACTGCCTCCTACGGTGTTGCGCGAAGAAACTAGCCGATAGCGATCGGCTTCCGTCAACGTCCCTGAAAAATCCACGGACGTGAAATCTTTCGGAGTCAGTTCAATCGTCTTCCGATCGGCCAGCATGGGGCCCGTGATTACAAGTTCGTGCACATCCAATCCCGGTCCTTGAAAGAAACGATAACAATTGAGCGTCTCGAACAAACTCGTTTTCGTTCGGGCCATCTTGAGAGCAAATTCTCTCGTATCCGACGATTCAGGATCAAACCCTTCCTCTGAGAACCCAGGCTGGTTCTTTATTTTCTGAATACGGTTCCACCAAGACCATCCACGGTCAGAACGCTGATAACCCGCCTCTTTCCATGCCGCTCCAAGCAATGGGTCATCTCTAAAAGCCTGCTGTAAGATATCGGCTATCCGCTCCAAATAACCTTCATCCGTATCGCTGCTCAAGTCCGAATTATCGTAGTGAACAACGACCGTCTCGCCTTTCTGCAGATCGACCTCTACTTCGTAATCTTCGGCTTGTTCACCATTCACACGTAGTTGCCCAAGCTCCCGTAGAGTTGAGGTTTTGCTATAACTGCTTCCCGAGGTCCGAAATCCGAATAGCTTCACGATCGGCTTATGTCCGTCAACCGGACGAAAGCTCGAAAGTCTAAGCGTCGCTTTGTAACGTCCCGTCGCCTTCGCTTCAAAACGATTTGGCCAAACTGAAGAACGAGCCAACGGATCCGAAGAGGCGACCATCCGCAAAATTCCGTCTATGGGATGTCCTGTCGTGAAGTTCAACGTGAAATCGCTAGGACCGACCAAGGACGTTTCAATGGGAACGATCTCTCTTTCCTTCGCTGCGGGAATAACGATATCCGCGGCAGAGGTGGCGATCTCGAAATACTGCGCCATCAACGGAGGAGAAATCACCAACCCCGAACCTACGTTATCGAATCCATGATACTCGAGATCCGATGGAAAACTCTCTGGAGCCTTGAATCGAATTCCAAGCACATCGCTTACCGAATTCTCGTATTCTTGCCGGTTCAATCGCCTCAGTACCGTTCCTCCAGGCGGGTCATTCCGAACCAGCGTCTCGTTGAGCCAGCTTACCACCGACTGCCGCTCCGTCGCTGACGGTTGCTTCTTTTTTTTAGGCGGCATCTCTCCCGCCTCGAGCATTTCATAGGCTCTGGCCCAAAGATCCGTCGCATGCGGATCGCTCCAATCGATCTCTACAAAATCGAGATTGATTTCTCCCTTCCGCTCGATCTCGTCATGGCAATTCAAACAATACTCGACCAAAAACTCATCGACGAATTCGGGAATTACTTCGGTCTCATTTGCAAAGCCAATCTCCGAAAAAAATAAAATGGCGATACTAGCTAGCGTCGCCCGTGTGCATGTTCTGGACATTGCTAAAGCAGATAATCGTTCATGTTTCGCTTTGCATTCGCGAAGCCATACGTTTCAACGCCCATCGATTGCATCAGTGACAAGTATAGGTCTCCCAACAAGGGCGTCGTATCAGAAAGGTTCTCGCGATCGATCGCCTGGTGCCTGCCGTGCTTGAAAGGCCCGCCAGCCAGCAACACAGGAAGATTGCTATTATTGTGCGTATTCGTATTCCCCATACCACTTCCATACATCACCGCCGTCGTATCGAGCAATCGACGCCCATCAGGATCTTTGCGATTCGACAATTGTCTAAGAAAGTTTCCAAAACGAATTACATGCTCCGTGCCCACCTTATTGTACTCCGCAATTTTATCCGCATCATTTCCATGATGCGACAAGCCATGATATCCTGCGCTGAGAAGCTCGCCATTGATCGAAAACACCTGCCCACCTCCTGGCACCAAGAAAGAGATGACCCGCGTAGAATCGGTCTCCAACGCAAGGGTCATGAGATCGTACATAATCGACTCGCATTCCAATGAAAGGTCCGGAGCGACCGGATCGAACTCCGGCATTGGGTAGTCGATTTTCGGCGACGGCTTATCCAGCCATTGACGTTGCTTTTTGAGTTGATGCTCAACATCCCGAACCGAAGTAAAATACTCGCCAAGCTTGTCACGGTCTCTCGCGCTTACCTTGCGTTCGAGCGCCCGAGCCTCATCCATCACCAAATCAAGCGCACTCCCGCCGCTATCGAGTAAATAGCCCATGCGAGCCTTATCGGACTCCGAGCTAAACAACTTTCCATACAGCACGCTTGGACGGCCAATAGCAGGAAGCAGAATTCCTTCTTCCGTAAAGCTCATCTGGCCTCCCCCCGGCGGCGAACCACAGGTAATCTGAAGCGATTCGAACCGTGTTTGATCTCCAACTGACTTCGCCACAATCTGATCGAATGAAATACCAGGCGTGCCTTTACCCGTCAGATAGTTCTTCCAGTTTTTATGTCCGTTAGGAGCTCGGTGATCGAGTCCGGAAAAAAGCGTGAAATCATTCCGCAGATCGTCGATCGGTTTCAATACCGGCGAAATCGAATAGTCGCGTCCCATTTCATGCGGGAACCAGCTGGGCGTATGAAAACCGAGATAAGTGCCGATCGCGACCAATCGCTTTACGGGAGCCGCCTTCGCGGCCGCGGCCGCAATTGCAGGTTGAAACGATTCCAAAGCCGGCAATGCCAAGCCAATGCCTATGGATCTTAGAAAATGACGACGATCGATCATTATAAATTAGAGGATATCCAGACTCGATTATTAGATCGCGAGACCAACCAAGTGACAAGAGTATACGCATTTCCTCCGGCTAAATACCTCGAAGCTTGTGGCAGATTCCACGCCGAAGTCTCGACGTAGCTACGACGCAAGGCAGGGTGGTTTTGCTTCGCCATCTCCGCTCCGTTAGACGATTTCAGTAATGTTGATACATATGTGCAGCGGCAGGACCATCAATAGCTAATCGAGCGATTTATCTTAAAGAAACAAACGCCTTTTTGCGGCCAATTCTTTCCCCACCCATCATTATTTAATTGGAATCTTCCTCGGCATTCGCGAACGTCCTCAAAAGTTCTGTTCCCCCTACAATCCTTTCCAAGTATGCAATCATCCCAATCCCGCAGAAAATTCATCGCCACGTCTGGCGCCCTCGCCTCAACCGCTCTCATTGCTGGCTGCGCTAGTGAGACCAAAACTTCAAAAGCTATGCCATCGTTCCGCTACTGCCTCAACACGAGCACCATTCGCGAGAAAAATATCGGCATCGAAGCGGAAGTCGACGTAGCTGCCGACGCCGGCTACTCGGGAATCGAACCTTGGATTCGCACACTCCGAGCTTACATGGAAGCAGGCGGCAAACTCAGCGACCTCAAGAAACGCCTCGACGATCGCGGCATCCAAGTCGAAAGCGCCATTGGTTTCGCCAACTGGATTGTCGACGATCCTGCCAAACGAGCGGAAGCTCTCGAGGAAGCCAAAAGCGACATGGACATCCTCGCCCAACTTGGCGGCAGTCGCATCGCCGCTCCGCCAGCA
>JBNMOQ010000297.1:0-6310 GCA_051275055.1 Candidatus Pelagisphaera sp.
TTCTCGGCTTAGTATTGGCTAGTCTTGGATTTCTTTTTTCCAGTTGCAGTACGACAAGCGGGCTGAGGGCAGAGGATAGGATGCTGGCTCGTTTCGTGGTAGAATCTGACAATGGAGCAGTGGTGTCGATGCCGGTTAGCGGAGCGCGGATACAAGTGAATCCGAAGGCGACGCTGACAGAGTACGACTATTTGGATGTGTCTGTGGTGGAGCTCGACCTGGGGCTTTGCCTTCAGTTTGCCTTAAGCCATCAGGCATCGCGGGCCTTTTATCAAACGAGCGCTATAAATCAGGGTAGGCGACTCGTCTTACTGGTGAATGGAAAGCCGCTTGGATTGCGCCGGATCGATAGGCCTGTGTCGAATGGGGTGATTTACGTTTTCGTTGAAGTGCCGGATGGGGAGTTGCCTGAACTGGCGAAGAATTTGAGAGATACGAGCATTGAGGTTCAGAAGAAGATTAGGGGTTAGTGGGATTGCCATTTGGTTGTTTCTTGGTGGAACGAGCGGAGCGAGTAGGATCGGAGAACATTATTGGCCGACTCCGAATGATGCGTTCGTGAAGGAGAGAGGGCTTTCGCATTTTGCGCAGCCCACTGAGTCAGGCCGGTTGGAATCCGCGCTCTGGGGATGCGTCCGCAATGGCGGGAGTCGCTTTCATGAAGGAATCGATTTGAAGGCCCTTGGTCGGGATCGACGTGGCGAAGCGACGGATAGTATCTATGCGTTTGACGATGGCGTTGTACGGTATGTTAATTTGAGTCCTAGCAAGAGTAGCTACGGACGATATATCGTGGTGGAGCATCCTCAGTGGATGCCTGGCATGGTTACGCTTTACGCGCATTTGAGCGCGGTGCCAGATGGGATTGTCGCGGGAGTCTCAGTGAGGGGAGGCGAAACGATTGCCACAATGGGACGATCGGCTAGTTATACAATCCCCAGGGAACGGGCTCATTTGCACTTTGAAATAGGAATGTGGCTCGGGCCGCAGTTTCAGACATGGTACGATCGCCAGCGTTTCGATACGCCTAATGATCACCAGGCCTTCAATGGTATGAACATTGTGGGGACGAATGTATGGGCTCTTTTTCAATCGCTTCGGAGTGGTGAGACGCGAAGCGTAGCAGAGTACTTCGCGATGCAGGGTACTGCTGTTTTGGTGACGATTTGGGATGACGGTATTCCGGATATTCTCCGGGTGAATCCTGAATTGATGACTAACACTGTTTTGCCGGCAGATCATGCGGGATGGCGTATTGCTTTTTCGGCGAGCGGATTGCCGCTTCGCTTCGAGGCAATTTCGGCTTCGAAACGCTCGGGGTCGAAGCGCGTGATCGTTGAGATAGTCGACGAGCGTCTCGCAAAGACGGATGCTTGCGTTTCTATGATGCAGCCGAGATCCAGCGGGTCGCCAAGCAATCGATTGAGTTCTCTTTTGAATCGGTTGTTTACGAATTGAGTCGATTACGGAGAGTTTGTTTGTAGCCCTGGAACAGTTTCATGGAAAGCGGGATGGTCTTTTCAAAAAAAGGGCGTTGAATGTCCTAACTCCTTAATCTGTTCGAAATACAATTATGAAAACGTCCCTTCTTTTTATTGTTTCACTATTTGTCCTGGCAAGTTTTGCGTCCCTTGAAGCGGACGAAGGTCCGTTTCTGGCGAATGGAATTAAAATAGGTGAAGTCGATCAGCATTCTGCCATTGTGTGGGTTCGTCTTACTCAAGACGCGACCTACAATTTAAATGGCGAACCGTGGAGTTCTAAAGCTGAGTCAGTACCGGAGGGGAACACGATTGGGGACATGGAGTACAGCGCGGTTGGAGCGGCAGGCGAAGCTCGAGTGACCTATTGGTCGAATAAAAAGGACAAGGTTGTTCTCGATTGGGCTGCTGTAGATGCGAAACGTAATTTTACGACGGCAATTCAGCTAGAAGGTTTGTCGCCATGGACTGAGTACAGTTTGAAAGTGGAAACGAGAGCTCCTGGCGATTCGAAGGCGGCTAATGAAATTCGAGGCAAATTGAAAACGGCTCCTTTGAAGAAGGATGCGGAAGCGGTCACTTTTGCGGTAGTGACGTGCCAGGACTTTCCGCGTAGAGATGATTTGGTGAATGGTCATCGCGTGTATCCATCGATCCTGAATCGCGTGGACCCAGATTTCATGGTGCATGCTGGTGACATTGAATACTATGACAAGCCGGGTCCGTATGCGAAGACCGAAGAGCTGGCTCATTACAAATGGAATCGGATTTTCGGTTTGCCGAATTTTCGCGATTTCTACCGTCAGGTACCGACGTATTTCATGAAGGATGATCATGATTTGCTCAGGAATGATTGTTCTCCAGGCGATACTTACGGCGAAATGACCTGGGATCGCGGGATTGAGATTTTCAATGATAATTTTCCTATGGGCGAATTGCCATTTCGGACGATTCGTTGGGGTAAGGACTTGCAGATTTGGATGATGGAAGGGCGAGACTACCGGAGTCGCAATGATGCTCCAAATGGTCCGGACAAAACGATCTGGGGAAAAGCCCAGAAAGAGTGGTTTTTTAAAACGTTTTCGGAATCGGACGCGGCTTTTCGAATTTTGATCAATCCAGACCCGGTTGTCGGTCCTGATCGCTCGGGCAAAAAAGATAATCACGCGAATACGATTTTCGCCGATGAAGGTCAGGAAATTCGCGACTACATGGGTAAGCAGACGAATGCCTACATGATCAACGGTGATCGCCATTGGCAGTATGTAACGGTTGACGACGTAACTGGCGCTCGCGAGTATTCGTGCGGCGCAGGGTCGGATATGCATGCGAGTGGATTCAAAATGTCACTACGCACGGACGAGCATCAGTTTTTGCGGATCAAGGGCGGCTTTCTGTCCGTATCCGTTGATCGTCAGAATGGAAAGCCACGCATCGCTCTAAGGCATCACGATGTGCACGGCGATGTAGTGAACGAAGACATATTCTGGGGCGAGTAGTACGTCGTCCTAGGAGGTAGATAATCTTTTGCCCACGAATCTCACGAATAGACACGAATTATTTTTAAAATTTATAGGGAGTTTATTCGTGGGAATTCGTGAGATTCGTGGGTAGACCTGATCTAACCTTCGAAGCAGAAGAGATGTTGGTCACTGCGGAGGAGCAGCTTGCCGTTAACGGCGACTGGCGAGGCGATGATCGTTTCTAATAGGGAATTTTCGACGATATCGGTAAGTCCGTTCGGAGTGATTCGCGCGGTGAATACAACGCCGTCTTCTCGTGGAATCACCAGTGAGTCTCCCGCTAAAATTGGCGAAGCGTAGAAAATCTTTGCTGACCGGGGAAGCATGGATTCCCAAAGGGTGTCGCCCGTGCGGGCATCGAGGCAGGTTACTTTGCCGCGACCGATTTTAGCGTCTTTTAAAATGTAAACTTTACCGTCTTTGGCGATCGGCGTGGCGGCGTCGGTGCCGAGGTTATCGTGTTTCCAAAGCCATTCTTTTGATTTCCCTTTCGTTCCCAAATCGATTCCGGCAATCGTTTCGCCACGAGCGAAGGGGACGACTGCAATGTTGTCGGTGATGGTCGCGGAAGCGATGACCCGCCAATATTTCTCGTTGTCGGGATTGAAGCCGTCGGTTTCCCAAAGCAGTTTACCATTCTTTGAATTGTGGCCGGTCAGGTAGTTGGATCCCCAGCAGACGATGGTTTCGACGCCGTTGATTTTTAGAACGTGCGGGCTCGTATAGGCATCGCCAGATTCTGGAGCGGTTTCGTAGTTTCGAGGAGTTTTCCAAATTTCTTTACCACTGTCTTTGTCGAAGGAAACCAAATACGAATCGCCCTCGGTTTGCATGACGGGAATTACAATGTTACCATTAGCGAAGACAGGCGAAGTTCCCTGGTCCCACCACAATTTGTCTTCTCCGTAGCGTTCGGTGAGATTGGTTTTCCAGAGGAGTTTTCCTTTGAGGGAATAAGCGGCGAAGTTGCCGGATTTGAAATAGACGAAGACGCGTTTGCCATCGGTGATTGGGGAAGAGTTTGCGCCGCTGCCAACGCGCTTGCCGCGACCGGGAGTGATCTCGCCGAGAGTTTCTCGCCAAAGTTCTTTTCCTGACCAATCGAATGCGATGATGCCGTCAAGTTGGTCGATTTCGGTGGTGACGAAGATTCGGTTTCCCCAAACGATCGGAGTTGAACAGCCGCGTCCGGGTAGTTCCGCTTTCCAAGCGAGATTGTCGTCTTCCGAAAACGCAGCGGGAACAGCTGACTCGCAAGCGCCGTTTTGGTTTTCGCCGCGCCATGAGGTCCAATTTTCAGCGAGACTAGAGCAGGCGAAAGAGCAGGCGAGCGTTGCGAGAATAATAGCGTGTTTCATGGGCAAATGGAAATGAGGTTGGGGTTTTGGCTGGATATCGCGAATGGTCGTTTGGGTGTTTTCGTTACCTTAAATTGAGTTATCCGAATAACGAAAGGAGTTTGGACGAAAAAAGCGAAAAAAATGCTATAGGGGGAACTAATTGTCTGCTGATCGATCTAGTTGTTCTTACCCATAGGATTTAAACTTGAGCGGCGTTCGTTGGAAGGGAAACGTGTGAAGACGGAGCCGCTCTTGGAAATCCGGAACTGTAACGACGCTGCGGATTTTGGCGAAAAAGGAGATGGCCATTTTTTCGGTCGAGCTCACTCTGAGCCGCGAATGGAAACAGTGCCTCGTTTACGAAAAACCTCAAGGGTGTTGCTCGCTGCTTTGTTGGCGACGATCTGGCTGCTCGCGATGATCGGTCTCGGCGTATTGTCAGGTCTGGGTTGGCCGCTTGCGTTCGGTCTTTCGTTGATTCTTGTGGTATACGCTTTTCGGGTACGGTCGGTTAGAAGACTGGTTCCGATGGTTGGGGGCGTCTTTTTCGTGGCGCTTGTTTGGTTTCTGCTCCTGAGTCCGAGCAATGATCTCGATTGGGAAATGGAATATTCCAAGTTACCGGAAATCGAAGTGGACGGTTCGACGGTTAACGTGAAATCGTTGAGGAATTTCGATTGGCACGGAGCAACGGAATTCGATTCCAAGTGGGAGGAGCGCTCTTTTGATTTGGATCGTTTGAACTCTGTGGAACTGATGGTGGAGCCATTCGGCGATTCCGAGTTAGTGGCTCATGTCATGCTCGGGTTTGGGTTCGAAGGCGGGGAGCGAGTGATTGTCTCGGCGGAGGCTCGAAAGCAAGTCGGCGAGCAATACGGGTTAATTGCTGGAGCTTTGCGGCAATTCGAGCTGATGTACGTGTTTGGGAGCGAGGAGGATATTTTGAGGTTGAGAGCGATTCATTTTGAGTCGCGACTGTTCGTTTATCCGATCAAAGCGAATCGAAAGTTCATGCAAAAGTTGTTTGTCGATTTGTGTGGATCGGCCAATGAACTGCTCGAGAAGCCTCAATTCTATGCGACTTTTAGGCGAAATTGCGCGACGACGCTTTTGGATCATATTAATCAAGTTCACGTCGAAAAAATCGGTAGTCGATCCGAGAAGCTCTTCTCGGCTCAGGCAGGCAAGTTGCTGTACGAGCTTGGATATATGGATACGGAGCTCTCGTTTGAGGAAGCTCGAGAGCATTTTCAAATCGACGAGAAAATTCGCCAGTACGCGGATGATCCTCGATTCTCGGAAAAGATTCGGGAGTGACGGAGGACCTGTCTAAGAGACTGTTAAAAAAGTCAGTGTAGGAGCGGGTTTATCCCGCGATTTTTCATTTTTATAGTATAGACACGAATTATCGCAGGGTAAACCCGCTCCTACAATTAGGTAGCGGAACAACCCTCGACTTATTTAACAGCCTTAAGCACTAGGCGGCACGGAGCAAGGGCCGGTCCTCCCCACCATTAGGAATACTCCGATTTGATCTTAGATCGATAGCGTGTTTAATTATCAAGCAGTGGAATCTGGTAACACGCGGCTTCTAGGTGATTCCTAAGAAGAAGATAGGGACCGACAAGAGCTGGGGGATTCCAGCTTTTTCCTTCTAGAGCTTTGAAGGTTCCAAGGATTCTGGGTTCTTCGGGTACCGGTTCGACGAGTAGTACGTCGCCGTTTTCAGCTGTTAGCAGTAGGAGCTCATTAACGAGAATTAATTGACCGTGGCCATAGCGTCCTTTTTTCCATGCGCGTCGTCCCGTTTCTACATCGATGCAGGTGAGCATGCCGTCGTCGAGACCGTAAATGTATCCGTCTTTGAATACGAAATTATTGAATTTCGATTTCAGGTGAAGACTTGTCCAGATTTCTTCAGCAGCTTGTTTGCCCTCCTTGATCGGAGATATTTGCAGCATTGCAG
>JBNMOQ010000298.1:0-6298 GCA_051275055.1 Candidatus Pelagisphaera sp.
AAATCGAACTCCAAGAATTTAGCGAATGGGCCAATACCATTTCCTGGGAAGTCCTTTGTTCGGTCACCAAACGTGTTCCAAGGGTCTATCGTACCGCTATCCAAACAGGCTAACTAAGCGCTTCCCCTTAAACCCACTATTCGTTTGAATAGTAGTTACGTATATACGCTTAAGTTTGCAACCTTTCGTATAATCTTAACAACTAGCCATAACTAGTTGATATACAGGAAACTTTGAAAACAAGACCAATAGCATATCGCATGCTTACCCTTGCCACTTGCCTACTAACCGGGTGTGCGACTACGAACTAGAAACCTGATCAAACCGCACACGGAAGTATCATTTTAACATCAGCCGAGGTGGTTGCTGCGATTGCATCAGCTCCATAGTTCGATCCCTTCGGCTTTTCCGCCCATAATCTAAGCACTTTAGATGAGGAATACGTGGATTGGGCACGCGTAGAACTTGAGATCGGAGAACGACTAAAAGTGATATCGATCGATCAGGGTTCACTCGTGAGCCAAGCCGGACTTATGCAGGGAGACGTCATTGTTTCGATTAACGACTTGCACATAAGACGCGGTCATGAAGGAGTCGACACGTTGACTAATAAGATAACTCCTGAAATCGACTGGCCCCAACCAGTGCGTATTCTAGTCATACGAGACGGAGGTGCAATCGAGCTCGAATTTCCGGCTTCAGAAGTAGCTAATACGCTAGCGATGAACCTAAGCTAGGATAGGCGCTATTTTCAAAAAACCCTCGATCCTGTAAATTGCCGGGCCGAGGGTTCTGCGGTTCCTAATAACGGCATTCGTTGTAAGCGAAATTCAATTGCCCTCGCCTAACGGCTGACTACGGTTGCCGCATATGCCCCTCCGCCCACATTCATCATTCAGCGTAGCATGCTTCCTTTTCGCATGCAGCTCGCTATCTAGCTTCGCGCAATTCCTCGTTTCGCCAGACAACGGCGGACTACAACTACCCGACGGTTTTCAAGCCCTTGTCGTAGCCGACAATGTTGGCAGAACACGACGAATCGCCGTACGTGACAATGGCGATATTTTTGCCGCCCTTATGGATCCGATCGACCTCGGATATGTTGTTGCGATGAGAGATACGAATGGCGATGGCGTCATGGATATCGTCAAATATTTCGGCGAATTAGATAGCCAATGCAAATCGCTGGAAATATACAAAGGATACCTCTACGTCGGCTCAACGCGACAAATCGTTCGATTCCCCCTAGACAACACCGAGTTGCTCCCAACCGGCCCATACGAAGTTGTCGTATCCGGATTTCCAACACCGAAGAATCACCGAAGCAAAAACATCACTTTTGACAATTCAGGTAATCTCTATGTATCAGCCGGATCTCCCGGAAATTCCTGCCAGGAGATTGATCGTACCGCAGGGTCCATAGGCAAGTTCCCTTGCGACGAGCTCGAACGATACGCAGGAGTATGGATGTTCGATGCGGATACACTTGGCCAAACGCAACTGAAGGATGGCTTCAAATTCGCCACAGGCATCCGAAACAACGTCGCCTTCCAATGGGACCCCATAAAGAAGGAGCTCTATGGCGTGCAGAACGGACGCGATAACTTAAAGCAAAACTGGGGCGAGATCTACAATGAACGCGAAAGCGCCGAATTACCTGCAGAAGAATTCCATCATATAAAACAAGGCTCCAACTTTGGCTGGCCATACGCTTACTATGATCACGAGCAGGGAACGCGCATCATCAACCCAGAATACGGAGGCGACAAATTGAAACGCCCCGAAAAAGGCCTATACGATGATCCCGTCCTTACTTTCCCGGGTCACTGGGCTCCTGTTGGCCTACAATTCTACAATGCCACCCAATTCCCAAAAGAATACCAAGGAGGCGCTTTCGTCTCCTTCCATGGTTCATGGAATCGAGCGCCACTCCCCCAACAAGGCTACAACATAGCGTTCGTTCCATTTGACGGTATAACTCCATCCGGTGGATACGAAATATTCGCTGACGGATTTAAAGGTTCCGATATTCTTCACGTCCCTAATGCGGCCAAATACCGACCTACAGGACTAACAGTAGGTCCTGACGGAGCCCTCTTTGTTTCCGAGGACAAGGTCGGGCGTATTTGGAAAATCATGTACACCGGCGGGAAGGGAGTCGTCGTATCAGCACCCAATCAAGGTAGTCAATCGACCACGGATTCCAGTGTTTCAAAAACAATCGCTCCACCCCGGGATCTCAACCCGGAAGCTCACGCTCTTTACGTCCAACATTGCTTAGCTTGTCACCAAATCGACGGAAGCGGCGTCCCAAACATGCTTCCTTCTTTGATAGGATCTAAACGACTATCCGGAAGCGACGACGAGCATATCGCTCGCTTGGTGCTACAAGGTAGCGAATGGGTCGAAAATCGCCAATTCCCCAATCTCATGGCCAACTATTCTTTTCTATCCGATCAAGACATCTCGCTCGTCCTCAATTACGTCAAAGCACGATTCGGGCAAACGACTGACACAATCAGTCCCGACGAAATCGGCTTGCTACGCAAAAAACACTCGAAGTAAAGGGCCCCGGAGCAAGCGAGGTATTCCTGACGGCAAGGAGGACCGGCCCTGTCCTCTTAGCAACCGAAACTGAGGACTGATGCGCCCTGGAAAAAGGGGACATGGGATTCTAAAAAAAACGGTACGCTTCTTTTCCAAGGACGAGATATGATTTTCGAATTCATCAAGGAAAACCGGAACCTCTTCGATATCTTGGAAATGTGCGAAACGCTGGATAAAAAAACCTATATATTCCGTCCAGTACTAAATTATGCATTTCAATGCTCTCGTTGACGACTCTAATATTTAAAACGCATATCTCCTATGCGTCGATCAACTCCTCTTGGTCCCCTACTCCTCCGCGAAATAATTAGGCGGCACGTGATAGACGGTACTAGACTGTATGTTATGTCCGCCTCCACTGAAGAACGAACCGATCAAATAGCTGGAACTTGCAACGCTTAGGTTTCCGTCGGGCGTGTAAACCGTTCCAAACCAATTACTTGATCTCGCTAGTGAAAAATCGTCATGAGACTCCCAATACACCCTGGCGGCGATCAATGGATCGACTGCTGGGCCGCTCGGGGGGTTCATCGGAATATAGTTCGTTCCATCCGTCGAAACGAGGACGTTCAGCTCCCTTCCGACTTCGATCTCTCCCAAAACAAAGATTCGGATGTCGTAGGTCCCGGAAAGGTCAAGGTAGAGCGTCATGCTTCTTCCCAATGTAAAGCTCTCGAAGTAGTAATTGCCATGGCCCGTCGGTCCGGCATTTAGATATAAATGTGTATTTGCTGAGTTGTTCGACGATGAAAGGTCACCGTAGGTACCTGGTGCTAGAAAGTACTCGCTTGGCGAATTGTTTCTCCCTTTCGGCACGCTGATGTCAGTGCCGCCGGCAGTAAACTCAGTCGAATCCGGAAGATTAAGATCTTCCAGATTCGAGAGGTCAGGGCAAAAAGCCTCTTTCACATAGGTGGGGGAGTTCTCCAACGCAATTCCGGAGATCGAATCGGGATTAGTTATGGTGCCGCCTGCATAGGCGTCGCCATTGATAGTACCGCCTACCACAATAGATCCTCCCGCATAAACGACCCCGTATACGATGGCGGAACCGCTGAGTGTGACATCTCCGGTGGCACGGATCTCGATGGGGTCGGCGGCGGTGCCGATGATCGCACTGCCTCCTATCGACACATTTCCGAGTACACCTACACCGCATGCATAGATATGGCCACGCACTTCGGATTTGCCCTTTAAAATGATAGGGCCTTCAGAAAAAAGCCAGCCTTCGAACACCGTGCTTTGCGCGCTCCTAAGAGTGATGCCGTTTGCCGAATGAATGTCGCCTGTGACGGTCCCGGTTCTGATGTCCACCAAGCCCGAGGAATAGATGTCTCCTGCCACTGTTGAGTCTGATGAGGTCATTATTATATCATTAGCCAGGACGCTTCCTTCCACATCTCCTTGAATGTCTATGTCGCCGTCAATTATGGTGACGTCGCCTTGTATGACCGTATTATTCCCAAGGGAAATTCCAATTTCGCCGAATAAAGCGAATTCATCTTCCGGGTTCGCATCGGGATCGATCCCGCATAGGCTCAATGGCATCGGGACGCGAGCCCTCGCCTCTTTCGCAGTGCCGGCATCCACGACTGCCGTCGCCCAGAAGTTACCGGCGATACGAATGATATCAACCTGTTCTCCTCCTGAGAGGGTTAGAGTGCGTTGGCGTCCGTGGAGCCAACGCAAATCTTCGTCGGGTTCGCTACAGTAGAGTTGTTGGGCATAGCGCAATCCGGACTCGGCAAGATAGTAGGCTCGGGATCCGGCGTTAGCGCTGAGGTAGCTGTGCTCCGACGTGTGAGTAAAGGTGATAACCGATACGCCCAAAACGCCTAATATCAGCATTACGGCGATCAAGCTGATCAAGGTCCCGCCCTTCCGATCGTGGATGCGGGTGCGGATTGGAGTAGAAATTTTATTAATCTTCATGGTGTGGTTCTCCGGATTAGGGACCTAATGGATCGAACTGCTTCCTAGCCCTCCGAAACGTCTTACGACGATTCTCTGGCTGAAGGTGGCGCGTCTACTTTTTCCAGGGCGCATCACTTCTTCTTCTTCTTCTTCTTCTTCTCCTCTTCCTATCGGGGATGGACGGTCGTAGTGTGGGTAACTCCAGGGCTTCGCGAGGAACGTAATGTTATAGTGATAGAGTCTGTGGTCGATAAGATTTGAAAGGCCCCAACATTATCCAATAAAGGGGCGCCTTGAAGCGTTAGATTCGTGCCGGATGTACCATTCCAGGTAGCAGTCTCCGCTACACCAAACTGATCGGGATGCTGAGACGTCCACTGAATAGTCCTGCCGCCGGTAATAGTCACTGAGCCGGTGCCCGCAAAGGTCAGTTCCTTGACGAGGCGATTCATGGCGACCCGAATCTTCTGGGAATCCTCCACAGCTTCCTTGTTGCTGATAAAAACCTCGGTGGACGTCACCAGCAGCATGGCGGTAAACACCAGTGCTAGCGAGGTCAGGATCAGCACGGCTATAATCTCGATGAGAGTAAAACCTGCTCGGCTCTTAAAATGGGTTCTCATTGCATTAGGGAATGGGGGAAAAATAGGTAGTGAGACGTTCACCTTGACTGTTAGCCAAAGTAAACCGCAGCACGTTATTCACGGCAGGATCGGTGGTAAATTCTACCCCAAACGCATCGAAATCGACCCAAGCTAAACTGTGGGAAGGGGGATCGGCCGTGGTGATCGCGGCAGCTAAGCCAACGAGATCAATCGGGTAAACGGTACGGTAAAGCTGCCACCAATCATCCATTTCCGTCCTCAGGGTATAGGTTGCCGGCATGCGCAGCAAAGCGCGTCTGCTGCCTTCTAGGCCGGAACTGATAAGGGGAAGCGTCAAGGCGACCAATATTGCCGATACCACGATGGTGGCGATCACTTCGATAAGCGTAAATCCGCTTCGGCCGCGAAACAGGCCTGGATTAGTCTTGTTAGAGCGCGTTTTCATGGGATCAATCCGGTTCCCGCTTTTATGGTGATGTCCCGGGTTTGCGCTCCCTGGGTCAAGGTAATCGTTTGATCCGCGCCAAGGAGAACGCCGGCATCGTTCAAAGGCCTTCCCCACGAATCGAATCGAATGACGGTCCCTGCGGTCGCCGTCACGCCATCTGTCATGGTGCCTTGCGGCACGCTCGCGCCGGGAACGATTCCGGGCGTGAAGCCGGCACCTGGGACGACCACCGGCCCAATCTGGTAGGTTGTGGTGTCAGTGAAGACCAACCGCCACTGGTGGGCGTCGGCTTGGGCTCGGATCTGGGCGTAGCGCAAATGAGAGCTCAACCGATCGGCTTCCGTCGCCAAACTGACGTTAGAATCCGGCAGTACGCTCACCGCCCCCACGGCCAAGATCCCGAGTAGAATCATAACGCCTATGGTTTCGATAAGCGTGAAGCCGCTCCGTTGGTCCGCTGTATGCGATTTGAGGTGAGTCACTTTTGTGTGATTGATTCTGGACGACGTCCAAGATTTCCGGACCGAGCTCGCGGGTTGGTATCCCGAAAGAGCCCAGTCCGGATTGGATTGAGTGATGGGTGATAGTCCAATATCTTAAGTTCTAGTCCAGACGCCTGGTGAAAAACCGGTCGATGCGGCACGGGTTAATGCGACTTCCACACCCTGAAAATCCAGGGTACCTCCAGTTACGGTTGGAGCCGTCGCGACATCAGCCGCTTCCC
>JBNMOQ010000299.1:0-6268 GCA_051275055.1 Candidatus Pelagisphaera sp.
TCGAGACCGTAAATGTATCCGTCTTTGAATACGAAATTATTGAATTTCGATTTCAGGTGAAGACTTGTCCAGATTTCTTCAGCAGCTTGTTTGCCCTCCTTGATCGGAGATATTTGCAGCATTGCAGAACCGGCTCCGTAGCCGCTGGAGAAGATTATGCGATCATCTGCTATCTGGACGGGAATCGCGACACGCGGATAAGAGGTCGATCTCTTCCAAGAGTGTTCCCACAGTATTTCTCCGGTACTTACATCGTGACCGTATAGTCCGTCCCGGTTGAATATGAGGATTTGTTTGGTACCGGCTATTTCATAGAAAACAGGTGAGCTCCAATGAGCTTGGTCGCTTCCACCGCCCCAAACGAAATCGCCCGATACCTTGTCGTAGGCCACTAGGGAGTTATTCTTTCTTCCGCCAACGTTTACGATTACAAGGTCCTCGTAAATCAGCGGTGAGCTGGACATTCCCCATTCCGGTAGTTTTGCATTTTGCGTTTCGAGGACGTTGAAACTCCATATCGGATTTCCGGAAGCTAATTCGAGACATTGTAGTTCTCCGGTGGCCCCCATTGTGTAGAGGCGGTTTTCGTCAATGGTCGGAGTCGCGCGTGGTCCAATCCCACCGAGGGGATTGTCGTATCGCGCGGAAATTTCATTCTCCCAGATCCGCTCGCCGGAAAGTAAATCGTAGCAAACGACTTTTTCCAAAAGACCATCTTGTTCTTGCGTGAATGCTCGATTTTCGGATGTGACGAATCCAGACCAGGCTTCACCAATCGATAGTCTCCAGAGTAATTTGGGCGGAGAGCTTACCCAGTCAGAATCGAGTGTTACGTCGGATACGGTCGCGTTTCGGTTGGGTCCTAGGAATTGCGGGTAGCTACTGGACTTCAGCAATGCGGGTAGCTCGTTAGCCACTGGTTCAGAATTTGAAACTTGCTGTGTTGTCTCATGCCAACGCCAACGAAATATTGGTATTAGATCGCCGGATACCCCTCCGTATTGAAATAGACTTCCGATTCCTACTCCGATTGCGATTACACCTGCTGAAATACCGACACGACGACGCCATGGCAGTCGTGACAATGCGAGCAACCATATGAGGGAGAATATGAATGCGAACGCTAGGACGCCGATTGATTTCATCACGATCGCTTGACGGCTCTCGCTTTCGCCTAGGGTTACGAATAGCATTGAACCAATAGCGAGACAGGCAATTGCGATGAGGGGCCACCATCGGGTAGGTCTTTTTGAGTTACTCATTTAATTGATTTTTGCTTGAATGAAATCCGCGATTCCATTTCCGATCGCGGCGGCTCCTGTTTCGTCGATGTGAACTCCATCGCCGTTGGCAGGTGGAGCGGTCAATTTACTAGCATCCAGAAAATGGACACCCTGCCGATCGGCAATTTCTTTGTAGGCTTCGGGGAAGTGTTTCGATTTTTCAGCGCCGTTTTTGTCGGGATTTAGCGGGTCTTCCCAATGAGTCATACGTCCATTGAGTGCTTCTTCGATCACACGAATCGAGTTTCCTAGCCGTTGTTGCAAAACGCCGGCTATTCGCTGATCGAATGGAAATCGCTCTCCATCAGTTGCGGGTCGATAACCCCAGGTGTTTGAATCGCCAAAAAGGAGGTAGTTTTTCATCTCAATCAATGGAGAGAAACGAATTGTCGAAATCCTTCAATGATCAAAATGAGTTTGGAGGGATTGCTTTTGAAGCCGTATTGGAGTGTACCTTTCCCGATAGACGGAGCAGTCATCTTTGAATCTTGCCAAAAAACCTTAGGTACCTATTCGTATGTGCAGTCTCTGTCCCCAATGAAAATACTTATGAAACACGAATCGCTTGCCGTAATCCTTACCTTAATATTGCCGCTTCTAGCTCTAGGACAGAGCAAGATCGGTACTGGCTCGATAATGGAGCTCTACACTCAAAATTGCGCCACTTGCCATGGTCAGAATATGGAAGGCGGTTTGGGGAGTTCTCTGATCGACGATGTTTGGAAATACGGCGGTTCAGATGAAGAAATAGCCAAGGTGATTCGAGATGGGGTTCCGGAAATGGGAATGGTGCCCTGGAAGGATACACTAGCGGAGGATCAAATTCGTGCGCTCGTGATTTTAATGCGCGAACAAAAGCTTTTGGCAGAAACTTCGGGTATCCTTGAGAAGGTAAAACCTCTAGGAGGCGTGTTTTCGACGGAGCGTCACAATTTCCGCTTGGAAAAGGTAGCGGAGGTAGAGGACGTCTTGTGGTCGATTTCATTTCTGCCGGATGACTCGATCTTGATTACGCAACGCAATGGAAAACTCTGGAATATTCGGGGTGGGAAGAAGCATGAGATAACGGGCATTCCAGAGGTTTGGGCGAAGGGGCAGGGCGGTCTGCTCGAAGTGGCGCCGCATCCGGACTATGAAAAAAATGGTTGGGTTTACCTTTCTTTTAGCGAAAACGTAGGCGCCAAATTGGATGGAAAAGATGCGTCTATGACGGCGGTAGTGCGTGGAAGGATTAAGAATGACAAGTGGGTCGATGAAGAAGAGATTTTTCGGGTCCCTCCAGAGCTCCATACCAATAAGGGTGGGCACTATGGGTCGCGATTCGTTTTCAAAGATGGCTATGTTTTTTTCAGCATCGGAGAGCGACAGGTTTCTGAAATGGCTCAGGATCTGACCAAGCCGAATGGCAAAGTACATCGCCTTTTCGATGACGGCCGAGTGCCCAAGGACAATCCTTTCTATAAAAAGGCGGGTGCCTACAAAAGCATTTGGTCGTATGGGAATAGAAACCCTCAAGGTCTCGATTTGCATCCAGTTACTGGTGACATTTGGGAGACGGAGCATGGGCCTCGCGGTGGAGATGAGTTGAATGTAATTCGCAAGGGCCGTAATTATGGATGGCCGGTTATCACATATGGTATGAATTACGATGGGAAGCCCCTGACCGATAAGACGCACATGAAGGGAATGGAGCAACCCGTGCACTATTGGCTTCCTTCGATCGCTACGGCTGGAATCGATTTCTACGAAGGCGATGCGTTCCCTGAATGGACTGGCAATTTGTTGGCGTCGGGGATGTCAGCCGAAGAGTTACAGCGCTTAGTGATTGAAGACGGGAAAGTCGTTCATGTTGAAACTATTTTGAAAAAGCAGGGTCGCGTTCGCGATGTGTCAACCGGACCGGATGGTATGATCTATGTGTCGTTGAATACAAAGGGTCCGAATCACGGCGTGCTTTATCGATTGGTCCCTACTGGCGAACCGCGATGGACGAGTCTCTTTAATGGGAGAAACCTTGATGGGTGGGAAACGCGTGATGGCTCGTCGACAGTGCTCGTGGACGACGGAGCGATGGTCGCTTTTCATCAGGATACGGAAGCGTTTACCTATCTCGCTACGAAAAAAATGTATAAGGATTTTATTCTCGAGTTGGATGTGAAGGTCGTGGGCGATTTGAATTCCGGTATTCTATTGCGAGGAAACAGTTCCCCTTCGTTTCGCGATGGCAAGCTTCATGGTTATCAGATGGAGATCGATCAGTCCGAGCGGCAGTGGACGGGTGGTATTTACGAAGAAGCAGGAAGAGGTTGGCTCTATTCTCTCGAAGGGAAGGACGACGCTCGGAAAGCGTATCGAGCTTCGGATTGGAATCACTATCGCGTCGAAGCTATCGGCGAACATTTCCGTATATGGGTAAATGGCGTGCCCACTCTGAATATGGCTGATACTAAAACTGCTGAAGGAGTCATTGGTATTCAAATACACAAACTGCCTAGTAGCGGTGGTGGCGGATCAGTCTCGATTCGAAATGTTCGTATTGTTTCGGATAAGGCAGGCGATCAAATTCAAGGCATATCAATCCCTGAGGTGGCGACTTCTTTGTAATAGAAAAACAGTCACGAATAATTAGATAACCTAAAGTTGCATGATGACAAAATCAATTAGTATCCCGTCGTTCGTTTTTATTCTCTTAGCTTTGTTCTGTTCTACTTCTACTTGGGCAGAAACGCGTTCGATCGATTTGACTAAGTCGAAGAATATCACGCCTCACAATGCTGTCGTCAAAACCGAGACGTTTAAGGGGAAGCGAGGGATTAAGGCTCAGGTTTCCGAAAAAGCGCAACGTGAACGGCAAGCGGGCGGTGCAGGTGATAGCAATCGAGTGGATCACTTGATTGTGGTGGATAAAGATTTCCACAATGGAACGATCGAACTGGAAGTAGCGGGCCAACCGGCTCCGGGTTCGAGCGGAGGTGCGCGTGGTTTTGTTGGAATTGCATTTCGAGCGAATCTCGAGGAAGGCAATTACGATTGTTTCTATCTCCGTCCTACGAATGGGCGAGCTGAAGATCAAGAGCGCCGGAATCACTCCGCTCAATACATCTCGCACCCCGATTATCCTTGGTTTCGTCTTAGAAAAGAGACTCCAAGTAAATACGAAGCGTATGTCGATTTAGTCCCAGAAGAATGGACGAAGGTTAAGATTGTCGTCGAAGGGGAAAAGGCGCGGCTTTACGTTCATGGAAACGAACACCCGACAATTATCGTCAATGATCTAAAGAGTGGAGCAGATGGCTCCGGCGCAGTGGCACTTTGGTTCGAAGGATCGACGGTAGCTCGTTACACGAATCTGAAGATTACAGAGTAGGGGCTGACTGGTCGTCGTTGAAGTGTTTAATACGATTCCACCAATATTACTCTTCCCCAATCGCGTATAGGAATTCGTTTCGCTCTTCGCCGTTGTTGTGGGCTACGCGGAGATAGATGCGATTGCCGGTGATTACGGGAGATGACCACGTTTCGTTTCCGAGCTGGTTTTCGGCGAGCAATTCGAAACGTTCGGGATTGGCTTTGAATACGATCGTCGTTCCTTGTTCGCTGGATACATAAAGACGATCGCCAACACGCGTGAGCGAGGCGCTGAAATTACCTTTGATTTTACCGCGCCACATGAGGTCTCCCGTCTTCGCGTTCCAACAGTGAGCTAGTCCGGTGTCGGCTACTGTATAGAGATAGCCTTCGTGCGTGAGCATTGATGGGGCGTATACGCGAATGGGACTTGTCCAGAGAACTTCCCCAGATCCATCGGCGAGAACGCAGGCGATTCCGTTTGTTGGATACCCGCCGCTGGCGTACACGCGATCTCCATCGACGACGGCACTGCCGACCGTTTCTTGGGTCGTCGCTGGGGTTGACCAATTCGTCTTGCCTGTTTTGGGGTCGTAGCTCGTAAATTGCTCGCATCCTGGGAGAATTAGCTGATCCAATCCGTTGATTCTATAGATGACTGGGGAGGCGTAATTTGGAATTGCGGGGCGCTCGGTTTCCCAGACTTTCGCTCCGGTTTTCCTGTCAAAGCCGCTTAGGTTCCCACCGCCTTTGTGGTCGGATGCTACGATAATTAGATCGTCATAAAGAACGGGCGATGTTGAGTAGCCCCAATGGGATTCGAAGTTGCTGGCTTCAATTTGCCAAAGGATGGATCCGTCGAGCGAAAGGGCAGTGAGCCAGATCGCTTGGTCATGCATGAATGTCACGAATACGCGCTCGCCATCGGATGCCACAGTTGTAGATGCCTGCGTATTGCGTTTATGGATGCGTCCTTCCCATCCGTTTTCATGGACTTGAGTCATCCACTTTTGTTTGCCGGTTGATCGATCGAGGCAGATGACGGATTGAGTTTGCGCTTGTTCGTCAGCAGTGGCGATAAACACGGAATCCTTGACGATGCTGGGAGATCCGTGCCCTCGACCGGGAATAGCTGCTTTCCAGGCAATGTTCTTAGATTCGTTCCACTCGATTGGAGCTTGTTGATCTCCGGCGTGTCCATTGCGATCAGGTCCCCGCCACCAAGGCCAGTCTGTTTCGGAGAGTGCAAAGGACTCTGCGCCGGGAGCATCGAGCGACGCGAATGCGGAGATAGAGGAAAGGGCGAGTGTTAAAATGGAGAGGGGAAGTTTATGCATGACGGTGTGGTTGGATGGGACGATCGAAGGTTTCCTGCGAGAAGTCAAATACTGGTGTATTGTCTAGGTGCTTTACGCGAAGCTGCGTAATTGGTAGCGGCTGACCACTGAACGATGAAATCGTTCAGCCGTTTTTACAGGAATGGCCGCTCGGTGATCGACCGCTACCTTTTGATTGCATCGGGGATCGCATAATAACTACGCGGCATGGCGCAAGCTCCAGCCCTACAAAGCATCTATAGAAATGACCCTTAGCGTTTTTGCGGCTTAGCGTGAGTTCAAAATATTAAGAGATTCATT
>JBNMOQ010000300.1:0-6231 GCA_051275055.1 Candidatus Pelagisphaera sp.
TTCGGTCCGCCAGAATTCTTCGGACTCTCATGCCTCGGCCTTTGCGCAGTTGCCGCCATTTCCGAAGGACAAGTTTTGCGAGGATTGCTCAGCGCTTGTATTGGTCTAATGCTTTCAATGATCGGACAAGACCCGGTTTCGGGAGATGTTCGATTCACCTTCGGCATCTATTCGCTCATTTCTGGAGTAGAGATCATACCGGCGCTCCTTGGTTTATTCTCGCTTTCCCAGGCCATGAACATCCTGGAAATGAAAGGCAGTCACATCGCCCCCTACAAAGCGGAGCCAGGAGTGATTCAATTGGTCGCTCGAAAAATGAGCACTGCGCGGTCCACACTTCTTCGAAGCTCGATTATCGGCAGTATCGTCGGAATCCTTCCCGGAGCCGGAGGAGCCATCGCCTCAATCATCTCCTACAATGAAGCACGGCGTACCGCGAAAGACCCCAGTCAATTTGGCCAAGGCGCGATAGAAGGCGTCTTCGCATCGGAATCGGCAAACAACGCCCAAGTATCCAGTAGCCTGGTACCAATGATGGGTCTTGGAATCCCCGGAAACGTAAACGCCGCCGTCATCATGGGAGCGCTCATGTCTTTCGGAATTCAACCGGGCATGGGACTCCTAACCAATAGCTCCGATATTGCCTACGCATTCATGGCATCACTCGTCGTAGCCAATATTCTATTACTCGGAATTGGCATCTACATGGTCAAACTGACCGCCAGAGTTCTACTAATCCCCAATGCCTACCTCGGTCCAAGCGTGATCGCGCTGTGCATCGTCGGAGCTTATGCCGCTTCCTACGACATCTACGGAGTCTGGGTCATGTTTGGCATGGGCGTTCTCGGATTCGCTATGATAAAATTAAAAATCCCAATAGGCCCAATGGCTCTGGGATTAGTACTCGGGCCGATCGCCGAAAAAGGACTCGGCCAAAGCCTCCAAATGGCCGAAAGCGAAACAAGCCTCATACACTTCGTGATGAGTCGTCCTATTAGCCTTGGGCTATTCGCCCTGTGTGTCTTCACCCTTTTCGGAGCCATCTACGTCGAACGCAAAACCCGCCAAGCCAAAGCCTTTGCAAAAGGAATTAACAATGACTAAATCCCAACTCCAGATTCGTTTCTCGGTAATTGATCTTTTCCTGGTATTAGTCGCGGGTGTAGCCTTAGTTTTTTGGCAAGAAGCCAACGGACTCATCAATCCGTTCGACGCGTATCCAAAACTCGTTTGCGCTTCTTTGTTTGCTCTCGCTCTCGCGTGCCTAATCCAACAACGACTCAAGACGCCAGATTCGAAAACGCGACAATCCGATTCCAAAAAACAGATTCGAACGTGGTCGATGATCATCGGCATCGGTGTCTACATCAGTTGCATTTCCAATATCGGCTACTTTGTTTCCACATTCGTCTATCTCGTCGCAATGCTCCAAATCGGCCGATTCGGAATCGACGAAGAATTTCTCGAAACGAAAACTTTGCTTGGGGATTCCCTTGTCGCTGGTGGCGTTACGGCTGCAATCGCAATCATATTCAAAATTTCCCTAAATTTGGTATTTCCAAGCGCTTGGCTTTTCTAAACAAAGAAGCCCCCGCTTTCACGGAGGCTTCGGACCACGGAGATTCTATGACCAATCATGGCCAGATTCAAAAATGGACCATGTACGAAGAAGTCACGCGGGTACCGGCGATTGTTTGGAGCCCCGGTCGTATTCCTGAAGGCAAACGGATAGAAGGTCTCTGCCAGTTAATGGACTTCGGACCAACAATCCTAGAACTTGCTGGACTCGCCGTGCCCGAGTAGATGGAGGCCAAATCCCTGTTGCCAGCACTCGAAAACAAGTGCAAATGGGTTCCTCGGAAAATGGTTTTCTCCGAGCAAATGCGAGACAACAATCTCACCGGAACCGACTTCATAACAATGGTAAGGGATGATATCGCGAAGCTGGTTCATTTTGCTGGCGAGAGCGACGGCCAATTATTCGACTTGCAAAATGACCCTAAGGAGACGATCAATTTGTGGAACGACCCCAAATTCCTTGAAACGAAAACACGCCTTCTCGACGCCCGAAGAGAATGGCGGATAGATAGTGGATTACACAGCAAGGAATGGTTCGCCGACAACCGATAATCATTCCTTGAATACAAATACCCCAAATAACGGAACTCGCCCTGCCCCAACAACGGCCAAAGGCGTCGCCAAAGAATTAGGACCTGGCCTCATCGTCGCAGGAGCGGTCGTTGGTTCCGGTGAATTGATCGCCACGACCGCCACGGGATCCGAAGCTGGATTTTGGCTCATGTGGCTGATTATTATCGGTTGCTTGATCAAAGTATTCGTTCAAGTCGAACTCGGGCGTTATGTTATCCTCACTGGAAAAACCACTTTACAGGGCATCACGGGGCTTCCCGGCTGGAAACCGCGTGGCACTCACTGGATCGCCTGGTTCTGGCTTTTAATGATCGTTGCCGCCACTGGCCAAATGGGCGGCATCATTGGTGGCGTCGGCCAAGCGCTCTCGATTGCAGTGCCGATCACCGAAGAAGGAAAAGCCTTCAACGATATAACCGGGCAGAGGATAAAGGACCAATTGGCCAAAGTAGATCTGCTCGCCACTGATCGTACAGTCGTTTCCGAGCAAGTCCTAACTGCAGTCGAGCTCGAGCCGATTAAACCGCTCCCAAGCCCTGGAATTGATCCTTACGCTTGGGCGCTTCTGATTTCTGTAATCACCGCCGTCATTTTATACTTCGGTCGTTACGGGATGATTGAAACCGTGGTCACCGTCCTCGTAGCCGGATTCACTCTGCTAACGCTCCTAAATTTGGTTCTCCTCCAAATGAACCCAACCTGGGCTGTAACATGGGCGGATTTAAGACAGGGTCTCAGCTTTGGGCTACCACCGAAAAGAGAAGGTCTAGATCCAATCGTCACTGCCTTGGCTACATTCGGCATCATCGGAGTCGCTGCGGGCGAACTCGTATTCTACCCCTACTGGTGTTTGGAAAAAGGATACGCATCATTCATCGGTCCACGAGAAGACACTGACGCCTGGAACCAACGGGCCCGAGGCTGGTTGCGCGTTTTACGTTGGGACGCTTGGTGCTCAATGGTGGTCTACACAACATCGACCGTCATTTTCTACCTACTCGGAGCAGCCGTTCTGGGGAGGTCCAATTTACATCCTCAGGGGATGGATATGATTCGTACTTTGGCCGCCATGTACGAACCGGTTTTCAACGAAACGGCAGTAGGTCTCTTTCTCGTGGCAGCGGCAGTGATCCTCTATTCAACGTTCTTCGTCACCAATGCCAGCAAAGCCCGCGTATTCGCGGACGCTATGGTCATATTCGGCTGGCGAAAATCCTCTCCCGAAGCGAATCGAAAATGGATCAAAGGATTATGCGTATTTTTCCCGCTCATCAGCTTCGTTATTTTCTGCTTCATCCCAAAGCCTAAGGAACTGATACTCCTCGCAGGAACGATGCAGTCCTTCATGCTCCCTATGCTAGGGTTCGCTGCGATCTACTTTCGCTACAAGCATACGATCCCAGCACTCAAACCCACTCGAACCTGGGATATTTTCCTATGGATATCCGCGCTTGGACTCCTAATAGCTGGAGCTTGGCTGGCGATCTCGAAACTCGTGCCGCTCTTCTGAGAAAATAGGGCGATTCAATTACTTGATCATAACCTCCCAATAGCGCGTACGTTTAGACGTACCCGAACCATCACTCACCTCCAAGGTTATAACCTTACGAACGCCCTTCTCAAGCAATTGAATAGGGTGTTGTTCAGTCGAATCGGAACCATCGCCGAAATTCCATCTCCAAGAAGTTACCTCACCAATGGATTCATCATGGAACGCGACAAGCCCTCGTTCCATATCCAATACCTCAAACGTCCATTCCGCTTTCAACTCTGGTTGAAGCGAAGACTCGATAGGCATCAGTTTGAAAGGCTGTAAATAGGATGCGTCCTTAACCATACGGACATCATGAGCGAGGTTGTAATGGCCATCGCGCTTCCCGCCATCGAAATCGAGAATCGACCAAGAGAAGCCAATACGTTGGTTCTCCACCAATTGAGAAACCACCGCACCTTCGGGACGATTATAAGGCGCGTAATCAAAAGGCGTTATCCAACACTCCATTACTAGCTTACCGCTATCGCCGTGCTCAAAGTCATAAGAGTACTCGTAATTCGAATACGGAAACTCAGAGATCCAATGCTGATTTCCCCATACCAAAACCCAGGCGTCGTTCACCATGGGAGTATAGAAATGATAATTTTGAGCATGTACTCCACTAAAACGAAAATGATTCTCGAGAAACGCCGGGCTATCTCGACTCCGGTCGTCTTCCGCAACCAAAAGCGGATTGAAAATAAACGGACCGCCCGACATATCTCCATCCACCACTATTTCAAAAATGTCATTAAGGTACCCCTTAGGATTAAACCGCTCGAAATCCCAAAAATCATCGTAGGCCTCATAACGAATGTAGATTCGATTCAGCCCCTTGACCCAACCAAGCGTCACTTTCACATCGATGTCTTTTCGATCGATATCCGTTCCATGCCCGTCTTCCGTGTCGTTCAATAGAGACGTCCCATAGGTATACCGCTCCGGCACCATGCTCCAATCGTCTACGTTCCCATCAATTCGCGGAATCGCGTTTTTGGGAAACTGAAAGATTTCGAACGCTATGCTAGAATGAGGCGACTCGTACCCTGTCGATTCATCATCAGCTTCCGCGAAAGTTCCTAGCAGGAATAGAATGAACAATGCGACAACGCCTGTGTTCTGAGTTTTGAATACAATCATTTGGGGTCAGTCAAGGGGTTCACGGCTCATTAACGAGCTCTCTCAAAGCACTATGGTTCAAGGAACCATAGATTTCGTCAATGCCCGAAACCCAGACAAAATCATCAACCAACCTATTCCTCTTCTATAAAACCTACCAGAGGGTCAAAGCTAACAACGTAGATTCGACCGTCTTCAGCGTTTATCGAACCTTTCCAAATAAGGTTCTCACTCTTTTCACCCATATCCAATTCGATTGAAACCTTATGAATACCGGCATCAAAACGCTCCCGCCATTGGTCCAGAGCTGGACCGTCATTCGATATTCCTTTCGCCAGAAACACGCGCTCGTTACCGACTCCGTCAATATTCAGAGTAATGTTCACCGGAGAGCGACTTTGCTTCACAAGGCTACGCCCCCTCATATGAATCGGCAAATCATCCTGGCTACCTGGAGCCACTTCCAGGGTTTCCGACCAATCTCCCAAAGCTTTAAATGAAAAAACGAATTCCGGTCCCATGTAAGATGGATTCGAAACCTTGATACTACTTGGAAGAATCGCAGCCACGCAGAGCAACAAAACGATGGCAGTGCTCCCCAAAATCATCGAAGGCTTTTTATAGGTTCGCTTCAATATTCTCGGAGAAGGATCTCCTTGAAATCCACTAGCAGCCTGGGTCAATTCAGTCTCTTGTCCTGGTAGATAATCGAAAACTCGCCAACTTTCGGAAGGAGCTCGCCCAGGCCTGAACGCCGGCCCTCGCAATCCCAACAAACGCTCTCCAATCGCCAGTCGCCCATCACGGGCATTCGCTTCATGCCGGGAGTCGCGCACCACTAGCACTCCCTCCGCCCCGAGAGTCAGCAATCGTTCCACCAACTTTGGAGCCAACCAACTGGAATTCGGAATAGCAAACAACTGATACCCAGGCAATCGCGACGTCCACTTCGATTCATCGTAAAACGGTAAACCTCCAACAATATCACTGCAAACAAATGCAATCCACGGAGGCGCTCCAGCCTCAAGGCCTTTCGAAAATGAACTCGAAATACGTTTCTCTTCTACCATCGTATCGAACCATTGGAGACCGATTCCCTCCGAGTCGCAAGAGCCCGCACAAACGCCGCAACCAACGCATTTCAAAGGATCAACCAAAGCTTGCGTATCAAACGCTTTCCCGTCCGTACGCGGGATCATCGAAATAGCGTCGAACGGGCAATCTTCTGAACATTGATTGCATGAATGGCATCTCGATTGTGTCACCACCGCTTGATAACTCGCCGGCACACGACGCCTGCCAAGTATCCATGGAACGCCTGCGCTCAAAGCCACTCCACCAAACAAAGCGAACCACAATCCGGTCTGCTGAAAACGAAGCCCCAAGGCCAACGGAGACATGTACCACGCATCGACAGTGAAGGCATC
>JBNMOQ010000301.1:0-6227 GCA_051275055.1 Candidatus Pelagisphaera sp.
AAAAATCGTCTCAACGAGATGTTCGAATGTTTTGTAATTTCCTAAAGTAAAGCAAGATACAGGGAGTTCTAAAACGTCTCAAATCAATGCAACGCTTGCTGTAAATCGAAGCGCGTTCATTGTAATTCTCTTACAATACGTCCCTTTTTTCCGAGAATACAGGATTGGAAATTCAATTGCCTAAGATCTGTAACGGCGGAGTTTTATTCCCCCAAAAAACAGTTTATTTTTTCTTAGGATTTTCGAACTTTGGAAACCCACATGATTTTAACCACCACGCCGCCTTGCAAAGTAGCTACGCCGAGACTTCAGCGTGGGATTCAAAAATAGAGACACCCTGTCTTTCTTTTTTTGCATTATCTCGGCTTCGCGGAGCGTTCAAATCTTAGTCATCCGTGTGGCAACCAATCCCCACTGATTTCATAACCCACGACGACATCATTTACATTAAAGATGGAAAGAAGGACTACTTCGTTCGAATTAGAGACATCGGAGCAATAACCTCTTCGAGTGAATACACGGAAGTTCTCACTACTCGCTTTAAACCGATACTCGCGCGAAGATCTCTCAAAGAATGGGAGGGAATTCTCCCACCCGCTCATTTTTCAAAAATCCACAGGCAAACGATCGTAAACCTAGATTACTTAGAAAAACTCGAACCGCTTTCCAATAACCGACTTGCAGTACACCTCAGGTCCGGCTTCCCTAAGCTCGCAACCGACTAACTCCAAACCTCCGCTCAAAACTCCGAGACAGAGGAACCATTTAAATAGCCGTCCCCCCAATTTCACCATTCATCCTTCACTCTTCCAAAATGTCTTCCATAAACGCCCTCACCGAAAAAATCGTCGCTTTCCGCGATGCCCGCGACTGGAAGCAATTCCACAATCCTAAGGACCTCGCCGCTGGACTCGCCATCGAAGCCGCTGAGCTGCAAGAAATCTTCCTCTGGAAGAAACCCGACGAAGTCGAGGAGGCGGTATCCCAAAAGCGCGAACATATATCCGACGAACTCGCCGACATCACTTACTACGCCCTTCTCCTCGCCCATGATCTAAACATCGACCTCTCCCAAGCTCTCACCGCCAAACTCGTCAAAAACGCCGCCAAATACCCCATCGAAAAAGCCAAAGGCTCTCACGTAAAATACGACGAGCTCTGAGAGATGATGGCGGGACGGGGAGATTGAGGGATAGAGAGAGGGGGAGATGAAGGTGGAACGTGGCGTCCCGACGTGTTTGATCTTTACCCAATCTCTCTACATTTTATCCTTCATAATTCATCCTTTCACTACCTCCCGAGAGCTTTTCGAGCCTCCTCGCGTTCGGCTTCGTTCAACACACCATCTCCGTCCTTATCGAATCGAGCAGTCATGCGCTTCAAAAACTGACCCCGGTTTTGCCCCTGGTCTGACTGGCGACCGCCAGAGAAACGAGCGGCCCTCGCATTCCGCGAGGCTTCAGCTATATGATTTCTGATTTCCTTGCTGAGCTTTCCAAACTCTGTTGGATTCGCCGCGACCATCTGTAATGTCACGCTTCCCATTTCGTCGTCGGACTCCCTTCCCCAGCTAATGCGCTTAGGAGGGTCATTCGGATTGTTGATATTATCCTCAGAATTATCCCAAACCACTTCGGCCTCTAATCGCGTTCCCGCAGGGAGAAAAACGTAGTCCTTATATCGATACTGCTCTTGCCACGAAAAATCCCAATCGCTAATAGTCAGCAGCTCTTTCAATTCGCCATTCGGAAAGGTCGCCGTCATGTTCATGCGTTTCCCAAGATAGTGAGCATGAGAGCTGATCCCGAACGCCTTCACATCAATCGGAAGGACAAACGAATCCTTTTTTGTATAATTGCTCTCTCCCGCAGGAATATCCACTCCAGCCAAAGCTCCAAATGCTGGTGGCAGCTGAACGCCAGTAAACTTCTGTTTAGGTGGTTCTTTTGAAAAGTAAAATCCTACCGTCGAAACCTCGATTTCCTTTTTGCCCGACGGATGAAAATGCGTCGAGAGGATCATGTCCGATCCTTTCGGAAGGCGGTAAGCCAACCCGTCCGGCAGTTCCTTCGGAATACCGCCAACCGCCCAGCCCCCAATTGAACCCGATTTTTCAGCCGCTCCCATGCGTTTGAATCCAGGCATCGGATCCTCCGCATCACGTTTGCGAGCCTCGCCCGTGGTATCGTAGTAGAAGAGCGAATGATGCACTATCGAACGTTCGCCCGGACGAAATTCGATCGCCTGAACCCATTTGTCTTCATCAAGGTCGAGCGGGATCACAAAATTCCGATAGATATCCGGTCCTTCCGCATAGAGCGTAAATCCCTCTTTCATCTGAACTACTAGATCCGGTTTGCCAAGCTGCCACCCAATTGTGAATTTTGGCAACTCAGGCGTCTTCGACGAATCCCCTTCGGCCATCCCGCTGTCAACCCATTGCCCAATAAGAGCGACCTGCTCCTCGCTGAGCCCACGATGCCCCTGGAATTCGTAATCCTTAGAATGGGCATGCCAAGGAGGCATGTATCGATCTTCAATTACAGTAAGAATCAATTCCCCTCGTTTCTGAACATCCCTGTAGTTCATCAATGAAAACGGAGCCGCCTCATTGGGTCGATGACAAGATGCGCAGTTTTCGAATACGATTGGGGCGATGTGCTCGCTAAAGGTTACTGCACGTGTGACAGCTGAATCGCTTCCTTGAGCCGAAGCTCCGAGCGCTAAAACGAAAAGGAGGTAGGTTGATTTTCTGAATTTCATATTAGTGCGGAGTAGATATTTATTGCAAATTGGGGATATAGCACCCAACCGCTTGAGTTCTTTGGGTTTCGATTTCTCTATTTTCGATTATGGCGTTCAGAGCGTTTCTCAAATCTTTCTCGCTAATTACCCGGCGACGCTGTCCCAGGGCCGGATACATATTATCAATGCGTCCACGATAAGCGATACTGCCATCTCGAAGCACCACCACAGCCTCAGGCGTTACCGTCGCACCTGTCTCCTTGACGAGCTTATGCGTTCTATCGATCACAGCAGTGTAGCCAGAAAGGCTGTAATCCCTCATGTGTTCTTGTATTTTTTTTTTCGCTACGTCCGGATCTACGAAAATCAGTATCATGTTAATTCCTTTGGAATCATACGCTTCCTTGATTCGTGCCAACTCCGGAGAATAGGCGTTGGAAATCGGGCAATCATGAGTCACGAAAATAAGCGTGATAGCCTTCGCTCCATCTAGCTTAAATGGAAAGCGCTTCTTTCCCTCGATATCCACAATCGATATCGAGGCGTCATCGACGGCCGAAGGAAGCGGAATCTCCTCTCCTTGGACAACCGACTGCAAATTTACCAAAAGAAAACAAACCGTAAGGCAATAGCCGCAGAATTCTCTCATATTTCAAATGTCTAACATAATCCCCAACCCCCGTTCAATAAGAACTATTGAAAACTAATCTAGGTTACACCTGAATAAGAATGAAATATGAAGGATGAATGTGCAGGGGTGACGCATGAAGGTGGAACGTGGCGTCCCGCCGCATTTATAAATAGCAACGGAAATCAAACGCGTCGAGACGGGTATGACCCAGAGAGGGTCAGTACTTAAAAGTTAACACCCACAGCCTACTTGCAAAGCGATTTACGAGATTCCTACGAGATCGACACCAACAACGTCATGAAAACCCAACTACGTCTGTTTTTTATTATTATTTCGGTTTTTCTTTCGCAAAGATGAGCGTGAATTCCAGCCGGTCTAAGCCGGTGTGCATCCAAGCTGAAATCCGGAAAAAGAGGACAAGCAAAGAGGCAATTGGAACCGCTAGTAGAACGATAAATGCCTGACACCTTTTCTACACCTTCAATTCGTTAAAGTCGCTACGCAACTTCCACTCTTGTATCCACTCGAACGTTCGGTAGAAACAACAGGCTGTCGCCGTTCAGTCCCTTTGATTCTGCCTGCTTCCTACAAATTTAGAAGATTATGATTAAGACAAACGAGTTACACCCTAACACCTTCTTTGTTGAAGTGTCTGGATCTGGTCTTCCTGAAGTTGATGGTCTCTTCGTTCCTTCAACAGCGCCTCCCGTCGAATCTGAATCGGGAACCGTATCAAGTCTCGGTTACTGGAACGGCAAGCTGGCGTGGGATCGCGCCGATGGCAAAGCAGCCAGGAGCCCTTCTCTCTCATACTCCAACAGCTACAAATGCTGGAGAATCTCCCGTCTCGATGGTCATCTCGCATACGAGATCACATGCGAAGATGAGATGCCGCCTACGGACAGAGAATGGAACGTCTACAAAATGGGAGTCGTGCCTGCCCCTAAGGTAGGGGTCCACTACTACGACCCGAGAAAACCCTGCCCCAAGCCCAACGTCGTTTTCGTTCTTGGAGGACCCGGCACGGGAAAAGGAACTATGTGCGAGCTTGCCGAGACTCAACTCGGCTGGACTCACTTATCCAGTGGAAACCTACTCCGTGCCGAGCGTCATGCTGGAGGGCCGAACGCCGACATCATCGAAGCGTTTATGGCTGCTGGAAAGTTGGTGCCCAACGAAATCACTGTAGCTCTGCTCAAGCACGCGATGGAGAAGGCCATCAGAAAGACGGGTAAGAAAAACTTCCTTGTTGATGGATTCCCGCGTTCCCTAACTAATTTGGAAGGATGGTACGAGATCTTCGGTCGGGACGTTGAACTCCCCAAAATTTTATACTTTACGTGCCCCTACGCTGTTCTCGAGAAGCGTATCTTGGGCCGTGCCAGTTACACGGGCAGGTGCGACGACAATGTTGAGAGCTTGAAGCTGAGAATCGACACTTTCGAGGCCGAAACTCTGCCGACCGTTGAGCTTTTCAAGAGCAAGAATAAGTGTGTTGAAATCGACACCAGCCAAGACCGTCCGACTGTCTATGCGCTCGTCGGAAACAACCTTGCTGAGCACACCGATAGAAAACTCGCCGCCAACCCGCTCACCGAGAAAGCCGAAATGCTTCTCGGCCTGAGACCTTACCCCAAGGTGGCACCCAAGTAGGGGTCTGGCTGTGCATATTGACATCTCAAACGAGATCAATAAGCACGGTCTGACCCTTGTTTAATCTCCTCAAGTGATTACGAGCGTCTTTTTCAAACCTCAGCTCTAAAACGACTTACCTAACAATAAGAAACAGAATGACAAATAACGATGTGATGAAAAGCGTTCGATACACGCTTGAAATTAAAAACAAAGAGGTGGTACAGATGATCAAAGACGGCGGTGTTGAACTGTCCGTTCTCGATGTGGTTGATATCCTCAAAAACGAAGAGGATGAAGGATTTGTCGAGTGCCCTGCTGAAACCATTCACGCGTTTTTAGATGGCCTGATTTTGAAACGTCGCGGACCGAGCGATGGTCCCGCTAAAAAGTTCTCAACGGCTGAGATCAATAATAATATGGTCCTTCGAAAATTGCGTATCGCCTTTGAAATGAAAGATACCGATATGATCGATACAATGAAAAGCGTTGGCTTTTCGGTATCAAAAGGTGAACTAAGCGCACTCTTTCGTGCACCAGCTCATAAGCATTTCATGGAGTGTCGTGATCAACTCCTGCGTTATTTTCTCAAGGGACTCACTCACAGTTTTCGCCCTGATGACAAGAGTCCCTGGTCAAATCTTAAACCAAAACCCAAAGTTTCATAAAACCTGCCTGGACCTGTCGAGGATCCTGTTAACGATTGTGATTCAATATAGTAAAATCACGTGAACAATGAGGCCTGCTGAAGGTGAAAAACGGCAGCCAATCTGCACTCGAATTGATTTATAAAGCATCCATGAATATCCGATTATTAATCCTATCGATTGTTGTATTATCCCTTTCCATGGCAGGCTCTGCTGAGGTGCAAACCTCGAAATCAGAAGAGGCCAATCAAGCGAAAGCCGAACTCAATGTTCTGGTCAAAAAAATCACCGCCAAATTAAAAGAAGGCAAACGAACGGCCACTGAACTCGCTACCGAATTTGAGGAGTTCGATTCCCTCCTCGCCAAATACCCGGATGAGAACAACGACACTGCTCAAGCCGAGGAAAAAGAAGCGGAGCCGAATCGAAAATGGCGAAATTCGTGTGTCAGCCCGCGCCAGAACTCCATTTCAAGTGGTCATCCGATGAAAACCTCAAAACGCTATCGGACCTAAAAGGACAAGTCGTCGTCCTCGATTTTTGGGCAACTTATGTGGCCCCTGCATAAGTTC
>JBNMOQ010000302.1:0-6224 GCA_051275055.1 Candidatus Pelagisphaera sp.
GTCCGACTGCAAATCCGGCTGGGGCATTGATACAGGGCCAAGCTGGAAAGTTCTTTCTCTCTATGTTGAAATTGGCTCGCCAGGCGGAGTCGTAGCGCGAGCCGTCGAAGACAGGTTTTCCATCGATGGCCACCATTAGGTTGTTATCCGCGTATCCCCAGAATCGATACCGTCCGGATTTTGGCGGTGCGACTTCTCCGTGGTACCAGGAAAGCCATCCGGCTTCCGGTTCGAAGGGTTCGAGCGCGGCGCGATTCGCGAATTGCTTGTAGGCACCGGCGATTCCAGAGAAACGAAGTGGCTGGCCGCGTTTGAGCCCTTCGAGACTGTCCCGGTCCTCGAACCCGGATTTGATGAGTGGCAATACGCGTTGCCCCATTAAATCAACCCGTAGTAGTTTATCGGGTACGTCGACGCCTGTGTTGAAACCGAGTATCATGCCCGAAAGATAGGAAGTGTTCGAATCGGTTGCGGAGAAGGAGCGTTCCGGGAGTGTGTCGATTTTCTTTCTGAGTAGGCTGAATATGCCCCCTCGACTGAAACTTGCCATTTCGCCTTCAGTCATGAGACCGCCGCGGTTTCCGTTTTTGGATCCGACTGAGACTTCGCCATCGAGAACGAGGACACGGGACTCCAAGGCACGCGCCGTAACGACGAAGCTGGTGCCGAGGTCGGTGATCTCGCGCTCGGTCGTTTCCACGACAAAGCCGATGCCTTGCGGCGGGACGTGCAGCTTGATGTCGCCGTTGTGAAGAAAGATGCGTTCCGAGCTTTCTGCCGTGAACGAAAGCGGCGCGGTTGCGATGGCGTGCACGCCGGTGTCGGGGAATACCAGTTCAACGAGGCCGTCCTTCATGGTCAATTGCTCGCCAGCGTGTAAAGCGTCGCCACGCGAAAGGCTCCGATCTTGGTTGGCGAATCCTTCGCCTTCGATGCGGAGTACGGTAGCTACGCCGAAGTCGTTTGCCGTCTGGGGCGTTTCGGAATTGAGCAACCATGTGCAGAGGCCAATGACGATGGCCGCTGCGATGCCTCCTTGGGTCCACAGGCTGCGTTTGAGGGAGAGGATCTTGCGAGCGTCGGCACCTTCATTTCGATCGGACTCGTCGGCCATTTCGGCAGCGGCTTCCTGAAGATAGGCATCCGCTTTGAGGGCGAGCCTGAGCTTGCTGCGGGCAGCTGTGGAGCTGTCCTGTTCGAGGAAGTCCGACAATTCCCGCGCCTCGGATTCCGTTTGGATTCCGAGGACGCACTTTTGAATCAATTCATCTATTCGTTCGGGATTCATGATCAGGCGGGTTCCGATTTCAGTTCGTTCTCCACGCAGCCCATCAATTTGACGCGTAGGCGTTGCAGGAGCTTGTAGAGACTATTCGGGGAGCGGTTGGACTTGGCGGCGAGTTCTTTAACCGCTCCTGGGCTACGATAGGGCGCTAGGATCAGTTGCTTGCGCTCGTCGGGGAATTTGTTGAGGCAGGACATGAGAGCGGCGTATTCTTGAGCTGAACGATCGTCGCTTGTACGGTCGAGTTCATCCTCCACAAGGAGACGATTCACTAGATCGTCGTTGAATACATGCCGATCGCGGGCTGCGGACCGGCGGTAGCGAAAGCTGATGTTGCGAACGATGGTTTTGGCCCAGGGAAGAAATTCGTCCACATGGCGCAATTGGGCCTGCTTTTCCCAGATCACGACGCTGGCCTCCTGCAAAACGTCGTCGACCGAATCGACCGAATGCAGGATCAGTCGCGAGTAGGCCCGCAGCTCTCGATTGTGACGGGCAAAGAGCTGCAGCAGTTGGCCGCCTGTTTCCTGATCTTCGGGGTTCATTGTGATTATATCTTCGATTGCCTATGATTCTGCCGCAAATTTGACGGAAAATGGGGTGAAAGCGCTCTTTGATCGAATGGGCTCAAAGAACGAGTACTCATCCTTTGTAGCTTTCCGCACGCCAATGTGGCCTATGCATGATGTCGAATTATATCGTGGGATGAGCCGATTAGATTCTTTAATCGGCTCATTATAGCATTTAGAATGAGCCGAATAAGAGTTGTATTCGGCTCATGACTTACAATTGGCAACAAGAAGATTGGCCTTCATTTCGCTTCGATCTGTCGACAGTCGAGGAGGCGCTCTTTGCGTTTGTGGATAAAGCGGGCCAGGTGAATGGTATGCTGAAGGGGTTGCCCGATGAGACACCTATTCAGGTGGTGTCGAATCCGTATGGAAATAGGAAAGTCCATTTCGAAGCGCCTTCTTCAAGCCGAGTGCCTGTGGAAATGAAAGCTTTCATCGATTGGTTTAATGAAAGCGAGAACACAGTCGTACATGCGCCTGTTAGAGCGGCGATCGCCCATTTGTATTTTGAAAGTATCCATCCATTCGAAGACGGTAATGGCCGGATTGGTCGGGCAATATCCGAGAAGGCGATTTCGCAAGGATTGAGCCGTCCTGCTGTCCTTAGTCTTCCGCGGACCATCGAAGCCAAGAAGAACCGATATTACGATGCTTTGGAAGACGCTCAGAAATCGAATGAAATTAGCTCTTGGATACACTACTTTGTAAAGATGGCGTTGGTTGCTCAAGAAGATGCGGAACGGCAGGTCGAATTCGTTCTGCGAAAAACGAAGTTCTTCGATTGCTTCAGAAGCGACCTTAACGACAGGCAGTTAAATGTGATAAGGCGTATGCTCGACGAAGGTCCGGATAGCTTTGAGGGTGGCATGAATGCCCGGAAGTACATTTCGATAGCGAAAACCTCCAAGGCAACCGCGACACGAGACCTTCAGCGATTGGTAGAACTCGGCGTTTTGGAGCCCCACGGAGGCGGTCGCAGCGCGAGATACCGGTTACTTGTGTAGCTTTACTTTTGTCGAATCGCTGGCGCTTGTGGGATAGCTAGTCGACTGGTAGATCGATAAAAAGCTTTGGAAAGTAGAACTCGAGTACGTCGGCGTTGAAGGATATATGTAGGGGGCCTTTGGGGCTCGGCGAATGGATGAGGTTTTGGGCAAAGCAAACCTGTATCAGTTCTCTTGATGCGCTTGCTTTAAGTCCGAAGATCGATTGGACGCTCCCACGCGCTAATTCGCCTTTGTGAACGAGAGCGTACAAGAGGTTTACTATTCTGTCTTTTGATAGAGAGGAGAGCTCCGAAAGCTGGAAACGGATGTATTGCTCGACGCGATTGTTTAGAGTTTTGAGTTCCAACAGTTCCAGCATGAACTCGATTTGATCAAGGACGGTCGTCAGGAAATAGACGCAGAAATCAGCTAAGCTGGAGTCGCTCAGATTGCATCGTCCATCAAGATCGGATTGGCGTGTTTGGTCGGCGAGCGCGAGCTGCTGGTAGTAGGTTTTGCGGTTTCTTGCTAGGCCTCTCGATAGGGTCCAGAGTCCCTCGCAATCAACCTTGCATCGATTCATGACTGCTTGTGAATGAAGGCGAGTCACGCGGCCATTTCCGTCTCCAAAGGGATGTATCCATGCGAGCCGATGGTGGGCGGCTGCCGCAGCGATTAGCTGATCGGTGGCGAGGATTGGTTTGCCCGTGTAGCAGGACCTGAACGTCTCTAGGAAGTCAGGGAGCGCGGAATGGTCTGGTGGTGTATGCTGTCCGACATCGACGTTGTATCCACGCAATTCTCCTGGCTTTAGGGGGAACGTTTTTCCTGACAAACTTGTGGTAGTCCATTCACTTTCGGGAAGGCGGGAGTAGAATTCTCTGTGGATCCAGCGGAGGAAGCTCTCGCTGAATGGGTCTAGGTCTGGTTCCTTGGACAGGCGCTCGCGCATGGCGGTCTCAGTTTCGATGTGGGCTACGCTCAGCATCTGATTACGCCGCTCGGATCTTGATTCGGAGAAGTCCTGACGAAGCGCTTTATCGATGTCTTTTGGCAGTGTTTTATGCCCTTCGATGAGGTTTGAATAGTAGCTGTTCATCGTTCGCACGAGGCGTGCTAACTCATTGCGAACCAGTGTGTTGGGCAAAGCACGTTTGAGTTCTCCCGATTTGCGGAGAATTTTCGAGCTGATATCCGCTAAAATGGCCTTTCGCTGCTCGGGCATGAGCGGCTGCATGGAGGAGATCTTTGTGTAGATGGACTTCACTTTAATGGTAAAAAACGGCGATAATTATGGCGATAATAATAATTTGCAAGTCATTAATAATGATTCAATAATGAATCTTATTACCCAATAAGAGCTAGTTTAAACGGCGATCTTAATGGCGATTCCCAGGTATGCGTTTGTGGTCCATGGCGACGAACAAGTTCGGGGCGACGTTTGATCGCGGAGCGGGAGTAGAAACGGTAAGAGGGTGTTTAATAAGTTCGTTTACGTTTTCGGGGCGTCGCTTGCGGCGACCGCTTAGGTTGAGTTTTAGTCACTTCTGCAGTCGAGTTGTACTTTACGGACCCATCAATATGGGTGATATTTTATGTTATGAAAACAACCCTCGAATTTCCAGATTCCGTGTTTCGCCGAGCGAAGTCTACTGCGGCCCTGAAAGGACAGACCATGACTGCTTTTGTAACGTCAGCGGTTGAAGCAAAGCTGGCGGCGGATGAAAAAGCGGCATCAGAAAAGCCTTGGATGCAATTCGCAGGATTGTTGAAAAAAGATCGAAAAGAATCCAGCCGCATTCTACAGCGAATTGAAGAAGCCTGCGAGCAGGTGACTCCGGAGGATTGGGAGTGATTATCGATACCAACGCTCTCTCAGCCTTTTTCGAAGGAGATAAAGCGGTAGTGTCCTTGCTTGCTTCTGCTGACGAGGTCTGCCTGCCAGTTATTGTCATAGGAGAATACCGTTATGGTTTGCGTGGCTCAAAATTGCGAAAAAACTAGAACCACAGTTTATGTCGTTTGCTAAAACGTGCACGGTTCTCTGCATATTGGAATCCACGACTTCATTTTATGCCACCGTTCGTCAGGGGCTGAAAAAACAAGGAACTCCTATCCCGGAAAATGATGTATGGATCGCCGCTCTAGCCAAGGAGTACAACCTCTCTGTATTGAGCAAGGATCGCCATTTTGACAGTGTTCAAACCATCGACCGCATAGAGTGGTAATCAACAGAGACAATATGTTGACGGGGAATTGTTGATACGAAATTCAATTGTTGCGACCGTCTTTCACAATGGTATTCGCATTCAGTATGCGGTGGATCGCGGCGGCCGGGAAGAATGGATCTCTCCGGTCCGTACTCTTATCTCAAGAGTCGCGAGCGTAGCAAACTTTCCATATCTCGCCTGCCGTCGAGAACTGCGTGAATCAGCACTCGCTTCTCGTTGAGTTCGTACAGGATTCGGTAGGGTTTGTAGTGGATCTCGTAAAAGTCGAATATATCGACTCGTCTCAACTCTTTGGGGACATGCCCTTTGTTTGGAGTCTGGCCTAGGCTATGACAGCTCGTCTCCAGATTGTCCAAGAGCGTGTTGGCTTTTGCTGGAGAGTCGTTCTCCGCGACAAAGCGCCAAATATCGAAAAGGTCTTCTTCCGCTTCGACTGTCAGACGTACCTTAGGCGCCATTTGCCTTCGATTGATTTTCGTAGTCCGCAGCTCGGCGACGAACGGATTTAAATGCCTGAGCTACTGTCTTTGGCTTGGTTCGTTCAGTCGATTTTTTGCTTTGAGCGATGATTCTCAACAATGCCAGACTTTCCTGCGTATCTTCATAGCTCTTGAGGTCCTGAACAATTGCTTTGGCGTAGCCGTTTTGGGTTATGATCAATGGGGTCCCAGTTTCCGCAACCTGGCCAATCGCTTCCGCCGTGTGGGATTTCAAATAGCTAATGGGTTTGGTGGATTCGCTGGGCTTCATATATTGGTACTAAATTAGGACCGAATTAAGCGCTACTATTAAATGGAGTCAAATCCCTTCTATTTTTGATATTATTAGAAGATCTGTTGCGGATGTCGATTGAAGTGAAGCGGGCGTTTTTGTAGGTTGCCTCGCTGAGGCGACATCTCGTTTGGAATGACGGGTCAGCGCCCCGTCCTACAATTAATCGAGCCAAAATGGCTTATTGGATACGCAGTGATTTTTTTTTGGGGTGGGGCTCGTAGCTGTACTCACGGGAGCGCGTAGGCGACGTAGAGGTCGCCGCTGGGCACTGTACGACCGCCGCCGCAGCCGATCACGATGTATTGCTTCCCATCGACTTCGTATATGGATGGGGTGGCCTGGCCTCCGAATGGCAGTTTATCTCTCCACAATTCTT
>JBNMOQ010000303.1:0-6213 GCA_051275055.1 Candidatus Pelagisphaera sp.
GTATTCTTATTGGTTTATGGGCAACTGGAGCGGTTATGCCTGATGGCATTACACCAGTGATTCCAGAAGGAGCTAGTCCGAATGCGGTATTGGGTATGATGGTTGGAAAATTGACCACTCCGATAATTGGCGGATTGGTAACCGCTGGCATTCTCGCTGCGGTTATGTCTTCGCTCGATTCGCAATTCGTGGCGGTCGGCACGATGTTCACCAAGGATATCGTGGTTCATAGCTTTGGAGCGAAACGCTTCTCCGAAAAGCAGTTGGTGATGCTGGCTCGCGGGTTTATTTGTCTCATCGTTTTGGTGACATACCTGTTTACTCTAGCTGAGCCTCGACAGGTCTTTTCGTTAGGCATCTGGTGCTTTAGCGGATTCGCCGGACTCTTTCCTTTGGTGTTCGCTGCGATTTACTGGAAGCGGGCGACCAAGGCTGGCGCTTATGCTGGCATAATTGGCGGCGCGTTAATGTGGATTGTTTTGTTTCAAGCGTCGGGCTTTGGAGCGGACAAGGAATATAGCATTGGCGGCACGATGCCGGTTGTGCCGATTTTCTTTACCTGCGCGATTTCACTTATCGTAGTGTCGCTCTTTACATCGGCTCCGTCGCAATCAACCCTCGATAAATTCTTTACCAAAAAAGCTTAGTAACTGCCCACGAATGACTAAATGCATTTCGTTCGTGGGCTAAAAACCCAATTTTCAATGACTCAGACAATGGATATCACAAGCGCGGTGGATGCCGCAAAGGAAGAACTAGATCGTTATACCCGGGAGATGGTTCAGTGGCATTTCTCTTCCGAAACAGGTAGCCCGTATTGGCTCGATTGGGCAAAGGAAGCGGGTTGGAATCCGGCTGAGGAAGTTAAGGCTTTCGGGGACTTGATGCGTTTTGAGAACTTCGATGATGAAGTTTTGCGTGACACCGATCCTGCTCGTTTTATTCCAGCCGCCTTTGGTGATCGTCCTTACAATGTATTCGAAACTGGTGGTACGACTGGAATGCCGAAGCAACGTATCGGCTGGGAAGACTACAAGGTCGATTACTCTGAATTCAGTGATTATTATTCCGACGACTTTTTCCCTAAGGGTGAAAATTGGTTGATGGTTGGACCAACGGGTCCTCGACGTCTGCGACTTGCGATTGAGCATTTGGCGAATCGACGCGGTGGAGCTTGCTACTTTATCGATTTGGACCCGCGTTGGGTGAAACGCCTTATTCGCGATGGCGAGTATGACATGGCTCGCAAGTACAAGGAGCATGTTGTCGAGCAAGCGATAACGATAATGAAAGGCCGGAAGATCGGCTGCATGTTCACGACACCGACTATTTTGGAAAGTTTGGCAGAGCGCATCTCGATTCCTGGTGCGGGTATCAAAGGCGTGTTTGTCGGCGGTACTACGATGACGCCGCAATACGTGCGTTTCTTGACGGAGGAAGTGCTGGAAGGAAAAGTTAATTTCGCTCCAACTTATGGCAATACGCTCATGGGATTGGCGATCAGTCGTCCCTTGTCAGCAGAAGACAACTACAGCCTAACGTACTACGCTCCACAACCGCGAGCGATTTTGCGAATCGTCAATCCGAAGGATTCGACGCAAGGCGTAGGATATGACGAGTATGGCCGCGTTGAGCTGACAACCATGACCAAAGAGTTTTTCATGCCGCGCTTTCTCGAACGTGACGAGGCGATTCGCCGTCAACCGTGCGAGCGTTTTCCATGGGATGGCGTCGGAGATGTCCGGCCGTTCGAATCGACTACCAAGAAGGTAATCGAAGGAGTGTATTAGAATGATGAAGTGTGAATTGTGAAGGGTGAAGTTTATTAGAGATGAAAGAGAATGTTTCACATATACCGGTCTTACGTTTTGGCGAAGCGTATAGAAGTTTGGATACGAACGATTTGGGTAATGTCCTGAAGTCAGGCGCTCGCTTGGAAGTGAGTGTGGCGAATGCAGGGATTATCCGTCGCGATAAGCTATCGATTGAAAAGGGTCGCGAAGCATTGCGAGCGATTCCTGCTGATACTTTGCTCGATTACGCAGAGAAGGCGGCCGACTTGTACCTTGATGCCGAATTGCCGTTCGGCATGGACGGCGAGAAGCAATCGGTTGCGGATTACGTTACAGCCTTGTCAGAATTGACTGGGTTGCCGCATTCGCTTTGTCGCTCGAATATGTTCAAAGTTGCGGCAGCGCTGAAGAATATTCGTGCAGTTATCTCAGGGCTAACGCGCGGTTTGCCGCCGGAGCTTTTTGATAAGGGATGTGCTCGCTTGGGCGACATCGATATAAATTTCTATCCGATCGCCGATAGCTTGGGTGTGACCTTGCCCAGCAATTCGCCGGGAGTTAATTCTCTTTGGTTGCCGGCGTTGGTTATGAAGACGCCCGTCTTTCTTAAGCCAGGTCGCGAGGATCCATTGACGCCGTATCGTATCATCCAAGCGATGATTGCGGCGGGATTCCCTAAGGAGGCTTTTGGCTTTTATCCAACGACGCACGATGGCGGCGATGCGATTTTGCTTTCCTGCGGACGTGGTATCGTATTTGGGAGTGACGCGACTGTTAAGAAATACTCTGGCTACGCCAATATCCAGGTGCATGGATCGGGACGTAGCAAGGTTCTGATCGGCGACGATATGGCGGATGATTGGGAAAGTCATTTGGATATAATGGTCGAGTCCGTATCCGCAAACGGAGGACGTAGCTGTGTTAACGCTTCTTCGGTGATGGTGCCTTCGCATTTCGATGAGATTTCGAATGCTATGGCGAAAAAACTGGCCGCGATCGAGCCTCGTGCTCGGGCTGATGAAGATGCGTTGATTTGCGGATTCGCCAATGCCGATTTCGCTAAATCAATGAATGAGGCGATTGATGACGCGCTTAAGACACCTGGAGCTGTCGACTTGACGGCGAAGTATCGCAGCGGACCGCGCTTGGTTGAGAAGCATGGTCAGACGTTTTTGTGTCCAACCTTGATTGCTTGTTCGGATCCTGATCACCCATTGGCGAATACGGAGTATATGTTTCCATTTGTAAGTGTCGTTGAACGTCCGCAGTCAGAGATGCTGGCTGCAATTGGTTCGACGTTAGTCGTTTCGGCAGTGACGGAAAACGAAGAGTGGATGAGCGATTTGATGGCGAGTCCTGATATCGATCGTCTGAATCTCGGTTCCGTGCCAACGAACTGGGTACAGTGGGAGCAGCCGCATGAAGGAAATCTTTTTGAATTCCTCTACCGTCGTCGGGCTATTCAGAGCAAGACCCGTAGGATTGCTTGATGGATGAATTCATAACAAGACCGAGTCCCCGTATCGCTTTTGGTTCGGGTATGTTGGCCAAGCTTCCGGAGTTTGTTCGGGATATTGGTAGCGTTCACCCGTTGCTGGTGACGGATAAGGGAATTCGCTCGGCAGGGCATTTGGATCGAGCGCTCTCGGCTTTGAAAGAAGCCGGCATCGAGGTTTCGGTTTTCGATGACGTTCAGGAGAACCCGACCAACTCGTGTATTTCCGCTTGTATGAAATTTGCTGCTGAAGCGGGTATCGACTCATTTATCGGTATGGGGGGTGGTAGCAGTATGGATACAGCGAAGGGCTGTAATTTTCTGTTAACCAATGGCGGCGAGATGAAGGACTATCATGGCTACGGAAAAGCTGATAAGCCGATGCTTCCGTTTATCGCGATTCCCACGACTTCAGGTACTGGAAGCGAATGCCAATCTTATGCTTTGGTGAGTGACGATGCGACTCATGTTAAAATGGCCTGTGGAGATTCGAAGGCCTTGGCGAGCATCGCTTTGTTGGATCCGGAATTGACTGTTTCGCAGCCACGCCGGATTGCTATCCTGACAGGATTGGATGCGTTGGCTCACGCTGTCGAAACGGCAGTTTGTCTACCGCGTAATCCGATTTCCAAGATACATTCGATGGAGGCCTTTCGTTTGATGGCTAGTTCGATCGAGTCGGTGATTGCTGGCGATGCCCAACTTTTGGATCGAAGCAATATGCAGATGGGAGCTGCGTTGGCTGGTTTGGCAATTGAAAATAGTATGCTTGGGGCTGCTCATGCATGTGCGAACCCACTAACTGCGTCTTATGATGTGACGCATGGTCACGCGGTTGCAATGATGCTGCCACATGTAATTCGATTTAATAGGAACAATGCTGCTGTGAGTGAAATCTACCAATCTTATGAAAAGTGGATTCCTGGTGTTGGAGAAGAAAGCGTTGATATGGCTGACTGGTTCGAGTCTTTGATCGATGTTGCGGGGCTTTCAAATCTTTCGGCCTTGGGTGCGTCGGAAAGCGATGTTAGCACGTTGGCCGAAGCTGCTACGCAGCAATGGACTGGGCGTTTTAATCCCCGGCCCGTTGGTCAGGAAGAATTTGAAGGTTTATATCGAAGCGCGTTGGAGCGAGTCGCGGAGAGCGCTTGATGATGGGCATGGGAAAATCGCAACAGGCTTTCGCAGATAGCTCTGCAGCCCTACCTTGGATCTTGTTACCGTTTTTCGTTTTGCTTGTTGCTTGTCAGCCTTCCGGAACGAAGGAGGGAGCAATAAAAAGCGATTCTGCCAAACCAACTTATCTAACAACGAGCTGGCCGGTTTCGCGAGGGAGTCAATTTCTTAGCGGATCGATCGAGGATGCGGTGATCGTATCGCCATCAATTGCGTGGACGTTCGAAGCGGGGTCGGCGATTTCCGGCGATGCGGGAATTTACGATAATACGGTTTACGTCGGGACGGATGAAGGTCTGTTCTATGCGGTAGATTTGGATACGGGAGTCGAGCGTTGGAGCTTCGAAGCGGAGGATGTTATCGAATCGGAGCCCGCGATAACCGAAGATGCGGTTTTCATGGGAGCCAATGACGGGCAGTTTTATGCCTTGAACCGGGAGTCGGGCGAATTGCTTTGGAAGTTGCAGTTCAATGACAAGATTACCGCTGGAGCGAATTTGGTTAAGAGTCCGGTGAATGGTGAACCGTTGTTGTTGGTTGCAGGAAACGACGGTATGCTGCGTTGTTTACGAACGGGCGATGGATCCGAAGTCTGGTCTTATCAAACGGATAATCTAATTAATGGTTCACCTGCTATGCTCGACGACGAGCGTATTATTTTCGGAGGCTGCGATTCGTTTTTGCATATCGTGAATCTTGCTGATGGCGAATCGATCGAGCAGTACGAAACGGAGGCATATATTCCTGCTTCGGTGGCTGTGTATGAAGGAATTGGTTACAGTGGAAATTACGCGAATCAAGTGCTTGCTTTCGATCCGGGCGATCTCGGTGAGCTGTGGACCTATTCGGACAAGTCGTTTCCATTTTTCAGTTCACCTGCTGTAAACGAGGACCTCGTCTTTATCGGTTCGCGAGATAAGCATTTGCATGCGATCAATCGGAAGACTGGAGAAGCTATTTGGACCTTTCGCACTAGCGGGCGAGTGGACAGTTCGCCGGTAGCCTTTAGCGATGGGGTCGTATTTGGATCGACTGATGGATGGCTTTACGCTTTGAATCAAACGGACGGAGGGGAGCTATGGAAGCTCGAGCTGGGAGGCTCGCTGATCGCCTCGCCAGTCTACGCAAACGGGAAATTAATCATTGGAAGCCAGGGAGGCACGCTTTTCGCACTAGAATCGGGACCTTCTAAATTATAACTTTAAAATACTATGAGTTCTACAACCGAGGCCGAAACCGAGCCAAAAACGAATCCAACTGAGGTTGGGAATTACTTCATCTCGAATTACCCCCCATTTTCTTTTTGGTCGCCGGATAATAAGAAGGATGTCGACGACGCCTTTCAGCAACCGCACGACGATGGAGCTGCCCTGGGTGTGTATCACCACATTCCATTTTGTCGCAAACGCTGTCATTTCTGCTACTTCCGAGTTTACACGGATAAGAATGCGTCGGAGATCAAAGATTATTTGGATTCGACGATCACCGAGTTGAAGTACTTTGCGAAGCAGCCGCGTATCGCGGGACGCAAGCCGAAGTTCGTCTATTTTGGAGGGGGTACGCCGTCCTATTTGTCCGGAAAGCAATTGACCGAATTGACTGACCAAATGAAGGCGATTCTTCCTTGGGACGAAGCTGAAGAAGTGGCGTTCGAAGGAGAGCCAGGTACTTTGAATCCGCGCAAGGTGAAAGCGATCAAGGATATTGGGGTTACGCGTCTGAGTTTGGGTGTTGAAAATTTCGATGCAC
>JBNMOQ010000304.1:0-6208 GCA_051275055.1 Candidatus Pelagisphaera sp.
TCAAGCATGAAGTTGATCAATTCTACAAAGCGATCGACTGGGACCTGATCGGATTCTTCATGGCCCTATTCGTTGTGATCAACGTACTCGAACACGCGCAAGTTCTTGCACTCATCGGGAAAGGTCTGTCGGTAATTATTGGTGACGTCGAAAACGCGGTCGGCACAGGTGCTCTCTTAGTATCCGCAGCCGGATTCAGTTCGGTAACCGACAACATCCCCCTTGCTGCGATGCTCGCTAAAATCCTCGGATCAGCTGGGACGCCAGGCGACTCACCCCTTTGGTGGGCAGTCATCTTCGGAGCAAATCTTGGCGGGAACCTAACCCCAATCGGTAGTGCTTCGACCCTTGTAGCCGTCACGATAATCCACAAATACAAACTCCCCATGTCCTTCGGCGGATTCGTAGTAAGAGCACTCCCCTACGCCTTAATCCAAATTGCCCTCGCCACCGCCTACGTTCTCCTCATCCTGAGATAACCAACACCAACCCCCTTCATACTTCATCCCTCACCCTTCATACTTTCTTCCAAATGCTCAAAGCCCCCACTGACTTTCGCGGAACCCTCAAACAACTCGGTCCCGGCCTTATCGTATCGGCAAACATTGTCGGTTCAGGCGAACTCATAGTAACGACGATGCTAGGAGCCCAAGTAGGTTTTATCCTACTCTGGTTCATTATTCTCGGTTGTGGAATAAAGGTCTTTCTTCAAGTCGAGCTTGGAAGATACACATTATCGAAAGGCAAAACGACCCTTGAAGCCCTAAACTCAGTTCCGGGTCCAAAACTCGTGGTTTCCTGGCTAGTCTGGCTTTGGGGGTTCATGTTTATCGCCACTTTTTTCCAACTATCAGGAATGGTCGGCGGGATTGCCCAAGTTGCCGGTCTCGCGGGTTCTTCCCTTTCAAATACAACACTAGCGATTCTCATAACTGGTTCCTGCGCTGTATTGCTTTACCTAGGACGTTATGCGTTTATCGAGAAATTCTCGACCACCATGATCGCGACTTTCACGATCTTCACTATCTTCGCGGTGTTTTCACTTTATTGGACCGACTACGGAATCACTGCTCAAAATATTGGCGAGGGATTGAGCTTTCAACTGCCCGAAAAATTCATTGTCGCGTTCGCCGCATTTGGAGTGATCGGAGTCGGAGCCGCCGAACTAATCTACTATCCGTATTGGTGCTTGGAAAAAGGATACGCGAGCCATGTTGGTCCTGATGACGGTAGCGAAGAGTGGGTCGAACGAGCTCAAGGCTGGATGAGGATTCTAAAGTGGGACGCCTTCGTTTCTTTAGTAATCTACACCGGAGCCACAATCGCTTTTTACCTACTCGGTGCCGCAGTGCTCAACGGCAGGGGAATCGAGATCAGCAATGAGAATTTGATGATCAACCTCTCCGAGCTCTACAGAACCTCCTTTGGAGTAACTGGTTTGTGGATATTCGTAATTGGCGCGTTCATCGTTCTCTATTCCACAATATTCATCTCAACCGCTTCCAATAGTCGACTCGCTGCGGATCTGATAAAAATAGTTGGATTAGTTAAAGTCACCGACGAAGAGGGACGAAAACGACTGATTAGAATCTCCTGTATCGCCTTGCCCGCCATCTACTGCATTTTCTATTTGTCAGTCGGAAAACCCGTTACTCTCGTCACCATTGGGTCGGTCGCCCAAGCCCTAATGCTTCCCTTTCTTAGCTTCGCGGCACTCTACTACCTCTACCGTGAAACTCATCCGGCCCTGCGACCGAAATTCAGCTGGATCGTCATGCTCTGGATATCATCGCTCCTCATGACCGCCGTCGGTGTATTCCAGTTGACCAAGGAAATCCAAAAATTGGGTTTCTAAGAAACTGTCGCTGTAAAAGCGCTACGAGTGTTGATGGTAGAGCTGCTTGTCCCTAAGCAGCCTTGGAAACCGCATCAACCAATGCGGCTACCTAGGGACAGGCAACCCTACCATCACCCTCAACCATCTCTGAATTATCAAAAGAAAATTGCCTTCCATCTTACGGCAACTAAACCTGCGGATTCCAACTATGAGCGCTTCAATTCTTAAAGTACATCCGAACGACAACATCATCGTAGCCCTGTGTGATCTCGATCCTGGTCAGGTTCTCGAATACGAAGGCGAGTCCATCACAATAACCGAAAAAGTACCTGCGAAACACAAATTTGCTGCGAAGCCTTTCGGAGTGAATGATATCCTTTACATGTACGGCGTTAAGGTCGGCTTAGCCAATAAATCCATCGCCCAAGGCGAACGCATACACGTCGACAACATTATCCATGCAGCTGACGGAGCGAGCATCTCCGATGCAACTTCGAGCTGGCAAGCTCCAGATACTGAACGCTGGAAGAATGCGACCTTCCAAGGTTATCACCGTGCCAATGGTTCGGTTGGAACTGCAAATCACTGGATCGTGATTCCTTTGGTTTTCTGCGAAAACCGCAACCTGGCGACAATGAAAGAAGCTCTTCTGAAGCCACTAGGCTACGGACAAGAAAGCCTCTACGCCAGTTACGTAACCGAGTTAGTCACTGCCCATAACTCAGGGACGGACCTCGACGATGTCCCAGAACTCGATGCCTCTTCAAACGGAACCCCTCGGGCCCGCATGTTTCCAAATGTCGACGGAATCAAATTCCTAAGCCACACGCTCGGTTGCGGTGGAACCGCCGAAGACGCATCTACTTTAGCTGGCCTCCTGGCCGGCTATATCGCTCATCCCAATGTCGCCGGAGCAACCGTCCTTAGCCTGGGTTGCCAAAAGGTACAGATCGATCACATCAAAGAGGAAATCGAACGCCGTGATCCCAATTTCTCGAAACCTGTTCACTATTTCGAACAACAAAAGAGTGCCTCCGAAAAAGAGATGCTATCGCAAGCTATTCGAGCAACCTTCAAAGGCGTCGCCGAAGCCAATCGATGCAAACGTGAACCGGCGCCTATTAGCAAACTCGTCCTCGGTGTTGAGTGTGGCGGATCGGATGGATTTTCCGGGATCTCAGCCAACCCTGTCATCGGCTCCACTTCTGACAAACTCGTCGCATCCGGTGGAAGCGTAATCCTCGCGGAATTCCCAGAACTTTGCGGCGTCGAGCAGAACCTAGTAGACCGGAGCGCCAGTCCAGAAATCGCCGAACGTTTTTTAGAACTCATGAAAGCCTATGCGTCAGCCGCCGAAAGAGTTGGCTCTGGCTTCGACCACAATCCTTCACCAGGCAATATCAAGGATGGTCTAACCACCGACGCGATCAAGTCCGCCGGCGCTGCTCTAAAAGGTGGTACATCTCCCGTTCGAGCTGTCTTAGACTACCCGGAATGGGTTATCGAAACTGGCCTAAACTTACTCTGCACTCCCGGCGGCGACGTCGAATCGACAACAGCCATGGCTGGAGCAGGAGCCAATATGATTGTCTTTTCAACTGGTCTCGGAACGCCAACCGGCAATCCAGTCACTCCCGTAATCAAGCTTTCAAGCAACTCGAAGATCGCTCGCAACCTCAGTGATATGATCGATTTCGACACAGGTTCCATCATCGAAGGAACTGCCTCGATCAACGACCTAGCCGACGATCTTCTCGACCTTATCGTTCGAACTGCAAGCGGCGAAAACCAAACCTGCGCTCAAGTTCTAGGACAAGACGACTTCATCCCTTGGAAACGCGGCGTATCGTTGTAGGCCTTTTTTCAGCACAGTATTAACGCAGTACCACAAATGGACTCATCCGATCGCATTCATAGCCTCAAGCGACCTGCGATTGAACGGATGATGCTCATCCACAAAGCGCTCCAACGAGGTGGATTCCCGAATTGCAGAAAACTAGCCGACGATTTAGAAGTTAGCTCCAAGACCGTCAGTCGCGACATCGATTTCATGCGAGATCGAATGCTCCTTCCCATAGAATATGAAGCGTCCGAACACGGCTACTGCTACACTCGCGAAGTCGAAAGCCTCCCCACCATCGACATTTCAGAAGGAGAATTACTTGCACTGAGTATCGCCAGAAAAGCACTCGACCACTACAAAGGCACGCCCTTCGAGCAACCGCTCGCCAACGCGCTCAATAAGCTTTCCGCAAGCCTCCCGGATACGATCACGGCCAACCTTAGCGAACTCAGCGAAACGATTTCATTCAAGCAAGGTCAACTCTCCAATCTCGACGAATCAACGCTTAAACTCGCGATAAAGGCCGCCCTTGAAAAACGGGTATTGAATTTCCAATACAAAAAGCCCAACACTCCGAAATCGCAAACGCGAACCGTCAACCCCTACCATGTGACCAACTATTTGGGAAAGTGGTATCTCATTGCCTGGGATTACCAGCGAAAGGCCATGCGGACTTTTCTGCTTGCCCGGGCATCTGAGCTAGAATTGCAGACAGAGACCTTCGAACTGCCAAGCGATTTTTCTGCCGACGACTACCTCTGGAGCAGCTTCGGTATTTGGTCGAAATCCGGAGATCATGCAGTCGCCATTCGAATCAAGCCGAGCATCGTTGATTACGTATCCGAAAACATTTGGCACCCAACTCAGAAAATCGAATCGCAAGAAGATGGCACCCTCATAATTCGATTCGAACTCGGAAGCTTAAACGAAATCTCCCAATGGATTCTAAGCTGGGGACAACAAGCCGAAGCGCTAGAACCGCTAGAGCTCAGAACGCTTCTTAGCAAACAAGCCCAAGCCGTAGCTGACTTGTACAATTAGCGGCTTAACGTAGCGTTAAAAAAACCGCTTTCTCGACGTAGGGCTGGTGCTTGCACCACGCCGCGCATCAAGAGATTTAGGACATTCCGCGGTCGCCTTGCAGGCTGCTCCCGTCAAGAGCGACGCCCTACAAACATTACCAATTTATTCCCTTCGAGGTATTTACCCAAAAAAATAAACTCTTTCCAAACGAGAAGAATCATTTTTGGCGAGCCAGGAGCCATCCTTTTTTGATTCCGCTCAGCGAAGTCATATTGAGAACGGATGATTCGAGTTTCCGTAAACGAGTAGTACTCCCTGTATCAATTTCGAATGGTAAACCGGTATCGATTTCGAACCTTTTGTCCGCACAGCGGACACTTATTTCCTGACGCAGAAAGGAACTAGCGAACGGAGAGAGCGATGTTTAAAAAAACAACTTCAAACAACGCTCGTACCTCGCTTGTTGCCTCTGCGAGGCAAATAGGTGTCTCTTCGAGACAATAGGTTCGAACTGATTAAGCGTCCTCACTAGACACAAATTTCCACAAATGCGGGTGAGAACGAATATAGATCGCACCATCAATAACTGCCGGCGAAGCCAGTATTCGTTCTTCCAAATCGGTTTCCCAGATAATCGTTCCACCATCTGGAGAAACGTCTAAAACATAACACACCCCGTCCTCAGTACAGCAATACAAAGTGTTGCCAGCCAAAACCGGTGAAGCTGAAAAATTGCCAATCAACTTTTCCTTCCATTTCAGTTCACCCGTATTCGCATCACGACAACCCAACGTCCCCGTGTCATCTATAGTATAAACCACGCCACCCGCGACAATTGGCGAAGGTGTCTTGGGCATATTCTTTAATGCCTTCCATTGGACATGCGATTCCGTCAAATCTCCATTCGATCCGTCCGTCCTAATCGCCAACAAGTTCGGCCGATTGAATCCAGTAACAACGTACAGCATGTCATCGGAATAGACCGGTCGCGGTACAACTGAATAACCTTCGCCATAACTTACTTTCCAAAGTAATTTTCCGTCTTCGGGCGCATAAGCGCCGACCATTCCACTAGCAGGGCTCACAATCTCAGTGCGTCCTTGGTTTTCAATGACTAATGGCGTACAAAAAGAAAACTTGCTGAGTACTTCTTGATTCCGCGGCGTCCGCCAAACCAGCTTTCCGCTTTTCGCGCTCAAAGCCACAATCGCTGGATCCTTTTTGCCGTCTGTATTAAAAACCAGCAATCCGTTCACCAACACAGGAGACCCGCCAGTTCCGTGAACGGGCAAATGACTCAATTGCTGTTTCCATACAACTTTGCCCGACGAGAATTTTAGAGCAGCAGTGCCCATGTGAGAAAAATGCACGTAGATCCTGTTACCGCTAATAATCGCCGTCCCACTAGCTAAACTGTTCTTCGAATGGTTAGCCTTTACCTCTTCTTCGCTAGGATGGAAAAGGTTCTGTTCCCAAATAATCTTCCCCGTATCTGCATCCAGCAT
>JBNMOQ010000305.1:0-6175 GCA_051275055.1 Candidatus Pelagisphaera sp.
CTCTCTTCGATGAAACGCTTCGCTTCCTGGAAATAAACATCCGTGCAATACCCTTTGTATTTCTGCGGCTTGCTATTGTGGAAGTAAGTATCGTCGAAATACGAGTTATCCCAAAAGTCAGGCGTTTGCCCAACTCCTCCACCGCCATGGCGAACGACCTCCGAGAAACCGCGGTCTTCCGGCCGATAAGGGTAATTGTCTCCCAAATGCCATTTGCCGAACATTCCGGTCTCGTACCCGTTATCGAGAAAAGCCTGCCCAAGTGTCATTTCACCCACTCGCAAAAAAGACCGCCCCATAATCGTGTGCCAGGGTCCCGCTCGGTTAGTGAAATGGCCGCTCATCAACGCGCCACGCGTTGGAGCGCAAGTAGGCGTCACATGATAGTCAGTCAAACGCACGCCGGTCGCATGCAACTCGTCCATCGCAGGAGTTTGAATAATGGAGTTTCCAAGTGCGCCAACATCGCCATAACCCTGGTCGTCCGTAATCACGAATACGACATTCGGCTTAGCGCCAAAAGCTGCGATTACGGCGAGCGAAAGGGTTGCGAAAAGCAGACTGGCAAATTGGGACAGTTTTTTGAGGTACATAGGGGGTCAGTTAATAAATTACTTCGAAAGGACTGCAAAACATTACTCACATCCGCCCCGAGAAGGACATCGATTTCGAAATTACTAAAAGGTAGGGCATCGAAAACTCGTAACCGCTCTTTCAATAATCGTCGCCTCGATTACTGGCTTCGCAAGAGGCCTGCCATTCTTCGAGCTGTTTTCTCAAACGGGCAGCTATCTTCGAATGCTTATCGATCACATTGGTCGTCTCTCCCTGATCGTTTTTCAAATCATAAAGCTCCCACTCCGAAATCGGGGCATCGCCATTATCTGACTTCAAACGTTTCATGCCTGGGTTATGGACAAGCTTGAAGCGATTGTCGTTAAGCGTAGCCAAGCCGTGACCTTGAAAGCCAATCGGCGCATTGCGCTTCGAAACCTTGCCTTCGATTAACGGCAGCAACGAAACGCCATCGTAAGGTCGACGATCTTCCACCGGCAACTTGTATCCAAGAACATCCAACACCGTTGCAAAGTAATCGCTCGTTACCGAAGCCACTGCCGTATCTCGCCCAGCATCTACTCTTCCCGGCCACTCAAGAAGTCCCGGAACACGTACACCTCCTTCGTAGAGCGAGCGCTTGCGACCGCGAAACGGATCTGCAGTACCTTGCGAACGTCCCTTTTTGCCGGGATTGCCCTCCGGCCCATTGTCCGCTGCAAACCAGAGCATCGTATTGTCCGCTACACCCAAATCGCGAAGCGATTTACGCAAGCGTCCCATCTGACGATCGACCGCCGTAATCACCGCGTAGTAATGCTGCGTGTTCTCATCCAATTCTGGATACATCGCCAGAAACTCAGGCCCGCCCTTTACAGGTTCATGCGGAGCATGAAACCAAATCACCGTAAAAAACGGCTGCTCCGCTTTGCTCGCTTTTTCAATAAACGGCAACGCCTTGTCCATCACCATACGCGCCGTATCGCCCACCAAACCCTCCGCTGGTCCATCGACAATGTTTCGCCCATTGTGATAAAATAACACGCGTGGATCGGTAATTCCATTATGAGCGTTTTTAGGATCATACGGATCCCAAGTACAAACGGAATACTCCGTACTGAACCATTCATCGAAACCCGACATGCCCGGAGTCAGGTGGTTCTTTTCCGGATCGCGCCCTTTCTTGCCCGAGAAATCAGAAGTGAGCGTTCCCAGATGCCATTTCCCAAAATGTCCTGTAGCGTATCCATGATCCTTGAGCACTTCGGCAATTGTAATCTCCTCCCGCTTCAAATGCCCCTTATTCGCGGTCGGAATGCCATAGCGATGCGGATGCCTACCAGTCAACACCGAGCCGCGCGTCGGACTGCAAACCGGCGCCGCCGCGTAAAAGCGATCAAAGCGAATACCTGCCTTCGCCATCCGATCCAGCTCAGGCGTTAAAACGACGTCATTGCCATTAAACCCGACATCACCCCAACCCAAATCATCCGCCATGCAGAGAATTATATTCGGTCGTTCCGCAAATGCTGACGCCGACAGGTAAACGAAGAAAACGAAAAACAAGGCTCTCATGCAAACCGAGATAGCCCAGCCTCCATCCTCAGGCAACTAGATTAAGAAGCCTGCATACGATCCTTGTCCGGCAAGGGGCATTCCAATCAAACATGAAAGGTCAGGAGAAGAATCAGCCACAAAGAGGCTCGAAAAAGCGCAAAATTGGAAAGAGAGATTTCGAGCAAGTTCAGAAAACCTTAATTCCGGCGCAGCCGGATCCTTAATGGCTCGTGTCGCGAGACTCCTAGACCGGAACGGTCGATGACTATGTTCTCAATTTAAGAACGTCATCGATTCGCTAGGATAAACCTAAAGGTCGCGCAGCGATACCTGTGAGCTCGGAGAGCTCCTTGACCAATGTCTTTCTTGTCAGGTTCGCGTTGCGAACATAGGTCGATCTTCCGATCGAGTTAGGTTTAGGATGGGCTCTGAAGTGTATCAACAACGTTCTCTCGCAGCACTTAGCAGAATCGATGACAAATCCCTCGAACTCCATTTCGTTGAAAAACGTCACCGCGTCGCTAAGATGCCTGCGGCAAATAAAGATGCCTCGTGCCTCGCCAAATAAGGTTTTGCGCGTTTGGAACCAAGAAAAAGTAAAATGGATAACGCGCGTCCCTATTCCTTGGCCTTGTAACTTGAGTTGACGCGCATACCCTCAGCGGGACGGTCCCGACATCGAATATACCAAATAATTAATAGCCCCCTCAGTATCGCTCAATTCGATACATCGACTTTCTTCAACCTTCTTCCTTACGCCTTCAGCCTTACAACTTCGGCTCAACCCACTCTGGAATGCCTCGTTCCGCTTTTTGTTTCTCGTAACGAACCCATTGCGGATGTTCCTCCGTATAGGGCCGATCCTCGTTCACCATGAGCGGTTTGGTTTCTTCCCACCATTGATCGTAAGCCTTGCGCATTTCAGCGACAACTTCCGGATGCTGACTGGCAACATCGGTTTTCTCGAAAGGATCGTTTGAGATATCGTAGAGCTCCTTGTTTTTCACAAAACGCCAGCGTTGCGAACGCACTGCGCAATCCGCAAATTTGGACAATTCAGGATCCTCTCCTTTTTCCCAGCGTCCCTTGTGAACAAACACATGACGGTCTTTCCATTTCGCTTTCGGATTCTCCAGCAACGGCAACATGCTTCGTCCATCCAATTTCTGGATACCTTTAGGTATACGAGCTCCAGCCAATTCCGAAAACGTTTTAAAAACATCTATGTGAGCCGTAAGACTCGACACATCTACACCTTCCCCGAGCACGCCTTTCCAGCGCCAGAACGCTGGCACGTGAGTTCCACCTTCGTACGGAGACCCTTTACCCGTCTTAAAGCCGGCGCGATAATGAGATACCCGTTTCCCGTTCAAGGTTCCGCTTGCTCCGGCCTGCCCGTTATCAGTCATAAAAATGACCAGGGTGTTTTCCCATAGGTCCCACTCATCGAGCTTGTCCATAAGCACACCAAAATTATCGTCGATATTTTCGATCATTCCATAACGACCCGCAGTGTTCTTGTCGTAACCCATATCGCTAAAACGTTTGGAGTAACTCTCCGGAGCGATCATCGGACCATGGGGAGCATTAGGCGTAATGTAGGCAAAAAACGGTTCGTCTTTGTTCTGCTTTTCTCGAATCCAACCGAGAGCAGCCTTGAAGAATACATCGGTGCAAAACCCATGCGTTTGAACGATCGTATCGTTGTGCAAGAATACGTTTTCGAAATACTTATCCTCCAGGTTCGGCGGAAAATCCGCGCAACTGCCCGGAAACTTCTGACCAATCCCGCCCGCTCCATGAATAAACGTTTCGCTGAACCCGCGATTGTACGGTTGATGCGCATCCTCATCCCCCAAATGCCACTTGCCAAAAATTCCCGTCTCGTATCCAGCGCTGCCCAACACATCCGGGAACGTCGTGGTTGAAAGAGCCATAATTTCGCGCTCTTTGATTGTATGCGTAACTCCATTCTTAAACTCGTGACGCCCACTCATCAGCGACGCTCGTGTCGGTGCGCAAGTAGGACTCACATGAAACTCCGTAAAACGCGTCGACATCCCGTAGAATCGATCGATATTCGGCGTCCGCAAAACCGGATTGCCCAGGCAACTCAAGTCTCCCATTCCCTGATCATCGGTCATCACCATGATGATATTCGGCCGCGTTCCCTTGAGGGATTTCGATTGAAGGCTAAGGCCACTGAAAAGCGCCGCGACGAAAGCAAGAGTAAGCAAAGAGATTTTCATAAGCAAAAAAGGTGCACAGGCTTCCAGCCTGTAAATTTAATACGTTAACAGGCAGGATGCCTGTTCTACTCCAATTCGACCGGCTTGTAGCCACCCTTCGACTTGAAATACAAGAACAGTCCAAAATACGAAACAAGCAGAAAACCCGGCAGCATCGCCTGACGAAAGAAAGCGCTCTTCTTGTTTTTATTGATGATCGTCTGCAATATCGCCGCGTCATCCGCACCTAATTGCTCAACTGCCGCCATATTCAAACTTGGCACTTCGCCGAACATACCCGAGCGAATACCGCCATCGACGACCTGATGCAACGCCGGCTGCTGATCTCGCAAATCGACATCGATCCCCTTGTCGAGAAACAGCCCCATCAATGGCGTACCCAAAATTCCCATACCAAGAACACCAACTGCTGAAACGCCATTCAAAGTGAGAGCTCCTCCTCGAGGAAATTGCTCCGCAACAACCCCCAAAGTAGTCGACCACAGGAAGGTTTTTCCAAACGCATACACGATCGCCGCAAAAATCATTACTCCCGAAGGAGCCACTCCCAGGAAGATCAAACCAACGATAGCTAAGGCAGCGCTGATAACGAGCAGCCCTATTGCCGAAAACTTATGGACAATCGGTCCCGCGTAGAATCGGAGAATGGTCATGATGATCGAAACCATCACGAATATCCATCCTGCATACTTCGGAAAATCAGCTTCGAGCAAGGCTGCCATCCAACCATCGGTCCCCAATTCAGTAGTCGCCAGGAATGGCATGGTCACCAAAATGACTACAAACATCCAGTTGCCCAATGAACCCGTAAACACATAAGCCCCGATCGCTACGAGCACCGAAATGCCAATCGTCAGGCCTACCGAAAGAGACAACGGCTCGCTTAGCATTGTGTTGGCCACTTGGACTAGGCCCATAACGGTGAGCCAAGCAATTATGAAGAACCCCAAAGCGCCGACCTCCCTCAGCATCTCGCGAAAACTCACTCCCGCCGCCACGCGCTCTTGAACGGGAAAGCTACGCTTCGCGATCAAAGCCGCGTATATCACAACCGGAATCAGGCAAACGCCGAACTTCGCCGTCAAACCGACATCGCCTAAAAGCAAAGCCGCAACGGCTCCCAAAGCCAATCCCGCAGGCCAGCCCGCGTGCAAAATATTCAGCCACTTCGCTTTCTCCTTCTTATAAATGGTGGCGACGATCGGATTGATAAACGCCTCCACCGTACCATTCGCAATGGCTACGAGGAACGTACTCCAATAAAGCCCCGAGGCCGATTTATTCATTACCGCCACAACCGTACCGATTACCGCTAAAGTGTGTGCACCGATTGCAAAGTAAGCCGCCACCTTGTATCCAATCTTATCGATTACCAGACTGAAGAAAATGATACTGAAAGCGAATGGCCATAACCCAACTCCCAAGATCTGACCAATCTCGGTCTGAGAAAAATTGAATTCAGTTACCAGTTCTCCGACGACCACTGTTCGCAATCCGAAGAAAAAGGAAGTAGCAACCAAGGCCAGAAAACAGGCGTAGAAGAGTTTTTTATTTTCGAGTTCTTCACTCATAAACAGATAGATTGGGGTTAATGGAGATGGGAGGATCCACAATCCACTGCAGAGCCAAGCGCTTTTCAAGTGGAATTCACGAGAAAAGGTAAACAGGCTTCCAGCCTGTTACCCTCGTAGTCTTATAAAGCATCCCCGGAGCAAGCTCTCGACCTTACGGTCAACTTACGCTTCGGGCAACCGCGGTATTTCTAGAGGTATGGAGGATCGACGGTCCTCTTAACAACCTAAGCTGAGGACCGG
>JBNMOQ010000306.1:0-6164 GCA_051275055.1 Candidatus Pelagisphaera sp.
CAGTCGGATGTGATGATCGTCGCGGGAACAGTTACTTATAAGATGGCTCCGGCCTTGCGGCGAATCTACGACCAAATGGCAGAACCGAAATGGGTGATAGCTATGGGAGCTTGTGCGTCTTCGGGTGGGATGTACCGATCATACGCGACTTTGCAGGGTGTGGATAAAATTGTGCCGGTGGACGTGTATGTCAGTGGCTGCCCGCCGAGGCCGGAAGCGCTGCTAGACGCGCTAATGAAGCTACAAGATAAGATAGCGACCGAACAATCTTCCAAGAATCTGTTAAAAGGTTGATTCCCTTCATCCATGATAGCTCAAGATCTTAAATCCGCCCTCCAAGAAACGTGCCCAGGCTTGGAAGAACGGGATTCCCTCGACTGGCCGGCTTTTAATTGTCCCGTCGCAAACGTAGCGGATGTGCTTCAAGCGCTTCGCGACAATCATGGCTACGATTCTTTGATGGATGCGACTGCGATCGACAATGGCGTCGAAACCTCGCCTCGCTTCACAGTTGTCTACCACGTGTTTTCATCGAAGTCATTCGGTTATGTTCGTATAGCTGCCGATTGCGAAGACGACGAAACCCCCGTTGCGCCTACCGCTACCGGCCTGTTCAAGAGCGCGAATTGGATGGAGCGTGAAACGTACGACCTTTTTGGTATCAAGTTTGATGGCCACCCGGACATGCGCCGCATCCTTATGTGGGACGAGTATCCGCATCACCCATTGAGAAAAGATTTTCCATTGGCTGGTTTCGAAAATGAAATCTCCGATCCGGAAATCGCCGCAAATACAGGCGTAAAGGTTAAACCCGCTCCGATGGCAGGTGGTCCATTTGTCGCACAGCAATCCTGCTTTGAGAGTAAACGCGAACCAGCAGCAAAAGACGAGAGCTGGAGCGAGAAGAACGAGAAACCTGAGAAATAGGGCGCCTTCTAACGTTTATAGCATTCCTGAATTTTATAGTCCATGGCCACCGAAACGACCGAGTACAACGTTCCTGATTCTGGCAGCAAATTCGCTGCGGCATCGAAGGATTTTGAAACGGAGCATCTAGAAGTCAGCATGGGTCCTTCGCACCCGTCTACTCACGGCGTGCTTCGGCTCAACCTCGAGCTTGACGGTGAAGTCGTCAGGAAATGCGATCCAGTAATTGGATACTTGCATCGGGGTGACGAAAAAATAGCGGAAAACATGACTTACAATCAGTTCGTGCCTTACACGGATCGATTGGATTATTTAGCTCCTCTCGCCAGCAATGCGGCTTACGCGATGGCAGTGGAAAAACTTGCGAACCTGGAAGTACCCGAACGCTGTCAAGCGATCCGAGTTGTCACAAGCGAGCTGGCTCGTATTTCCGCACACTTACTCGGTCTTGGCGCGTACACAATGGACGTCGGCGCTTTGACTGTATTCATGATTACATTCGAAGAGCGCGAAAAACTTTATACGCTATTCGAAGAACTGACCGGAGCGCGCTTCACGACGAGCTATTCCCGTATTGGTGGAGTTACTCGTGACATGCCGGATGGTTGGATGGATCGCGTGCTCGCATTCTGCGAACAATTTCTGCCTTTGCTCGACGACGTGGAAGCGCTGCTTACACGCAATCGTATTTGGTTCGATCGTACAGCTGATGTTGGAATTATTTCGAAAGAGGATGCGATTGCCTACGGTATAACCGGTCCAAATGCCCGTGGTTCAGGCGTGGATGTAGATTTGCGGCGTGACGCTCCATATAGTGGATACGAGAAATACGATTTCGAAGTGCCGCTCGGTGAAAATGGCGACTGCTACGACCGTTACGCTGTTCGCATGGAAGAGATGCGCCAAAGCGTACGGATCGTTCGCCAGGCTGTAGCAAAAATGCCAGGCGGTTCTTTTTACGCGGAAGACGCGAAGAAGATATTCGCTCCTAAGAAGGAAAAGATCCTCACGTCGATGGAGGAGCTTATTCAGAACTTCATGATTACGACCGAAGGTCCGGATATGCCGGCCGGCGAAGTGTACTTCGAAGCGGAAAATCCAAAAGGAGCCTTGGGGTTCTTTATCGTATCCAAGGGTGGCGGAGTGCCGTATCGCATGAAAATTCGCGGGCCGTCGTTTAATAATTTGAGCATTCTCGAAAAAGTCTGCCTCGGGGGAATGATTTCCGATGTCTCGGCTATCCTCGGAAGTTTGGACTTCGTCATGGGGGAATGCGACAGATAAAGGAAGAAGTGAAGTTGATGAATTCTATTATGGATACAGCGAATGTTCACTCAAGCGATACCACTTCTTCATTCTTAAATCACACTTCTTAATTTACATAGATGAATCTAAAGCCAGAAACGCTAGCTGAAATCGAAGAAGCGATTCCCAAGTACCCGGAGAAACGCAGCGCGGTCATGCCTTTGCTTCACGCGATCCAGAAGGATCAAGGCTTGCTGAGCAATGAAGCAGCGGAATGGGTCGCGGAAAAACTTGAGATGGAACCGATCAATGTTCTTTCGGTGATTACGTTCTATCCATTTTTCCGTCAGCATAAAATCGGCAAGCGTCACATTCGCGTTTGCCGTACATTGTCTTGCGCGATGGCAGGCGGATCTAAGGTTTGCGATACGATGCTTTCCGAATTCGATACGAGTTTAAATGGCGTTTCTCCCGATGGGGAAGTGACCGTCGAGTTCGCGGAATGTCTGGCGAGTTGCGGTTCGGCTCCGGTCATGTTGGTTGACGACGAGTTGTACGAAAATCTCGACGAGTCCAAGACCAAGGAAATTTGCGATAAGATTAAAACGGAGGCGACGGGAGCGTAGTCACGATGGCAGTACATCCAAAAGAACACCGAGTCATTTTAAAACACGCCGACGAGCCAGGATTCACTCCTGATATCGACTGCTACATGAAGCATGGCGGTTACGACATGCTCAAGAAGGCGGTCACGATGGAGAAGAAGGATATCTGCGACGAAGTGAAGAAGTCGCAGCTGCGTGGTCGTGGTGGAGCGGGATTCCCTGCTGGCGTAAAGTGGAGTTTCGTTGATCGCAAATCCGGCAAGCCAGTTTACATGGTCTGCAATTGCGACGAATCCGAACCAGGTACTTTTAAAGATCGTCAGATCGTCCACAAGGATCCTCATCAATTGATTGAAGGGATTATGATTTCCTGTTTTGCGACGGATTGCGCGAAGGCGTTTATCTATATTCGCGAGGAAATGCCAAAGGGCGCGGAAGCGCTCGATCAGGCGATCAGAGAAGCGAAGGAAAAGAATTTCGTCGGCGATGATGTATTGGGATCCGGATACAGCTGTGATATCGTGGTTCACCGCGGCGCGGCGGCTTATATTTGCGGCGAAGAAACGGGGTTGATTGAATCACTCGAAGGCAAGCGCGCTAATCCACGTATTAAGCCTCCATACTTTCCAGCGGTCTTGGGGCTTTATATGTGCCCGACAATAGTGAATAACGTGGAGACGCTTTGCAATGTGAAGCACATCCTGGAAATGGGCGCGGATGCGTTTGCCAATATCGGACGTGCCAATAATACGGGTACGCGAATTTGGTGTGTTTCTGGCGGAGTCAAACGTCCAGGGTACTACGAAGTTGCGGGTATCACTTTGGGCGAACTCATTTACGATATTTGCGGTGGACCAAAGGAAGGGCGTACAATCAAGGCGGTTATTCCTGGCGGCTCGTCCATGAAAATTCTCAAAAACGGCGAACGCTTTACGGGTAAGAATCGCGACGGTACTGATTACGATTGGGGTATTGAAGATATTCCTCTCGATTACGATGGTATCGCGGCGGCTGGATCTATGTCCGGCTCGGGCGGTATGATGGTTCTGGACGATTCGATCGATATTCCCGTGGCCTTGGCGAATTTGATGACGTTTTATTCGCACGAAAGTTGCGGTCAGTGTACACCTTGTCGCGAAGGTTCGCTTTGGTTGAAGAAGATCACAACGCGAATGGTGCATGGCGAATCACGGCCGGAAGATGTCGACTTGATGAAGTCGGTTGCCGACCAGATCGAAGGCCGCACGATTTGCGCGTTTGGATTCGCAGTAGCTTGGCCTGTGCAAAGCTACATTAAGAAGTTCGAAGAGGAATTCCGCGAGTTTGCCGAAAGGCATAGCAAGCCGGATGTGGACCGCACTGCAGCGAAGGAACTGGCCTGTAATCACTAGGATGACGATTGCGATAACAGCTAATTTTTTAATGGGCTCCTAATGGAAGAGAAAAAGAATTTGATAACGGTCAACATCGACGGTCACGATCTAGAAGTGCCGCTGGGTACGAATATGGTCGAAGCTGCGGCGATGCTGGGCAAGGAGATCCCGCACTACTGCTATCACCCGAAGCTTTCCATTGCGGGTAATTGCCGCATGTGTTTGGTTGAGCTCGGAATGCCGGGGCGCGATCGCGCGACGGGCGAAGCAATGCTCAATGAAGATGGCACGCCGAAGATCATGTGGATGCCAGGTCCCGCCATCGGTTGCGGAACCAAAGCAGCCCCGGGTATGCATATCAAAACGGATTCGCCAAAGGCTCTCGAGTCGCGTGAAGCCGTTACGGAATTTCTTCTCGTTAATCACCCGTTGGATTGTCCTATTTGCGACCAAGCAGGGGAGTGTACGCTTCAAGAATTCTCTTCGACTCACGGACGTGGATACAGTCGCTTCATAGAGGAAAAAAATGTTAAGCCTAAGCGTACGCGTCTTGGGCCAAGAGTGACGCTTGATGATGAGCGTTGCGTTCTCTGTTCGCGTTGCGTTCGCTTTTCCGAAGAGATCGCTAAGGATGACGTGCTGGGATTTACGGATCGCGGAAGTTATACCACGTTGACCTGTTTCCCTGGCAAGGAACTCGCGAATAATTATTCGTTGAATACAGTAGACATTTGTCCAGTTGGAGCGCTGACCAGTACTGATTTCCGTTTTAAAATGCGGGTCTGGTTCTTGAAGGAATCGAACAGCATCGATTTCGAAACCAGCGTTGGTGCTAATTCCGTAGTGTCGGCTCGCGAAGGAAAGATCTACCGCATCAAGCCACGCCGTAACGACGAAGTGAACGATACGTGGATGACCGATTCGGGCCGTGAGTTGTATAAGCTCGTCGAATCTGAGGATCGTTTGACGAATTGCGCGATCGATGGCGCTGAAGTCACTGCTCAAGATGCGACCGCCAAGGCCAGCGAACTTTTGAAAAACGCTCAAGGCGTTGCAGTGGTTGGCTCAGGTCTGTGTAGCGTGGAAGAGCAGTTTGCTCTGAAGGCGATTGCGAAAAGCGTGGAAGCGAAAGGGGTTTATCTCGTCGCTCGCTACGGTGAAGACGATGGCATTTTGATGTCGACTGATCGAAACCCAAACATTCGCGGAGCTTTGATGACCGGATTGATCGATGGCTTGCCCGAAGAGCAATTGAGTGATCTTGGATCGAAAATCGACAGCGGGGAAGTCACTACGATTTTGGCCGTAAATGAAGATCTCGTCGCGGCGGGACTTTCTGAAGCGCAGCTCAAAAAAGTAACGATCGTTTACTTAGGAGCGCATAAAAATGCTACCAGCGGCAAGGCGAAAGCGTTGCTTGCGGGACTGACTCAGTTCGAGAAGTCTGGCACGGTGATAAATCAACAATTTCGTATTCAGAAATTCCATCGCGTTATTCCGGGACCGGGCGGCACGATCGAGGATCTTTATGCATTGGCGTCGATTCAGGCGAATGTTTCCGAGGACTCTTTCCCCTCAACGGTAGGTTCTGTTTGGAAACAGCTCGGAGCGGAAGGAACGCCACTGGCGGGAGTCTCTTTTAAGTCTTTGTCAGATCAGGGGCAATTGCTCGATGGTAGCGCTTTTGAAAACCTGCCTTTCCGAGAAGGCGAATCTCTTCATTTTGAACCCAAGCGGGAGGTGGCAGTAGCCGAGTAACGCGAATCATGGACATCATTTTTGTAAAATTCGTTTATGCCGCTATCGTAGTGAGCGTGATCATGGGGCTTTGTTCCTATGCTGTCTTGGCGGAACGAAAAATCTCCAGTTGGATTCAAGGTCGTGTCGGACCGAATAGAACCTCCCTGCCTTTGATTGGCTCGATCCCGGTTATCGGTCCGTTTCTGACGCGTCTTGGTGTCTTCCAACCTTTACCGGATGGATTGAAGTTTCTCTTCAAGGAGGACGTCGTTCC
>JBNMOQ010000307.1:0-6124 GCA_051275055.1 Candidatus Pelagisphaera sp.
GATGAAAGGCGAATTCGCCGGCCATCGCTTCGCAAGTATAGCTTTGAACGTTTGGGTTATCCGTGTGCTTATTCATTGCTATTCTCTCGTCTTCATAAATACATCCCAGAGTTCATTGCGTATCCAGCATTCCAGTATGACATTCGTTCGCAAGCCGTGATATTCAACAATATGCGTTTTCGCAAGCGAGGAAGGCAAACTTCCCACCGGACCGATAACGAGATCAAGAGCAGGAGCTTTCGAAGGATCGGTCCAATAGCCAACAGTCGCGTTTTCACGTAGATACCAGGGCAGGGGCCAAGCACTGTCGTCTCCGCCTACGGCGATAGAAAGATTGGTTGAAGGAGTAAGCGCTTCGAGGTCTTCAATTCGCTGAATCAATTTTGAAAACTGTGGCGACGTATGTTGGTAAAGGTAAGGGTTTCGAGCATCTGCCGAGTAGTAGTTGGCCAGTTTGGTGGACTGATATTGCTGCCAGAAAACGAAGCCAAGAATGCCGCACGCGACCAAGCGGATCCACAGTGCATTGCGAGAAGAGGTGAAGCGGTGCAGTGCAAAGGCAGCCGCGTAGGCGAATGAAACGTAGGAGCTCAGCATGAGCCATGGCGTCTTGTAGGGAATCAGCGTATAGACTAGAAAGCACGTAAATCCGTAAAATACACTGAGGCGATAGTGTAGCGATCGCTCGTCTCGATTTAGAGCAAGGAGGCCGAATCCGATGAATGCAATGACGAGAAAAGGCGCTTCTCCCCAGCGTACGCCTTCGTTTGTTTGTGGCCAGAAGAGCGAAAAGTAATAGCCCATTGATTTCTCGTGTCCTTGCCCTTGGGAGCGATCCGCGTAGTTAATGAAAGCCTTGAAGCTGTCGGTAAGTTGGCTGAAGTCGCTTAAGGCGGCGGTGAAGAAAAAGATCCAAACTGCGAAGAAAATCCCGATCGAGACTGCTACTGGCTTTAAGCTCGCTCGGTCTTTCCAATCAGAGAACGTGAATGGTTTTTCCTGGATTGCTAAGGTGGCGATGAATATAGCGAACAGGTGAATGATCGCTGTCTCTTTAGTTGCGAAAAGAGCGGCGGCCCAAAATCCAAACCGCCCGGCTCGCATGCATGTGGGATTCTTCCAGTATTCTCTGAATGTATACAGGGCGAGAAAGCCTAATAGCGTAAACAGAGCCTCTTGAACAAAATAGGCTCCATAGATAACGGGGAGCGGTGACAGGGCGAAAAGAGCCGCAGCAATTAAGGCGACGGAATCTCGCTTCCGCCGACCAAACAAAATCAAGTACAGTAATCCTGCGCTGGCTGTGATGGATGCTAAGCGAACATTCGTTTGCGAAAGTTCGGACGCGTCGATACCGGCAACCTTGTTGAGGACCAATGAAGAATAGTAGAGCAAAGGACCGTGCTTATCAATCGGATCGTATTTATAGCGTCCCGTATCCATTAATTCCCATAATTGATACGACTGTACGGCTTCGTCCGAGTGAAGGATTCGCTTGTTGGCATTTTGAAAACGCAAAAACACTCCTGCAGCGATCACGGCGATCCCGACTGCAGCAAAGAGATAGGTTTTGGTTTTGGAGGAATGAAGCAAAGTGGGGAGTTTGGGATTGGACGATTATAAGATTGGGAAATTTGAAAACGCCCGTAGGGCCAGCGCTTGCGCTGTGCAGCGATAGAAGATTTCTCTTTAAAAACGCGGCGTGGCGCAAGCGCCAGCTCTACGTCGAATTGTTTGGATTTTTATTGGAGAATTCACGCCGAATTCTCGGCGTAGCTACGACGCAGCACGGCCTGGTTTTCAGTCTATTTAATGTGAGGCATGATACACATGCGGTGAGCGGGGCAAACATTAGGGTCGAAATGCGGATTATTTAAGAGCCTCTAGGGTTAACTAACCTAGCAAAAACGCGTCCAGAGGCAAACCTCGGGACGCGTTTGAAAAACTAAATGAAACCTCTAGTTCGTTCCGAAGATTTCTATTTCAACAACGTGATTCATCTCGTTACTGGTGTTGCCTGCGGAATAAAGACGAACGTATTGCCCCATGGTTCCACGGGCATCAATGAGTTTGCCCTTGTTGGTTTCCAAGTACGCCTTGTCTGAACCTTTTCCAAGTCCAGATGAGTTGTCGTGGTCATTGTTAAAGACGGTGGTTACACCGGTCTTGAATTCTTCATCATCCGAGATCTGCAGGATGACGTCGTTGTAGGCACGCTTCTGAGTGTGGAAATGCCACATCGAAACGCCGTAGATCGCCGAAGACTTTTCGAGATCGACCTGGATCCACTGAAGACCTGGGGCGAGCTCAACGAAGTAACCTTCTTCCGATTCCTTGTCGCCGTCGGTTGCGTAGCTAAGATCGCCGATGATTGGAAAATCGTCACTAGAAGTAACTTCCTTGTCTTTGGCGATATTCGCAGTGCCTGCAGGGGCCATTATGGTCGGTGCAGGTGTACCAGCATCTTCCAAGTGAGGAAGGTTTACTTGTACTGGCGTACCGATCAAAAACGGTGCCGGGTATTCAATTACGATGGCAGCTTTTTCGCCGTGATGATTGGCAAAAACCGAAGTCGCTAGAGCGCTCAGTGCGAGGAGAGAAATGAGTTTCTTTGTCATATCTTTAGATTGTAATAGTTAATTGTATGAAAACTTTAATGACGGAATGTTTCGATATTAGATTTCGAAGTCTTCCTTGGTGAAGTCGAGCGTCTTGCGAGCTGCAACCGCTTCGTTCACGCGGAATACTGCCATTTCACTCTTAAAGGTGTGCTCTCCGTCTGAGTTGAGCTTTGCCTTGCCGTTGACCGCCGCGAAGAAATTCTCGAGGTGAGGAGTGTGCGGCATTTTGTTGAGAACGATTGGGATATCGAATGCATCCGGTGGAGCCGATTCGCGAACATCAACCTTGGTGACCACTTTCGTAGCGGCTGCCTCTTCCTTGCGAATGAAGCCTTTTTTGGCCAATGCATCCCAGCTTGCTACCGTTTCTTCGCGAGCTTCCCGGTACATCTTAGTGAAAGCAGGATTCTCCGACATGCGAAGCGCTCCTTCGTCACCCATGAAGTATTCGAAGTATCCTCCGCCAGCTCCTGTCGTTGCCAGGGTTTGGTAGAAAGCGCGAGCAGGACCGTGTGGCGTATCGTATTCGAAAATAGCCATCACATTGTCGTACCATTCGCGATCAGGATAGTAATCGTGTCCGCCACTCGCTTGAACGCTCGTTGGCAGGGCATCGAAGAACCAATTGAAAATATCGATCTGGTGAGAGCCGAGATCCGAAATGGGACCGCCACTCAAGTCTTTGAACCAGCGCCAGTTAAGGAACTGCTCCATATCCTTGTAGCCGTTCTTTTCGAGAACCGCCTGATCAATCGCGATCTTCGGACTTACGCTGCGAAACGGCTTTGCGGAGCGATTCCACTGAGCATTGGCAGTCGTGTAGCGACCCAACAAATTAGCGTTGTCGAGGAGATTGTGATAAGCGTGGAGATAACGTGGATTGCTTCGGCGTTGGTGACCGATTTGAAGCAACTTTCCGGTTTCCTTCGCTGTTCGAACCATCGAGCGAGCTTCATCAGGCGTACGCGCCATCATCTTTTCGCAATACACATGCAACCCAGCCTTGAGACAGGCGTTGGTTTGACGAGCATGCCAGAAATCCGGCGTCGCGATTATTACGGCGTCAAGGTCTGGCTCATTCGCGAGCATTTCCTCGTAGTCGAAATACCATTTGAGATCTGGACTAACCTTGCGCAAGGCGCTGCGGCACTTGCCGATACTGTTCTTCCAGATATCGCAAACCACGCTGATGTGAAACGGAGGGTTCTCAATTTGGAGCATCGAATTGGTAAGGACTTCGCCTTCCTTTCCGTAGCCCAAGATGGCGAGATTGATTTTTCCGTTCGGAGAAGACTGGGCCTTCATTATCGAAGGGGCCAGTAGGATGCCGCCGCTTGCTAGAGCGGTCGTTTTGAGAAACTCACGGCGTCCGACGGAGATCGTTGAAGGATTAGTAGTGTTCATAAATGAGGTGTAAACTAGAGGTTTAAGCTATTTGACCGCTTCGAAGCGATTGTGTTTCACAAGTAATAGAGCTCCAACGGTTAGCGCGACATGCATTCCGAGCCAGGCGATGCCCGCGTCATTGGGCAATAGAATGAGTCCAACGGTGAGGCTACACCAGGTCAGGCCCGAGAGGAGAAGGGCGATCCGGGAGTAGACTCCCGCGAGAATCATGATACCCACGCCAACCAGGAGGTAGCCTAAGATTCCATCGTAGATTGCAATCGCGAAACCAGGAATCAATGGCTCTTCGGCCAGTTTTTCGTAGAGTGCCTCGGGAACGCCATGATAGAGGGAAAAGCCGTATTCCTTCACTTTGATTTCGCTCATGATAGCGAAACCGCCATCTTCGCCGCCGAGCGAAACTTCCTTCGTGACAGTTCCGGAGAACTTCTCGATGCCGGTGACCAAAGCTCTTAATCCAAGCCAGACCCGAAGGATTAGAAAGGCGAAAAACGATGATGCATCATCGCCGCAGCAGTTATTACTAGAAGAGGAGGTGGGAGAGGAATCGCTCATTTGAATTTACCCAATAGGGCATCAGTATAGTTGTTGTCCAGATTAGAAGCTTTTGCAGCAGCACCTAACTTAGTGAACTGTTACAGTTTCAGGCGCTCTGTCAATTTTGGACCTCGAATCCGCTAAAAATTGAGAGAAAACTTTTTGAAGCGCGTCTAATTTCTTAAAGGATTTTGCCCACAGATTGCTCAGATGATCACAGATTCTTTCAAGTTGTTGAATGTTTGTGCCTTATGACCAGCCATACCGTGACTGGCATCAATTGCGGTCTCGGCGATTCCCGAAACTCATCTGAGTCGATCTTAGCAATCTGTGGGCAAAATCGAAATCAAACTTTTGCCGGATTTTCTCTTTTTCCAATTTTCAATCTTCCAATTCCAGCCAAAGCGTATTTAGCACTTGGGTATGATTTCCCTGCGTTATGGCGCCAATCCTCATCAACAAGAAGCGTTCGTCCAACTTCCTGATCCATCTCCGCTGAGAATCCTCAATGGAGCCCCAGGATACATCAATATGTTGGATGCTCTAACGTCCTGGCAGCTTGTTCGGGAGCTGAAGGAAGCGACCGGAAAGGCCTCCGCGGCATCGTACAAACACGTTAGCCCGGCTGGAGCGGCCATCGCAAAGCCGATCGACGACGCATTCAAGGAATCTCAATTTCTCAAGACCACCGATTTTTCAGAAGTAGCCAGCGCATATGTGCGAGCTCGTGGCGGCGATCGTCTTTGTTCGTTTGGCGACGTGATTGCCGTGAGCGATACGGTGGACGTCAGCATGGCGCAATTTCTTAAAACCGAAGTTTCCGATCTCATTATCGCGCCGAGCTATGAGTCTGAAGCTCTAGAAATACTCAAAAAGAAGAAGAAGGGCGGTTTCGTGATTCTCGAGATCGATTACGACTTCATGCCTGAAGGGATCGAGGAACGTGATCTCTTTGGCATTCGCCTAGGACAGACTCGTAACAGTCGTCTCATCACAAAAGCCGACCTGCAGAATGTCGTTTCCGAAAACAAAAACATTTCCGACGAAACAATCGAGACTTTGCTCGTAGCCGCAATATCCTTGAAATACACGCAGTCCAATTCGATTAGCCTAGCCTACGATGGACAGATCGTTGGCATTGGCGCTGGTCAACAATCTCGGATCCATTGCACGCGTCTAGCTTCGGATAAAGCGGATAAGTGGTTCCTGCAGCGTCACCCGAAAGTTCGTGGCCTAGATTTCAAGGACGGTCTCAAGAAAGTCGATAAAACGAATCTCATCGATCAATTCCTTCTCTGGGACTCGCTCAGCGCCAATGAGGAATCAATGATGCTCCAGAATTTTAATACGCGACCAGAACCGATCAGTCGCGAAGAACGCTCCGAATGGAATCGTCAATACAAGGACATCTGCCTTGGTAGCGACGCGTTCATCCCATTCCGCGATAACATCGACCGGGCGAATCGCTCAAACGTCCAGCACATCGTAGAAACCGGCGGCTCCCTAAGAACCGATTTCATCGTAAAGGCAGTCAACGAATACAATATGACGCTCACGCA
>JBNMOQ010000308.1:0-6069 GCA_051275055.1 Candidatus Pelagisphaera sp.
ACCTCTTTTCCCAATGCCTCTCCGAAAAGCTCCTAACGTACGCAACCGGTCGCGTGCCGAACTACGCAGAGAAAAAAGAAATCGAAACCATCGTTCTTGAAAACCATAAAAACGGAAACGGCTTCCAAGATCTTTTACTCGCGCTTATTAGCAGCGATACCTTTCGCACGAAGTAAGAATTAGCCTATCCTTTTTGAAAGGTAGGGCAACGACGTCCTGGCGTGCCACTCAAGAAGATCATAAAATGCGGCACGCCGGGACGTCATTGCCCTACCTAAACAAGATCGATTGAACCATTACTCATGAAAAGATCAATTCACCATCTCATCTTGCTAGCGACGGTAGGGCTCGTAAACCACGTATTCGCCGACAACTACGGCACACTGATTTTCGAAGACACCTTCGAGCGAACCGAATCACAAGAGCTCAAAAACGAACCGGGTAACGAATGGACAACCAGTAGCGAAAAGACTGCTAAAGGTCACAAGGAAGTCGATCTGCGTGATGGACATGTCTACCTCTACACTCATGCCGAAGCCAATCACGCTACTTCCTTTCGGCATGCATTCGACTTTCAAGACGGAACGCTCGGCCTTCGCTTCATGTTCGACGATCCAGACGATGAGTTAACGCTCAATTTCGCCGATCTTGAATTGAAATCCGTTTGGGCAGGACATCTTTTCAAAATCACGATAGGGACTAGTAAAGTCGATATTACCGACCAGAAAACCGGCATAATGGATCTTGAAATTCGTGAGGCCCGAAAGAGCAACTCGATGACCAAGGCCCAAGAAAAAGACCTTAAAACAAAGAGCAAAAGTTTTCCACATAAATTGAATACAGGAGATTGGCATCAAGCGTACGCCACGGTAAAAGGCGCCAAAATCACCTGCTCGATAGACGGAAAAGTTGTCGGCGTATTCAAATCAGAAGGATTCGCCCACGAAACCAAACGCCTCCTCAGGTTACTAGTCCCCCGCAACGCTCACGTGGACGACGTAAAGATCTGGCGAAAGCGGTAACTGGAACATACTCGGGCCTCATCGCGTCAAAATACCTGGAACTCGACTAAAACCACGCCGCGCTGCGACGTAGCTACGCAAGGGACTCGCGTGGACTCAAACTAACTCCAACGAGGAAAACCCCGATGTATTCAAATGGTAGCGACCGATCTCCGAGCGGTCATTGAACGATGTAATCGTTCAGAGATTGTCACCGACTCGCCGGTGGCTGATTCAACAATAATGCCCGCTCGGAGATCGGCCGCTACCATCATTAGCAACGAAGCACCATCATTCACCCTCCTGCAGCCATCGGCGGCGATCCGGCTACAGTGGTTCTCAAGACAACACGACGTTTACCGGGATAGTCATTGATAGCCGCGTGCATGAGACAGGGATTAAACCACATAGTCACCGTACCAGGTGCCCATCTAAGCCGACATGTGAATTCCAAACGCTGAGCGTGTGATTTCAAAAATTCGATAATCGGCCGACTCTCAGCTTCGGTCATACCGACGAAACGGATGAGAGAGCCACTTATATATAGGTGCGGGCGCTTTGTGGTTGGATGGCAACAAACCAACGGATGCTCGGTCTCGATATCATCGGCAACTTGTCCGCTTGCTCTAACCGAAAAGGCCTTTTGCGCAGCGTTGAGCGCATAAACACCTTTGCCTGAATGTACTCCTATCAAATCACGAATGAGTGAACGCATAGCTTCCGACAGTCCCTCATAAGCAGCAGAAAGGCTGGCGAATAAAGTATCTCCACCAACCGCCGGAATCTCCTCGCCATAAAGCATCGTAATCGCCGGAGGATTCTTCATCCAAGCCAAGTCCATATGCCAGTCCTCACCTACCACCGGACCGCAATCTTCAGCGCTTCGCGTAAAACGTACGAGGTCATCAAAACCATCGAGAGGCGTGTGAATAGGATTCCCACTAAAAGGTCCGAACTTGCGCGCCACTTCGTGGAAGGAAGTAGGATCTAGATTTTGATCTCGTATTGCCAGTACATGATAGTGGTCAAGAGCTCTATGCACATCTCCTATCATCTCATCGCTCGCAGCGCTGAGATCTATGCCAACAATTTCAGCGCCAATGCTGCCGGTCAGCGGACGCAGCTCAAAACAGTTAAACTTCGGGATCGAATCAGTGACGCTTGTCATAGGGATAGATGGTTGATTGAGAACAAAACGAGGGCTCAGATCTAATATACATTATACCAAGCATCAGCATAAAATTGAGATTTGATATTGTAGGGCGGGTTGCTAACCCGCCATTCCAGTACGCGTGTCGCCTCAGCGAAGCGACCTACAAAAAATAAGATTTATTATGACGCTTAGTATAATTTAGATACAAGATAAACACAGTGATAACTGAAAGACAGCTGCTACTTCGACAGAAAAATATCGCTTTGGGTTACCGCGTGAATTAGCGATCTGAATCCATAATCGTCTTCGGATAATCCCTCAACTATCTCGTCGATCTCACGACGATCGGCGAATTCGATCTCCGCGCCCGTCGAATAAGTCATTACCTGATTAACCAGATTGCGGGCGATTTGATCGGTATTAGAAAGAGCTATTTCCTTAAAACCGTAAATATCTTTGAAGGTTTTCCCATCAGGATACTTGTAACTCGCATCAACTTCAGGACCGTCCGTCCAATCTTTATTGTCTGGATTGATTGCACGGTAATTCTGTCTCCATCCTCCAATTACATCGTAGTTTTCGAGAGCGAACCCAGGAGGATCGATTATCTTATGACAGGCCATGCAGGCCTTTGTATTCCTATGTTTGTCCAATTGATCGCGTATCGAAACGGCGCCTCGAATATCTGGCTCAACTGCAGGGACTTGATCAGGTGGCGGCGGGATATGCTTACCCATAATCCGCTCCAAAAGCCAAACTCCACGAATAATCGGCGAGGTCGTGGTTCCATTGGCCGTAACCTTCAGCACACTCCCATGAGTCATGACTCCGCCTCTTCTGCTTTCCGGCTTTAGAGCTACCTTTTGGAGACCTGTTCCGTCAAAGCCTTCGATTCCATAATGCCTAGCTAGACGCTCATTGAGCATGGCAAAATCAGAGTCGATAATATTGGTCACGCTCAAATTTCCTTCAATCATTTCATCGAGGAACGCATAGGTTTCATCCAACATGGAATGAAGCAGAATCTCATCGAACTCCGGGTAGAGTTTTGCATCGGGCGTGGTGAAGCTAATATCTCGCAGCTCAAGCCAGCTATCGGCAAAATTCTTAACAAACGCTTCCGCCTTCGGATCGTTCAGCATGCGCTCTACTTGAGCCCTAAGGTTTTCGGGACGCGACAGAGTGTTGCGTTTTGCTTGCTGCAGAAGCGTCTCATCAGGAGGGCTGCTCCAGAGGAAATAGCTCAATCGCGAAGCAATACTATAGTCATCGAGCTTGCCGGCATCTTCGGTAAAATAAATAAAACGATGGGAACTGAGAATAGCGCGATAGCCAGCCTTTACTCCCTCTAGAAACGAACCGCTTGAGTCTAGTTCCTCTTTCGCAAACGAAACGTAAGGCTCAAGCTCATAGTCGGATACAGGTCGCCGAAAGGCGACCTCCGCAAAACGATTAACCAGCTTTTTCAAATCGGATTGAGGCCGTGTACTGATGAGCGCTCCCTTCTTCACTTTGAGATTATCGAACAATCGACGTCTCAGATCACGAGTCTCTAGCCCCGGATAGATACGCTCGACTTCTAGACTTTCAACCGCGATCCCCGCAATTCCGTCACTAATGACAGACAAATCCTGGATAGCCTTAGAAGAAACCCAATCGATTGTCTTGTCTACAGGCTGAACACCGATAATATGACTTTTCTGGATCCAAGATTCAAATACGAACTCCTGCAATTCCCGAGTGGCTTCGAACTTACCGACCCAATAAACCGCAGGTGCCTTTGCTCGCAGAATTCCCGTATGAATCCGCCCCCAGACATTACGCCCTTCAGGCGGGTTGTGGGCCTTAGCTTTTATCTTGATTCGATACCAACCGGTTTCAGGCGCTTCCGTGCCAGCCATCCGGCCGTGAAAACCTTGAGTTGTCGGGAAACTAAGAATTTGTTCCTTTTCCTTATAATAAATGCCCTGACGCTCATTCAAAATTCGTTCCTGACCGACCCCCAGTTCATTTGGGAGAAAACTTCGCTTGTAGGGCCTAGAATCTAGAATCTCAGCAATTTCGGCATTTCTTGCGAGAGTTCCCTGTAAATCCAAGGTAGAATTCGTATCCACAAACTGTCCATTTTCATAACGGTAGGTTTTATTCTCACTAGTCAGAAATGTCTTATAGCCTTCGTAAAAAAAGATCGTTGGCAGCTTTGAAGTGGCAAACGGGTCGACTTCGATGGGCCACAAGTCTTTGGACAAAGGATCGGACGCAGGCATCGGTGGATCGATCGCGCGTTGAAAGGACTCTTCAAGCATGAGATCAACGACCTCGAGATACTTCTGAAGCAGATGATAGGATACCTGTTGTCCTTCAGCGATATTACTAAAGCCATCAATCGTCAGGTCTTCTGGCAAAAACTCGAGAACCGGAATGTCAACCCCTAGCAGATCGTGTATTGTATTCTCAAATTCGATACGACTAAGTCGGCGTAATTTGACCCGTCCTTTCGACATCAATTCCTCGCGAGAAACGTCATGCAGAACATTCTCGAAATTCTTCAGAAACTCGGATCGCTCACCTGGCTCGACCAAAGAATCCTCCGGCGGAGGCATTTCTCCACTTTTTATGCGATCATGAACAAAAGCCCAAAGGTCCATTGTCGAATGATTCGAAGGGTCGAATACCAGCGACTCCAAATCGAGCTCACCCTCCTTATCCACTTCATTGTGGCATTCAAAGCAATTCAAGTCGAAGAACTCTCGAACAGGCTCAGGCAGCTTCGCGGCCTCAACACGGTTACCCAAAACCGAGAAGGGTAATGACGAAAGTAAAAAAGCGAAAACCAGACGACGCATCATGGAATTGTAATATAAAATCAGTTACAGAATTGATCCAAAAATCGGACTACGCCATTTCTAAACCATCCATCTCACCAGTGCTGGTCGCAAAACGTTCAGATTCCAAACCATGTCGTCGCAAAATGCTAAGATAGAGGTTCGGCAGTGGGTAATTATTGGTTTTATCGAAAGCGAGATGCTGACCATGTTTAAAACCGCCACCGGCTAGCATGACCGGCATGTTCCTGTTGTCATGCGAACTCGCATTCCCTAGATTAGAAGTCATTAAGACGCTCGTTGTATCCAACATCGTACCGTTCGACTCACTAGCGCCTTTAAGATCGCGTACAAAACCGCCCCATTTCCGGACGAGTTCGGACTCTACCAATGTCAGCTGATCCAGTTTCTCTTCATCAAGTCCATGATGGCTCAGCGTGTGATACCCCTCATCCACACCTTCGAGAGGCACGGCCCCACCCTCTCCATTTAAATGGACCGTAATAAAACGGGTCGAATCGGTCTGCAAAGCCAGAAACATAACATCGAGCATCAGCTTCTTGCGATCGATAATCGCGTCGCTGTTCTCAATATCTACTGGAATTCCCGCGTTCACTTTCGGCTTTGGCTTACGTGCCCATTCCTGAGCATCGCCCAAGCGTTTTTCAAAATTACGAACTGACGTAAAGTACTGATCCATTTTCTCGCGATCGCCATGGCCTAGCTTTTTCTCTACACGTTTTGCATCTGCAGCAACAACGTCCATGATGCTTCGTCCCTGCTTCAAGCGCTCGACTTGCCGCTCTTTCTCTTCGGGCGTATTTGCGATGAAGAGTTTATTGAATACTTTAGACGGCGACTCCTCTGCAGGAATCATACTGCCCGATTCCGTGTAAGACGCGCTCGTCGTTCCATTGATATCGAGGACCAATGATGGAAATCGCGTGTGATGTCCCTGGTGTTTCGCCAAATACTGATCGAGAGAAATCGAATTCTTAAACGTAGCATTCCGCGAATACGGAGCAGCGGAAAGGATACTGCCTTCAGCTTGATGCCCTCCGCTCACGCCAGGATGCGACGAACCAGTAAC
>JBNMOQ010000309.1:0-6042 GCA_051275055.1 Candidatus Pelagisphaera sp.
GGCGACCCTGACCATTCCATTTGATGGCAAGCTTGTCCAAGGCTGTCGTAAGCTCGCGTTAAGTGATGCTTTAGTTTGTTAGTTGTTAGTATTTAAGCTATTGAAAAATAGCTGTTTACGGAAAAGATCACCGATTTTTTTGAGACTAAGAGGTGGCTTCTTTCAAAAACGGGAATTGAGGCGTAAGATTGTCAGGAAAGTGTCAATAGTGCTAGTCTGTATCAGGTTTCAAGATACTAATGGAGGAGTCGTTTGGGGCATTGCTATCTTGGGGCGTTAGCCCCTGTTGTAGCGACATTTCTGTTTCTGTTGACGGGTCAGCGCCCCGTCCTACAAGGATCGAATTGTAGGTCGTCTCGCTGAGGCGACACTTTTCCGTCTGTTGACGGGTTAGCCCATCCTACAGCTTGTAGAAGGAGCTAAAGGTGACAGAAATAATAGCACCCGTTTTCGGGTCTCCGGGGCTTTTTCGTTTGCCACGGGGTTACTAGAACCTATGCGCTTGGTGATGGAACAGTATTTCTTCATCTACGGGGGCCTTGGGCTTCAGCGTTACATGGTTTCGGATAAGCCCCGAACGGATGCATTTGCGGCGGCAATCAAGGAAGTCGTTAAGGATGGAGATCAGGTGATTGACGTTGGCACGGGCACGGGACTTTTGGCGATATTGGCTGCTAAGGCTGGCGCGGAAAAAGTGTATGGCCTGGATAATTCGGATATCGCCGAGATTGCGGAAAAACTGGTCGATGCGAATGATCTGACCGGTATCGTTGATATTGTCCGATGCGACGCTGGCGCTTTTGACTTGGAAAAAACGACAGATGTGATCGTTAGCGAGTGGCTGGGTCATATGGCCTTTGCGGAAGCGATGCTGGACGATTTGATCGTGGCGAGGGATAAGAATCTAAAACCCGGCGGCGTGATGATTCCTTCTGAGGTCGACGTTCTTTTGGCCCCGATAGCTTGTCCTGAACTATACGATGGGCAAGGTCCTGGATTTTGGCGGGAGCCGGTTCACGGGATCGATTATTCGATTCTCGAAGAAATGGAGCAAAACCAGGAAATCTCTTCTCAAATAGAAGTCCCTGGTGAGTCGAAGCTCGCCGAGGGGCAACCCATGGTTTCGCTCGATCTCGCTACGGCTTCGCCAGAAGATCCTTGGGTACGCGGCGAGCTTGAATTCAAGATGGAGCGTACTGCTCGGTTTGACGGGTTCGTCGGTTGGTTTTCAATCCAGCTTTCGCCGTCAGTTCGACTCGATACGGGACCGGATGCTCCATTGACGCATTGGCGGCAAATCCATTTTCCGTTCAAACCAATGGATGTTGAAGAAGGCCAGTCTCTGAAAGTGGCCTACGAGCTAAATCGCGATGAATATGATCCTCGCGCGATCACGCTCGGGTTGACGGTTGACGATGTGTATTACTGCTACCGAATTGGGTAGTATCCGTATTCATAAGCGGGTGACGAAATATGGCTGCGTTGAGAATTCGACGTAGAAATTGCGATGATTATCTTAGAGGCCGTTTAATAAGTCGGAAAGAATAGCACAATTGAAACCCAATACGCTAAATTCGTTTTGTAGGTCGTCTCGCTGAGGCGACATCTCATCCTAATAGGCGGTTCAGCGACCCTCCCTACAGTTGATCTAATCGAAGCAATTGGACTTATTAAACAGTCTCTTAGGGGCTGTTAAGTAAACTCTTAGTATTCATAATACTAGGTGAATTATTCCATAAACTTCTAATCTAGTACAAACTAAAGATTTGATCACTAGCAAATTGTAAAACCACTTAAAGTGAGCTTACGACAGCCTTGGACAAGCTTGCGATCAAGTGGAATGGTCAGGGTCGCCAACGGCGACATAGGTGTCGCTGATGCGACAGCAGGTTTCGTTATCTCAGGGCCAGTTCGACTCTCTTAAAACCTTATAGACATCAGTCGACCTGTATCCGCGACGTTAGTCCGGCGTAGTTGAAAACGAAGCCTGGAAGCGGATCCTGACAATCAGATATTCAGTCGATTTATGAAGCGTTTGGGACAAACCCGCTCCTACAGGATAGAGATAGAGCGAATTTACCCTATTTAGCAGTCTATTGGAATTATAGGATGCTCTTTTTAAACTCGACCCTTCGATAAAGGTCCAAAATTCTATAAAAAATGGCATAAGTAGGTACACGCTGCTACCTGAGTGCCATTATGAAAACACAACACGCCTTAAAGCTAATAGTCTCTTTGGTTTTCTTATCTGCGTCGGCCTCATTGATTGAGGCGAAAGATTCGCGCGAGTTGATCTTCGAGGACAATTTCGAAGGACGCTCGGAGCTTGGTTCTGAATACAAGACTGCTCTTGCAGGTTCAGAGGCGTGGACGTTTGTCGACGGCATACTGGTAGGGAAGCAAACAAACGACGGACATGGATCGGTCATGCGGAAGATCCTAGATTTCAAGGACATTGATATCGAAATCGATATCCGTTTTAACGGCGGAACGCGTTTCAATTTTGTAATCGATGATGAAAACGAAAAGAGTGTCCATGCAGGCCACATTTGTCGTGTATCGATCAGCCCGAACAAAATGACCGTAAGCGATGACAAGACGGGTATCTATAATCTGGATATTCGAGCGATGCGCAAAGACGCTAATCTTCCCAAAGATAAGAAGGAATGGCTCGCCAATTTTCTAAAGGACAAGAACGATAGCGGTACAGTGGACATGAACACGGGTCAGTGGTATCGCCTTCGCGTTGTGATCAACGGAGAGTTTATGGAGGCCTACCTTGATGGGAAGCGGGTCGCTGGGGTTCGGTCTCCAGGAATCGCCCATTCCACGAAAACGAAGTTCGGCATGACCGTTAACGGCTCGACCATCGATTTCGATAACCTGAAAGTGTACAAGGTTTCCAAGCTCGACGGGCCAAAATAGCCAAACTCAAAAGCGATCTATACTGGCTGAAAACAATTGAGAAGTTCTTCGTGGCGAAATAGTACTAAGTATCGTCCGGTCTAGACTAAATGAAATTCTGGTTGTTTTGTATTATTGTAAATTGAAATACTGTATTCATGAAATCTCCCAATATACCCCTCGTTGCCGCTTTTTCCCTATTGTTCGGGCTTACTCTGATCGGTCAATCAGTCAATGATCCGAATTCGGAATGGAAAGTCTATCGTGGGGATAGCAAAGCCAATCAATACTCTACGCTCGCTCAGATTCACGCGGCGAACGTGCACAACTTAGAAAAAGCGTGGGAATATAATACGGGTGATTCAAGTAAACGGTCATCTATGCAGGTCAACTCGATCATGGTTGATGGGTTGCTATACTTTTCGACCTACAGTTTAAATGCGGTGGCGTTGGATGCTGCTACTGGAAAAGAGGTGTGGGTTTTTAAATCGTCTGAATACAATGAAGAAAACCGGAAGCTCCAAGGGCGAACGCGGGGAGTCGTGTATTTCGACGATAGCGAAAGTGGGCGAATTTTCCATTTTGTAAAAAACCGTGTGTACGCATTGGATGCGAAAACGGGTATTCCGATAAAATCGTTTGGAGAAGGTGGATACATCGATTTGAGAAAGAATCTACGGATCGACTACAAAAAGGCTTCGATCGAGGTTACGAGTCCGGGAATCGTTTATAAGAACTTTCTCATTGTCGGTTCGCGAGTGCCGGAAGGTTACGAATCCACGCCGGGCGACGTGCGTGCTTACGATACGTTAACGGGCGAATTCAAGTGGATATTCCATACAATTCCGGAGAAAGGAGAATTTGGATACGATACCTGGGAATGGGTAGAGGGTGAAACTTATGGAGGGGCGAACCCTTGGGGCGGTTTTTCTTTAGATGAAGAGAGAGGATGGGTTTACTGCGCTACCGGATCGCCGTCGTTCGACTTTTATGGCGGAAATCGTATCGGCATGAATTTGTTCGGTAATTGCGTGCTAGCCCTCGATGCCGAGACTGGTGAGCGAAAATGGCACTATCAGACAGTGCACCACGATCTTTGGGACTATGACAATCCTTCCGCGCCGGTACTCGCGACAGTGAGCGATAAAGGGAAGAAGCGAGATGTCGTCGTGCAATTGACTAAGATGGGTCTAACCTTCGTTCTTGATAGAGATACGGGAGAACCGGTTTTTCCGGTTGCCGAAATGCCCGTTCCTCAATCGGATATAGCAGGTGAAAAAGCGTATCCAACCCAACCAATACCATTGCGACCGCCACCGCTCAATAGACTAGAAATAACGGAGGCGGATTTACTCGATATAACTCCTGAGTATAAGGCTCTCGCTTTGGAGAAGTTTCGGAAGTTGAAAAAGGGCTATCTCTATACGCCTCCAAGCAAGCAAGGGACGCTCACAATGCCGGGCACCTTGGGCGGAACGGAATGGCAGGGCGCGTCTTTCGATCCGATAACGAATACGATGTTCGTGAATTCTCATGAATTGCCGGGAATCAATCGATTGAAAGAGGTGCTTCAGCCAAAGGAAGGCGTTGTGTTAACCGCGGCCCAAAGAGGTCAGTTGATCTATCAAAAGAACTGCACGACTTGTCATGGCGTAGGGCGAAATGGAGTCCCGCCGATTTTTCCTCCGTTGAAGAATTTGGGTAAGCCGATTGAGGAACTGAGGGCGACGATTCGCGATGGGCGAGGGATTATGCCTTCCTTCTCTCAACTTTCAGATAAGGAACTCGATGAAGTAACGGCTTATGTCGCCAGTCCCGAAGGAGAAGCTGAGGGCCTTGGAGAAAATGACGTGGAATCTCTATTCCTGGCGGACGGGTATTTGATGTTTCGCGACGATGAGAAAACTCCATTGATCAAGCCGCCTTGGGGAACCTTGAATGCCATTGATTTATTGAGAGGCGAAATTCTTTGGCGAGTGCCTTTGGGGGAGTATCCCCATTTAGTCGAAAAGGGTATACGGAATACGGGTACGCTTAATTATGGTGGGGCAGTTGCTACCGCCGGCGGGGTCATTTTCATTGCGGCGACGGCTGACGAAAAGATCCGAGCATTCGATAAGAATCAGGGGAAGGTCCTCTGGGAAAGCCAATTGCCTGCGGGAGGCTATGCGACGCCGACAATCTATCAAGTCGATGGAAAGCAATACGTGGTAATTATCGCTGGAGGGGGCGGAAAGAATGGTACGAAGTCTGGAGATTCGATTGTAGCATTTGCCTTGCCAGAGGATCATGAGGATTTGGACCTGACTTCTACTACAAGCGATGATGCCGAGTGGATTGAGCTTTTCGATGGAAAGTCTCTGGACGGTTGGGTGCACATGAATGGCTCGCATCAATACTCGGTTGAGGATGGGGTGATCATTGGACGTACCTATCCCTGGAGTCAGAATTCGTTTTTGTGCACGAAGCAGCAGTTCGACAATTTTGAATTGGAAGTTGAGGTAATTGTGGATGACACCACGAATCAAGGAATTCAGTTTCGGTCGCGGGTCAAACCGCAGACCGTGGGCAAAGGATTCGCCAACCTTGCAGGGCGGGTCTGGGGACCGCAGCTCGAGATTCGTCAATTTCAAGGTATGGATAAACCGACTACTGGATTTATCTACGGAGAGGCGATGGGTGTAGGGTATTTAAATCCTGATTACACCTATGACAAAGGCCATCAGAAGTACGTCGACAAATCGTGGAATAAGCTTCGCATCGTTGCTCAAGGTGCGCGGCTACGAACGTGGTTGAATGGTCATCTAATCGACGACGTGACGAACGAAGAAGCTTACGAAACGCATCCGCACGGATTCGTCGCCCTTCAGGTTCATGGTATGAATGATAATCGTACCTACGAAATGGGTTGGCGAAATATTCGCATCCGACCATTGCCGAAACAGTAGTTAGTGTCGGGGCGCTTTACTCTGTGAATTAATTTTCTAATGGAAAATAGAATAGCGAATCTATTGATGCTTATTGGAAGCTGTCTCGAATTCGGTGGTTACGGTTCTTCGATAAAGAATGGCTCTTTGGTTTGCTCAGACGCTGCAGTCGCATGAAGTGGAGTTGCCGGGCGTGACTGCAAAGCCGATT
>JBNMOQ010000310.1:0-6041 GCA_051275055.1 Candidatus Pelagisphaera sp.
GCTGAGGCGACAATCCTCCTCTCTTGACTGACGGGTCAGCGACCCATCCTACAGATTACACTGAAAAAATTATCGTAGACTCCACGCCGAGGTCTAAACGTAGGACCTTTGCCAAATGGTAGCGGCCGATCTCCGAGCGGCCATAGTTGCTATCATTAACTCAACGATTGAATCGTTCAATGGCCGCTCGGAGATCGGCCGCTACCTTATCTGTGATCATCCGTGCAATCTGTGGGCACTCAATTGCTCACCAACTCCCGCTCCTTCAGCGGATACCTGTCTCGATCCGAATTAGCCCCTCGAGCACCGTCCGCAAGCGCACATCCAAAGCGCCAAAGCTGCGTGGGAGATTAAACGTCAACGCGACAAGGACCACTGGATCCCCGAAAACGCGGTCAGACTCGATCAATGATCGCTTGATTCATTCGGAGTACGAGCCCTTCCTGATGCGGTTCAAACCTTCATTGGCGACGCAGGAGCCATCCTTATTTACCTCGGCCCGCCGAGGTATCCTAGCGAAGCGATGACGTAATCGAGGTTGAGGATTTAGTCATCGTTCCCGCTGTCGCTCGCCAATAAGGACCCCTGACAAGTCAGTGGAGTAAGGTTTTTTGAGTTTTCTCTATCTAAAAACCATCAGTTGCTCAGTAGGAACGAAAGGGTCAGTCCTTGATTCTTGAAACTCTAATTTGTTTCCAAAAACCAACTACTATCGGCTTCTCCCAATCGTTCACGAGTATCCGAAAAGGCCTGCGAAACGGACCAATTAAACCTCCTGCCATCCCCTGCGAACCAATCTGAAACAATTAAATTTCCTATCAACAGCCTGAACCTTCCCACCTCTCAGCGAGCGCTACAGCTTGAAGCGAAGGAGTATCAACGAATTACTCACTTCAGTTTTGGATTGAACCTCGTCGCGAAGTCTTGAATAAGGCCCTCATGTCTTTAACCAAGCCCACGAGGCGATCCGGATGGCCAATAAAAGCCTTTTACATATTGATCCCCATCCTGATCTGCTTGGTTTCTGGCGAGCTCGCTCTCAGAGCATTCCATCACTTTCGCCCGAGTTTCGTTTTTTACAGCGACTCCTATGATCGGTATCGAGCGAAGCCTCACAGTATGGATTGGGGTTTCAAGCTCAACTCACTCGGTTTTAAAGACGTGGAGTTCGAGGCAAAACAGGAGAACGTTTACCGAATTCTAGGCTTAGGAGACTCTTTTGCATTCGGGATCCCGCCTTACGAATACAATTATCTTACCTTGTTGGATGATAAACTGGATACGCCAAACAAATCCGTGGAGGTGCTGAACATGGGAATACCGGGCATCCAACCGATCCACTATCTGAATCTGCTAGGAAGAGAGGGTATCCGGCTCGATCCGGATATGGTTCTGCTCTCACTCTTTATTGGGAATGATTTTGACAAAGAAATCGATACACCGCCTGAAATTCGATCGTATCTTGCGACCTTTGTTCATTATCTCGTAACGATTTTCAAGGGTGGTGGCGGTAAAATGATATACCACAAAGGAGATTACTGCGACGATTGCCCCAACTTTGATATAGAAACCTATCTCCAAATCGAAAAAAGCAGATTGAAGATATGCCTGACACCAAACAGCGTTTTCCAGGCAAGGCTCGAAGTAACATTGGACTATCTCAAGGAGATCCAGGAATTATGTCAACGAATCGATGCCGAGTTCATCGTCGTTCTTATTCCCGACGAGGGCCAAGTAAACCATTCTCTTCAACAGCAAGTAATCGAGGCGTATAGGGAAGAAGGAGAAAATAGACCATTCAACCCAGAGCTTCCAAACGGGGCCTTGGCAGCGAGACTAAAACAAGAAAACATTGAATTGATCGACCTGTATCCATTCTTCGAAAACAGCCAAAACGATTATTATCGAGTGCGGGATTCCCACTGGAACATTCCAGGAAATCGACTGGCAGCCGACCGGATTCACTCGTCAATCTACGATCGGATTCATGACGAATCGGCGGGCGTTGAAAACTGAGGGCTAATTTTATCCTCACCTTATAATGTCAAAAACGATCTTAGGTATATCAGCTTTTTACCACGACAGCGCAGCTGCGGTCGTTCGTGACGGCAAAATCGAGGCAGCCGCTCAAGAGGAGCGTTTCACGCGAAAAAAACACGACGAAAGCTTTCCTAGCAACGCGATTTCCTACTGCCTCGAAAATTCGAATATTAGCGAGGCGCAAATTGATTATGTCGCTTTCTACGAGAAACCTTTTCTGAAATTCGACAGGCTTATAGAAACCTATCTAGCCTATGTTCCGTACGGTTTTCGTTCATTCTGTCGGGCGATTCCACAATGGCTGCGGACCAAGCTTCACCATCCTCGCGTCATCCGCAAGGCGCTTGGGAAAGACTTTAACAGCCCTGTACTTTTTATCGAGCACCACATGTCTCACGCAGCGAGCGCCTTCTTTCCAAGCCCGTTCGAAAAGGCGGCTATCGTAACGATAGATGGAGTAGGAGAATGGGACACGACGAGCATCGCCTATGGCGAAGGCAATCGCATCGAAATGCTCAAGAGCCTGAAATTCCCCCACTCCATCGGGTTGCTCTATAGCGCCTTCACCTACTTCCTTGGGTTTCGCGTCAACAGCGGTGAATACAAGCTAATGGGTCTAGCGCCTTATGGGCGACCGGAGTACGTCTCTCTCATTGAAAAAAAGCTGCTCGACGAAAAGAGCGACGGTTCCTTCGCCCTCAACATGGACTACTTCACGTATCCACACACGCTTGAGATGGTTGGCAGCGAGTTCGAAAAACTGTTCGGCTTTCAACGACGGCGCTCCGAAGAAACCATCAGACAGGAACACATGAATTTGGCTGCAAGTATTCAAATTGTCGCTGAACGCCTCATACTTAATATTTGCAAGCACGCTAAAGAAGCAACTGGCGCCGACAACCTTTGCTTGGCGGGAGGTGTCGCCCTAAATTGCGTCGCAAATGGCAAACTTCATAAGAGCGGCTTATTCAAAAAAATATGGATTCAACCTGCATCGGGCGATGCGGGTGGTTCTTTAGGAGCAGCCCTTTTCGCCTATTACCAGCTCTTAGATCGGAAAAGAGAGGCCTCTCCCGACGACTCGATGCAAGGATCGCGACTAGGACCAAGCTACGAGCCGCAAGAAATTGAAAAAGAGCTGCAGGCCTGTGGTGCTTCCTATGAGCGATTTAGCGACGAGGAACCGCTCCTCGAGACGATTGCCCAGCAAATAGTCAAAGGAAGCGTTGTCGGCTGGTTCAATGGGCGCATGGAGTTTGGCCCAAGAGCTCTCGGTGGTCGGAGCATACTCGGAGACCCTCGATCGAGCGAGATGCAGTCGCGTATGAATCTAAAAATCAAATACAGGGAATCATTCCGCCCATTCGCGCCAAGCGTCATGAAAGAAGACGTTTCCCTCTACTTCGATCTGGCAGGCGAATCGCCATACATGCTTCTGGTAGCTCCGATAAGAAATTCCATTTGCTCGAAGCTCAGCGAAGAAGAAAAGACGGCAATGGAAGACCCCGATTTAGCTAAACGCGTAAACGTCCGGCGCTCCGAACTTCCTGCCATAACGCATGTCGACCTTTCTGCGCGTATACAAACTTTGGATGCCGAACGCGACGGAAGGTATTACAGGCTGGTAAAATGCTTCAAGGAAGCAACGGGCTGCGGAGTTCTCGTCAACACAAGTTTCAACGTCCGCGGCGAGCCCATCGTTAACACCCCGAGTGACGCGATTCGCTGCTTTCTGGCCACTGAAATGGATATACTCGTACTGGAGGACTTTGTCCTTCATAGAGAATCCCAACCGCGAGCGCTTCTCGAGCGATACCGAAACCACGTGGAAAGCTTCGATCTCGATTAGGACAACCACAATAGACAAACACAATGATCGAGCTCAGGAAAATCGACACCCATCCCAACAAGCGAAGCATAAGGAAATTTGCCGCAACGCTCTTACTCGGCCTGCCGATCTCAGGCCTGACCCTCTCAGGCGTCTCCTATTTCCTCAAAGAGTCGCTTAGCCTGACGCCACTCTACGTATTTTCCAGCATCGCTCTGGTCGTGTTCGGAATTTCCTTCCTTTCAGAACGATCCGGTAGAGCGATCCATCTCGCATGGCACTTCTTTAGCGCTTCGATTGAATGGTTCATCAGCCTAATCTCCTTAGCGTTTATGTACTACGTCATTATCGTTCCGGTAGGATGGATAATGAAAGTCGTTCGTCGCCCTTCGCCCATAAAAGGAATAAATCGGAAACAACTGAGCTATTGGGTCGACAACGAAAAGAAACGAGATCTATCTTCCCATTTTCGGCAATTCTAAGCCGACGACGAAACCTGAGTGAAATGTCCGAACTAAAAGGGAGAAAACAAAGCATCGATGAGGTCGAGAATAAGCGCTCTCGTGGGCTTTTCGTGGAACTGTGGGGGTTTGCCAAAGAAAACAAGAAATTCTGGTTGCTTCCCCTAATATTCACGCTGTTGCTGCTGGGAAGCTTGATTATTTTCGCCGGCAGTTCTGCAGCCCCCTTCGTCTATACACTTTTTTAGTTCATTGGGATTTTAGTCGTTTAATTATGAATACGTAAAAGATTCATGAATAGATAACACGGGGGGCATTTTTCAGGAACGACATCCGACAAGAATCGCCCCCCCCATTGTCTCGCCTTCCGGAATTTGGCCATGCTTCATATCGCAATGTTCGACGCGGCAAATACATCCGAATCTCAATACGAAGAATTCTACTACAAGGAATCAGCGCCGCATAACATGATTGCGGAACTCGTCGCAGCGGGAACCATAGCAAACGCTCTCTATCCCTCCTAGAAAGCTCGCTTCGAAAAACGTTCTTTCCAGCAAATCGATGGATTAAAAATTAGCCGCGCCGTCGCTCGAAAAGTTTTTGAAAATCATCTCTTAAAAATAAACTAGAGCACGACGGCGAGTTTCCTCCGCCGACAAGCACCACCGGTGTAATACTCAAGCTTTCGGGACTGGTTAATGGGAGAAGAAGAAGGCCAGGAGCGACTTGATCGTTTCCTCCGACCCCAACGAGTCTGAACCGTGGATGTCATGGGGTGCTTCACTTTAGGCGACTGCAGCAAATCCGACCCATTTACAGTCTCCGATCTAGACACCCACGACATCATCGGACACCGAACCATACCCAATCGGCAGTATTCGCGGACCCATCACTAGTTCAGGAAATTGATGAGGCTCAATATTGGCTACTAGCTCAAGCATCGCAATGCCTTCGACTTTTTGCCCTAGACCTTGTCCTTTCCTTGTTCAGAGAGATCAAAGGCTTTCAATTTCGTTTTTCGCCCATTAGTTAATTTCTACCATGCCGTACCCGCTTCCCTCATGCCCGCTCTATTGCCAAGGTATCGCCAAACGTTTTGGAACCAGGACGCTTTTTTCTCAACTCGACCTTCAAATTGAAGCAGGCGAGCGCGTAGCTCTACTTGGAGCCTCTGGAGAAGGAAAGTCTACCCTGCTGCACTGCCTGAGCGGCGTTACCGGAGTTGACGAAGGCGGAGTATGGCTGGCCGGCCAGGAACTCTCCGTTCTCAATCGCGACGCGCTCGCTCACGTTCGACGCGAGCAGGTAGGTACCGTCTTCCAATTCTTCCACCTGCTCCCTACCCTTACTGTCTACGAGAATATCGAGTTACCACTACAACTCGCCAAAAAACCGAAACTCGAACGCAAACAACGGATCACCGCTCTTCTCAGCCGCATGGACATTGCCGACAGGGCCGAAGCCTTCCCCTCCCAACTAAGCGGAGGAGAAATGCAGCGCGTCGCTATCGCCCGGGCAATCGCCCACCGTCCCACAATTCTATTTGCAGACGAACCTACCGGAAACCTAGACCGCAAGAACGGCGAGGCCGTTCTCCAGCTTCTCGAGGAGATCACCACCGAAGAAAACACTTCTCTACTCATGGTCACTCACAGCGAAGAGGCCGCTCGTATCTGTTCGCGGAAACTCCGTCTTAGCGACGGATCGATCGC
>JBNMOQ010000311.1:0-6029 GCA_051275055.1 Candidatus Pelagisphaera sp.
GGTAGAATGAGGAGTCAATCGAAAGAGCCTTGTCGAATGCTTGTCGCGCTTCAGCGTGCCTTGATAAGGCGTGGAGGGCGATGCCTTGGTTTACCCAGGCTTCGGCGTAGTCGTCGCGGCAGGCGATACTTGACTGGAAGGACTCGATCGCTTCGTCGTAGCGCTCGAGAAATAGGAGCATGTTACCCGCATTGTAATGATCGCGGAAATTGTTCTCCACATGGGCGGCTGCTTGGAAAGCGATCAGGGCCTCTTCGTATCGGCCCATTCGTTCTAGGAGCAATCCGCGGTTACTGTTCAAGAGAACGGATTCCGAGAGTTCCTTGATTGCCTTGTCGAACGTTTCTAGGGCGGCGGCGGGTTCGCCTGCTCGTTCTTGTTCAAGGGCGCCTGCGAGGGCTTGAGCGATGGGATCGGTGGTCATTGAATTAGAAAGGTGTAAGTGTCTCTTGGTAGGGTTGCTCGTCAGGGAAGAGCAACCCTACCAAGAGACAGAATTAACCGGACTCTGTTTGCCCAGCTTTTGGTGATAGTGTCGGCATAATTAATCCGGAAGTTCAACGAATCGAATCATTTTTCTAAGAAACCCCAATCCGGGAACGTTTCCTTTTCGAACGCTACTTAATGAGAGTATGGGATTGAAACGCGGAGTTTATGGGAAAGAGGACTAACGAGGATCGCGATTGGGATAAGGTTCATCAAGCCATCCTGTCGCATCAAGCAGCTTTGATACGCTATGCATCCAGTATTCTGGGCCAGCGAGAAGGAGCTAAGGACGTCGTTCAGGAAGTCTTTTTGAAACTTTGCAAGCAGCCTTGGCGGGATGTTGAGGGACATCTCGCCAATTGGCTGTTTCGCGTCACTCGAAACCAGGCTCTCGATTTACTAAGAAAGGAAAAACGAATGAGTCTATTTGAAGATCCGGAAACGATGGAACGCCTGGCAGGTGTGGGTGAGTCGTCCGGGCAAGATGCCAGAACACAAGAACGAGTGGGATCACTACTCGAATTGGTCGGGCAGCTGCCGGGAAAAGAACGCGAGCTGGTAACGCTGAAATTCCAGCAAGGTCTCAGTTATAAAGAGATCAGCGAAGTGACGGGTATGACCGTCGGTAACGTGGGCTATGTTTTGCACCACGCATTGAAGGAACTGAAAAGCCGCTGGAAAGCGGTGGAGTCCGTATAAGCAAGGAGGATACGAGTATGGAAAAGATTTCAAAAGACGATCCACGGTTCACCGCAAAGGCGCTCGATGAGCATTCGAAAGAACTGGATGCACTCGATGTTACTGCGGAAGATGCGCAGGAATTCGAGGAAACGCTCGCTTTGGCTAAAGAGCTCGAAGGCGAATTCGGGAAAGCCGAAATTGAAGACACGCTTTCGGAAGATCAGCTTAGCGATTTGGAGGAGCGTTTTGAAGAGCGTGAATCGAAATGGAAACTGCTAATGTTTCCGGGATGGGTTTATAACGTAGCTGCCTGTGTCGCGATCGGAGCCGTTGGTATTGTAATGTACAATGATACGGGTTTGTTCGAGCAAGAGCCAGGGCGGCCTAATCCGATAGATACGGCTGTGGCGGAGGTTGATCAGGTCACGGCGAATGAAGATGTTCCTGAATCGGCGGCAATAGAATATCACATTGAAGAAGCAAAACAGGACCGCGACAATGGCGCTCTGAGGAAATCGGAAAATCAAGTTGTTACGAAGGAGTTCGCGATTGATCTTAGTGCGACAGAGGTGGATGAGCTTCTTCGATATGCACAACGTTCGGCAGACGCGATTGTCCCACTCGGCAATTTTGCTGGACCCCCGCCAGTGCAGATACCTGAAGCAGAGGGAACGGTTTTTTCCGAAGTGAGAGTTGAATCATCGAAAATGAGATTAGATAATACTCGGAACTTCGAGGATTCACGACCTGCACAAGCTGGTGAGTCTCTTCCTCGAATCGTATCGTCGGCTTTTGACGCTTCGGAGGAAGCGTTTGAATTATCCCCGTTTACGGTTGATGCAGGTGGAGATAGTGGATACACTGCTACCTCGACGCTTTCTGGGAGCAGAATTGGAAGTGGTCAATTGGAGTCGTCATCTCAGACCCTTGTGCTTAACGCTCCTTTGAAATCGGTTTCTGGGAATTTCGAAAGGAAAAGAGGCTTTGCCGATACCAGTCGTATACGTGCCCAACAATTGCCCACGAGAATTCCGGCTTCTACAGCTAATCGCGAGGGATACGATCACATTGAAGAAAACAATTTTCGTTCCGTATTGGACAATCCTTTGTCCACGTTTTCAATCGACGTGGACACGGCTTCCTATTCGAACATGCGTCGCATGATCGAAGGAGGAACACGTCCGCTTCCGGATGCTATTCGGATCGAGGAGTTGGTCAACTATTTCAAATACGATTATTCGGAACCTACGGGCGATACGCCGTTTTCGGTGAATATTGAATCGGCAAGCGCTCCTTGGGAGTCCGAGCATCATTTGGTTCGAATCGGGTTGAAGGGAAAGACGATTGCTCAGGATGAGCGCCCAGCGGCGAACCTCGTGTTCTTGGTGGATGTATCCGGATCGATGGGACAGTCGAATAAATTGCCTTTGGCTCAAGAAGCACTGAAGTTGCTTGTCGAGCAGATGGGGGGAAACGATCGTATCGCAATCGTAGTGTACGCTGGTTCATCCGGGCTCGCGCTGCCTTCGACAACGGCGAACAATCAGGAGACAATTCGCCACGCGATCGATAATCTGCGTTCAGGCGGTTCGACGAATGGCGGAGCGGGGATCGAATTGGCTTACAAAGTGGCGACTGAGAAATTCATCGATGATGGAATCAATCGTGTGGTTTTGTGCACCGATGGAGATTTCAATGTCGGAGTAACCGCTGACGGTAGCTTGGTCCGTTTGATTGAGGAGAAAGCGAAGTCGGGCGTGTTTTTCTCGGCCATCGGTTTTGGCGGCGGTAACTATCAGGATGGCAAGATGGAGCAGCTTTCCAATAAGGGAAATGGAAACTATGCCTATATCGATGGGAAGCAAGAGGCTCGGAAAGTGTTTGTCGACGACATGCTCGGCACCTTGCATACGATCGCCAAGGATGTGAAAATTCAGGTTGATTTTAATCCGTCTGAAGTTTCAGCGTATCGCCTTATCGGTTATGTAAATCGAAAACTGGTCAAAGAGGATTTTAATGACGATAAGAAGGACGCCGGCGAAATTGGGGCAGGGCACACCGTTACTGCTTTGTATGAAGTCGTACCTGCGGGAGTGGAGTTCGATACCAAAGATGTAGATGCATCGAAGTATCAGCGCCCCGTTGCGAAAGCGACTGGTTCAGAGGAGTGGTTAACCGTTAAGCTGCGCTACAAGGCTCCCGACGAGGAGGTCAGCCAATTGGTCGACTTTCCTTATACCGGCGATGTCGAGCGCGAGTTTAAGAGTGCGAGTCCCGACTTCCGTTTCGCCTCTAGCGTGGCAGGATTTGGAATGCTACTCCGTGATTCCGCTCACAACGGAAACCTAAATATGGATGATGTCATCGAGAGCGCCCGAGCAGCCCGATCGAATGATCCAAATGGTTTGAGAAGCGAGTTCGTCGAGTTAGTCAGAAAAGCGAAAGCGTTGATTCCAGAAGTCTCAAATACGAATTAATCGTCTTTTCCGAATACAGGTTCTATGTACATCGTTAAACGGGGGGATACGCTGTCAAGTATAGCTAAGGCAAATCGCTCTCGAGTCAGTTGGATAGTGGAGGCCAATGAAATTGAGAACCCCAGGGATTTGCAGTCCGGAAGGAAAATCTTTATTCCCCAGGAGACGAATGAGAGATAAGGCCTAAACTCTCGTAGGCAATCGCCAGAACCTAACTCGAACCTTTTATCCGCGAAATGGATACTTGTTGGCCGAGCGCAGCGAAGACACAAGAGACGATCAAGCGAAGTGAGGGAGGAACGTTGTTCCAATACCTCAATGAAACGGGGTTCAAACAACGCTCACTGCGCTTGCTTGCCGTTTCTTCGAAACAAATAGGTGTCCCTGCGGGCCAAAAGGTTTACAAATTGATTCTACGGTAGGGCCGCTTGTCCCAAGCAGCCGCAAATGTTTGATCACACTTCCACGGTTCGTTGGGACAACGAACCCTATCTTCTTGTAGTCCTAAAGCATTAGTATCGGCGTTTATTTGAGCAATCTGTGGGGGACAGTTTTGGAAATAGATACGGTTAATATTACAACGTTGTAATCTTAAAGGTATTCGTCGTCGAGGTCACATCGACTCGTCGATGAACTTGGCGAGGTTTTCGTAGAAACGGATGGCGGGTTTCTCGGATACCATTCCGTGGTTGTTGAAACTGAGAATTTTTAGGGTGACGTCTTTTTTCGCCTTTTTTAGGGCTGTACGCATCAGTCTCGATTGTTTGGACGCTACTATTTGATCGCTGCCTCCATGAATCAAATACACTGGAGCATTTATTTGATCAGCGATTGTGATCGCAGAGGCTTCTCTCCAAAGGTCTTTCTCGTTGTCGTAATCGCCGTAGTAGGTATGCAGTTTTAGTTTCCAGTAAATTGGCTCTTCTTTGAATTCACGGTCCATTTCCTTAACCCAATCGTAGACTCCGGCGTAGCCGATGATGCAGGCAAAAAGATCGGGGTTTTCCGCGGCGCATCGTAGCGCTACATGGCCACCGAAACTCGAACCGTATATAGCTACTTTGTCTTTTGAGGCGTAGCCTTGCTCTAGGGCCCAGCGAACGCCGTCGGCCACATCGACGATTGACGCTTTGATTGCTTTCAAGTGTTCATTCGGGCTGTAGTCGAGACCGTATTCACTGGATCCTCGGTAGTTGATTTTCAATACGGTGTATCCAAGCGCGGCGAAATATTGAGCCTCGCTGTCCCATCCCCAATAGTCGCGAGCCCGTGGGCCGCCATGGACCATGACTAGAAGCTTATTCTCATCATCTTTTTCATGTGGTCGAGTGACCAAGGCGTGAATAGGGATGCCTTCGCGGTTTGGAAAAACGATTGATTCCGTGGAAACCATTTCCTCTGGATTGATCCAAGGTCGTTCTTTTCCAATCAGTGTCTCTTGTTCTGAATCGATGTCGAATTGAGTCCATTCGCCCGGGTTTCGATCGCTGCTGCGCCTGACGATTGCTCGGGTGTTGTTCATCGTGAACCCGTGGACTTCGTTGATTGTGTCGGGATGTATCGAGTCAATGCGTGTTTGGAGCTCCTGGTGGTGATTCGAAAGCCAAACCGTAACGCGTTTTTCAGCTTGGTAGGAGAATCCAAAGGTTGATTCGTTTTCGGGATCTACCATGTATTGGTCGGGGATAACATCGTATTCCGGATCAATGATGGGGGTTCCGTATTCGACGTTTTGAGAACAGTCGAAATAGCGGCCGATTACGTGGGCTTCTCCTTTGGGGCGGACGAATGCGATGATCTTTTCCGGTTCGTCCAGAAAGAGAATTCCGAAAGAATCAGTGCCAGGATGAATCTCTTTCCAGGGGCTTTCGGCATTGAGGCGGTATTCGAATCGATCATCTTCGCTTTCGTCGACCCATAGCCGTATTCGAATGACGCCATCTTTGTCTGTGTACCAGGAAATTATGTGTCCTGGATTTTTGGCGACAGTTTTGAGAGAACCGGATTGGAGATTGTGTAGCTGTAAATTAAAGAACTTTTCGCTGCGATCTGTATCTTTGATGATAAGTTTGTCCTGAGTGTCAGGCAATAGATCGTATACCTCTACGTATTCAGCAGGGGTAAAGCGGCTTAGGCGGTTTGTTGTTGTGAAAATCTCGGTTGGGATTCCGAGTTTCTGGCTAAATACAAGAAGTTGATTTCGACTAATCCAGTAGTAGTCGTAGATATCGCTGTTCTTTTCTGGTCGGATGGATCGTGTTTTTCCTGTTTCGAATTCGTAGTTCATCAATGAACGAGAATTATTGTGGCTGATGTAGCTCAGGTATTGGTTTCCAGGCGACACTCGAGCGTCCTCCATATCGGGTTTGAAGAAGAACTGCTGAG
>JBNMOQ010000312.1:0-6016 GCA_051275055.1 Candidatus Pelagisphaera sp.
AACCGAAGCCGCGGAAATCCAAAAGGCCCTCGATTCCGCACAGATGCAATGGAACGGTACCCGCCTCGATCTAGAAGCTCAAATCACCGACCTCAACCGCGATGTCGAACAAGCCAAAGCGAGTTCTAATGTTTCCGAAGAAATAAAGGAGGAACTTCGCAACCTTCAGGAGTTGCACCAGCAAGCGAGCGAAGAAGTCGCCGAAAAAGAATTTATTCTCGAACAGAGGTCTAAGGAAATCGAGAAACTCAAAGAGCAACTCGAAGTGGGCCAAGTGGCTATTCAAACAATTGAAGACCTCGAGGAAGAGAAGCGAATGCTCGAAGTCGAACGCTTCAAGCTCCAAGAAAAAACCGACAAATTCGAAGAAGCTAACCGTACTTTCGATGAGAAGTTTGAAAGTCGTCAGCGAGAAATCGACGTCAACAAACGCGATGCCGAAATCTCCCTCCGAGAACTCCAGAATCGCGTCAAAGAAGAACAGCTTACTCTCAAAGTTGACCTAGCGAGCTTCAAGGATGAATCTCGACAGTTCGAGCAAGCCAGACAAAATTTTCAAGAAGACATCGAGGATCTGCAAAGCAAACAATCCGAGCTCAAGAACTTCGAAGAGCAGCTCAAAAAGATGGAAAGCAACTTGGGGGATGCTAAAGCGCTTCCAAGACATACCCCTCAATCGACTGCAAAATCCGAAGTCGAGTCTAGGGAAAGTGCTCCGGCAGATACTCCAAAAGCAGAGGTTCCACAATCCGAGCCGAGCATTGCTCGCCAAGATGACACACCACCCCCGGGACCATCCGACGACGCGTTCAAGCCCGATACTTGGAAAGGCCCTCCGAAGAAAAGCCGCAAAGGCAACCGTGGACCTCTCCGTATCGGAGGCCGTCCTTCAAGCGGTTAATTAAACATCCATCGCCGTTCGGAAACCCATATTTCCGGTCGACGTATCTGGAGTATTCGAAGTCCTCGCAGCCACTCGATAGCGATTGCAGTAGCTGTTGTGACACAGGTACGACCCGCCTTTCATCACTTTCCGATCGCCGCCTTCTGGGCCTTGCGGGTCAAGTCCATCGCGACTCTCTGATTGTTCAGTCGAATACCAATCCTGGCACCACTCCCAAACATTGCCGGCGACATTGTACATCCCAAACCCATTCGCCCGAAAGGACTTCGCCGGAGCTGGACCGATATGTCCGTCTTCGGCTGTATTCGTAACGGGAAATTGTCCCTGCCAAATATTACAGCGATGCTTCCCTTCCGGCATCAACTCATCGCCCCATGCGTAAAGGTTTTGCTCCAAGCCACCACGTGCCGCTTTCTCCCATTCCGCTTCGGTTGGTAGGCGATGCCCTTTCCACTCGCAATAAGCGACCGCATCGTTCCAAGAAATGTGGATCGCTGGATATTCCATCTGCTTCTTAATATTCGACCCTGAACCTTCAGGCTTTTTCCAGTACGCGCCTTCTATCCCGTACCACCACTCCAAGCCTTGCACATTCTGAGGCTTCAATCGTTTCAACACTGACTTCGGCACCAAAATCCGAAAAACGTACGTCCAACCAAATCGCTCTGCCTCGGTCACAAAGCCAGTGTCGTCAACGAATTCGGCAAACTCTCGATTAGTTACGCAACATTTGGAAATCCAATACGATCCGAGCTCTACCTCTCTAATTGGTTTTTCGCCGTCGGCATCCCAGCCTTCCTCGCTATCGGTTCCCATTAGAAAGGGACCTGAGTCAATCAATGCCATTCCTGATTTGTCACCGTAATTGGATGCGCGTTTCGACCTTGGCTTTTCAACGCTTTTAGAGCCACCCCCGCAACATGGAGCCGGGGCCGTGTTTGTTGGCATGCAACAACTTTTCTTATTCTCGGAAGGCATAGAGTAAACGGAAATTCGCCTGTATGATCGGCCTGCGAGAGGTCGCATGTCAATAATCCTCACAACCGGTTGACTGCAGGCAATGGGGGTCCCGTGCCCGTTAACCCTCTAATAGCTCAAAGACGAAGCGATTCGTCTTCGTCAAGTTGGTCGATCATTCGCGAATTATCGCCCATCACTCCATTGTCTGCTAAAGAATTAGATGCGTTTCGAAACAACTCCCGTTGTCGATTCCAAATGCCCGCCTTTGCGTTTTTAGCTACGCTTTCAGCAGTAAGCATAGAATTGACGAATCCAATGGCACGAGAATCGAATCGCGCGAATCCTTTGCGAAGCATGAGCTCGTTTAGCGAATCTCCATTGAGAGCTCGAATATCGACATACATCACTCCGTCGACTTCTTTTAGAATCTCCATCTTAAACTGACCTCCATGCGCGACTTCCTCAACGAGTTCAAAGGCATCAGTCAGAGCTTTTTCATCTCCCGGAGGGAATCCAATTCCCGCCAAGATAACGCGTCGATTTTCCGTTTCTGAGCGGATTTCCAAAGTTTTCCCATCCACCACATTTTTAACTTTCACGTTCAAGCAACGGTTGCCATTCGCGTTGCAAACTACAAGATAGAGAACCGCGATACCCAAAGCTATTGCTACTATGAAAATGAAAATCACTTTAATGGAAATTTGGAGGTGGTGGTAGAAACCTTCGACTCAATTATAATCGGTCTTCATCGCAATAATTTAAAACCACTTTCGCCAGTATTCAGGTTTTGCGCACAAATTTTCTCGAAACCTTAGAAAATCACTTCGTCTCACGAGGCGCCATAAAGCGTTTCCCCTACGCGCAAACCAATATAGTAGATAGCATGACCTGGAGAATCTACCGAAAATCTCCGAAAATCCACTCGAGAATCGATCAATTTTCCAAAAAGACTTGTGAAAAAGAAATGAAGGCATTTTCGTACTAGCTCGCTTTGTTCTCCTTCAGGAATCGAATTCCTGAACAAGCGAACTTCTTTCTTAACTAGTATCCTTTCATGTATCGGCTCAGCATTTTCCTACTCCTCTGCGGAATCTGGATAGTATTTTCGGGACAATTCGACGCCTTCCACCTCACGCTTGGTGCGTTGTCTGCCGCTTTCATCACTGCTATCTCGTCGAGTTTCCTATTCGTCGATCGATCCAAAGGCTTCGGCGGGCGGCTAAATGAAATCGTTCGTCTTCCTGGATTCCTTCTCTGGATGCTTTACCAGATTCTCCTGTCCAACATCCATATTCTAAAACTGGCCTTCTCGTCCGGCGAGATTCCAGAGGTCCAACCTTCCCTCGTTCGCATCAAGACGAACCTGAAAACCGATTTCGGTAAATGGATGTTGGCAAATTCCATCACCCTCACTCCCGGAACCATTACAATCAGCATCGAAGGCGATGAATTGCTCATTCACTCGATCAGTAAAGCAACCACCGAAGGCGTCATGGATGACTCTATGGAACGCAAGATAGCTCGAATCTTCGAACCGGAGAGCAAGTAAACGATGGAAAATTTCTTCACTCTAACTGGAGTCGCGATCTTCGCCCTAATGCTCCCTATACTCTACCGGATAATTGTCGGCCCAACCGCAATCGATCGGATCGTGGCGGTCAACATGATCGGAACCAAAACGATGGTTCTGCTCATAATAATCGGGATGCTTTTCAAACGCGTAGACATGTTCGTCGATTTCGCCCTGACCTACGCGTTGCTCAATTTCATCGGCTCGCTCGCGGCAGCTCGCTTCTTCGATCGCGTGAATCCGGAGAAGCAAATCGCCAACCTCGAAACCAAGGAGCAAAAATCATGATAAACGAAATCATCTGCATAGTCATGGTGCTCAGCGGACTCCTTTTCTTCGTCGGCGGAGCAATTGGTATCATTCGTTTTCCCGATTTCTACACGCGTATGCACGCTGCAGGTAAAGGCGATACGATGTCGGTGTTCCTTATTCTGATGGGAATGGCGATTTACCAACTCAACGATTTCTCGATAGCCAACCTGCTCGTTGCGGGGAAGATTTTCTTCATTACGATTTTCATAATGTGGGCCGGACCAACCAGCACGCATGCCCTGATCAAAGCCGGCATAGACGAAGGCCAAAAGGTTTGGACGCGCAAAGACGAGAATGGAGAACCTGAAGCATGATTTGGATCTTCGATTCTATCATTCTCGTTTTCTTGGTGGTCACAGCGATCATCTCTCTACAGGTAAGAGACCTGCTCAGCGCCGCGATGATCTTCGGCGTTTACAGCTTTCTCATGTGCTTGCTCTGGGCAGGCATGGCGGCAGTCGATGTCGCTTTCACTGAAGCAGCGGTGGGCGCCGGCGTTAGTGCCGTATTCCTAATCGCTACGGTATTGCGCACGTCAAGGAGGTCATCAGATTGAAAATTCTAGCATTCATCGCCGTCGCGCTAACAGGTTGGCTCTTAATGTCCGCCGTCAGCGATTTTCCGGATTGGGGCGACCCCCACTCTCCTGCCAATAGCTATCGATTGTCACAAGGGTACATCACCGACACTCTTCCGCAAACGAGCGTTCCCAATATGGTCACTGCCGTACTCGCCGATTATCGCGGATACGATACGATGTTCGAGACTGTGGTAATCTTCACCGCCGGAATCGCGATCATAGCAATCCTCCGTCGCTACGGACCAAAGGACAAAGTCATACCTGAGCAAAAGCTCTGTAACAAAGAGCCGGATCTCATCGTCGAAACCACTTGTCGTTTGATGATTCCGATCATCCAGCTCTTCGCCCTCTATGTAGTCGCTCATGGACACCATAGTCCTGGAGGCGGATTTCAAGGAGGTGTTATTTTCGGAGCCAGTTTCATTCTCCTCGCACTCGCTCGCGATTTGCAGGCCGCTCAAAAATGGGTGCCCGAAAATCGAATACTCAAACTCGCGGGCACTGGAATCTTCATCTACGCAGGATTCGGATTCCTCTGTTTACTGCTCGGCAGCAATTTCCTCGATTACGCCATCCTGCATAAAGTGATGGGCGTCACTCCTATCGAAGCCCGCTCGCATAGTATGCTGGGAGTCGAAATCGGCGTGGCTTTCACCGTCACCGCTATCATGTTCTCTATCTATTCCAACCTCGCCTCCAACGGCAATATGAAGGAGGGCCTCTAATTCTGATGGAACTATTCGAAGCAATTTCCAATAAGATCAATTACTGGGTCTACATCGTCATTATGATGATCGGGCTCTATGCGATGATCTCGAAGAACAACTTGATCAAGAAATTGATCGGCATGTCTATCTTCCAGACTGCGATCATTCTTTTCTACGTTTCCATCGGAGTCAAAGAAGGAGCGACGATCCCGATCCTTCACCACGACCAAGTCCATGCCGCCCACGGCGACAGCGATCACCACGAAGCGGATACGTCTCATGGCGAACACGGAGCGGTGGAAAGCCATGGAACGGATATCCACATCAACCCAGACGATTTCACGAATCCTCTTGTTCACGTCCTCATGCTCACAGCAATCGTCGTTGGCGTCAGTACTCTCGGAGTCGGCCTCGCAATCACTCAAAAGCTACATCGAGAATTCGGTTCAATCGAAGAACACGAAATCCTCGAAACGATCAAGTCCGGCAAATGATTGAACAATCGCCTGCCTTAATTCTTCTCCCTCCTTTCCTTATCGCCATTATCGTGGCCTTGGTGGGTTTTCGCTACCAGAAGGTTTGCTTTCCTCTCACGATTCTGAGCCTCGCAGCCTCGGTCGCGGCCTGCATCGTCACTTTGATGCGAGTCATCGAAGGAGGAACGATTCGCTATTTCATGGCGGGATGGCCTCCTCCATTCGGAATTGAATTCCGCATCGACGGACTAAACGCATTAGTCGCTCTCGCCGTTTCCTGTGTCGGATTACTAGCGGCTATCTATTCGAAAAATCGCGTTCCTGCCGAGAATCCGGACAAGGTTTCCCAATATTATACGCTCTTCCTACTGCTCATAACAGGACTGCTCGGCATGGTCATTACCGGCGATGCGTTCAATCTTTACGTTATGCTAGAAGTGGCGGCCCTAACCAGCTACGCCCTTATTGCAATGGGTCCCAAGCGGGCTACGCTCGCAGCCTACAAGT